>CALZMR010000071.1 GCA_945788575.1 uncultured Woeseiaceae bacterium
TGGCAGCCCGGTTCAATGAAGAGGTGCGCCTGTACCGGGCGCAGTCTGAGTAAGATCTAAAGTCTGTCGATCTCTTTTTTGAGGTCATACTTGCTTTCAGTAATGATGCGTTCGAGGACACGTATGCGCTCCTCCAGCGCATCTATCTGAGCGGCCGCGTCGTCGAAATCCCCGCTTTTTTCGTCGCGCACCGCGCGCGCCTTTATCCATTCTCTTGCGACGCCTGCGGCGAAGATGATTGCGACTATGCAAACGACAAAGACAAGATTGTTCATCGTCGGTTCCCTTATGCTTTAAATTATCGGCGATGTTCGAGGTCCCGGAATTCCCGGTCAAGCTCGTAACGAGATGAGGTGATGTATTTCTCCAGCCGCGCGAGCCGCCGGTCAAGGCTGAGAAAGCGGCGTTTGACGTCCCGCGCCGTTTGCGCCGGCCTCGAACGCAAAGAGCTTTGAAACTTCGGATCGATGTCTGGCTTCCGTGACGTAGGGCGCGCCGGCACCAGAAACACGACTGCGAGATAAGCCAGCGCGGCCAGCGGCGGGTTCATCAGGAAGCCGATGACGGCGAGTATCCGCGTGACTTTGAGATTGAAGCCGAAGTACTCCGATAGCCCGCCGCACACTCCGCCCAGAACGGAATGGTCCGAACTACGGCTGAAGCGGCGCCCGAAGGTGGAAGCGGAGCCCGTCACGAATGTCTCCAACCGTCACAGCGGCGGCGGCGCCAGAACTCGTACTCCGACTCGCGCCCCGAGTAGATCAGGGGTTTTTCCCGGATCAAAAGGGTCGCGCCGATGTATACGGCGGCCGTCAACCAGGTAAACAGCAACAGGCTGATTACGGCGATAACTCGTACCGCCCCAAGGCTGAAGTTGAAACGATCTGCGATGCCAGCGCAGACACCGAATATCCAGCCGTTCTCGCGGTCGCGATAGAAACCGCGCAGCGGACCGTTATCGATATTCCATGCCCGTCGACTCATATTCTTTTCCTCCATTCTGGTCTGTCGTCATCGAGTATTTTTTCGAGCGTTTGCAGTCGATCCTGCATGCGCTGCGAGAGCGCGTAAAGTTCTTCGAGCATTTGCTCATCATCACCGGATATCTCTCGTGCCTGTTTCCATCGGGTGACGAAGTGCAGCACGACGATTAACGGCAGAACGATCGTCAGGAACAGAACGACTGCAAGCGTGGCGAGATCACCCATCGGCCCTACTCAGTCGACGGTTCGCCTGACACGCGGCGCTTCAGTGCCTCGAATTCCTGCTGCACCGATTCCTCCGCTTCGAGGCTCGCGAACTGGTGGTTCAGATCCTTGGGCAGCCCAAGATCGTAGGCCTCGATTCGGCTCTCGACGTCGTCGATTCTCCGGGTGTATTGCTCGAACCGGATCATCGCGTCGTCGATCTTGTAGTCATGGATCTTTTTGCGCGCGGCTAGCCGGCTGTTTGCGGTCTTGTGTCTCGCCAGAAGCGCCTTCTGTCGCGCCTTTGCGTCCTGCAGCTTTGCTTCGAGCCGCGCGATATCGTCGTTGAGCTTGGCGAGCCCGTCATCGACGGCCATGTAGTCCTGCTTGAGCGCCTCCTGGGCCGCCGCGACCCGAGACTTCTCGATCAGCGCCGCCTTGGCGAGGTCCTCTCTGTCCTTGCGCAGGGCCAGCTCGGCCTTGCTATCCCAGTCGAAGTGCTCGCGATCGAGTGACTCCAGCTTGCGATTCAGGTCCTTCTTATCGGCGATCGATCGAGCCGCCGCCGACCGTACCTCGACGAGCGTGTCCTCCATCTCCTGGATCATCAGGCGCACGATCTTCTCAGGGTCCTCTGCCTTGTCGAGTATCGCGTTGATGTTGGAGTTCACGATGTCTGAGAATCTCGTGAATATGCCCATGGCACTGTCCTCTGATGTTTGGTCAATATCGCTTATAAAACTGCAGCTTTCTTGCCAACCTGGCCTATTTATCCTTAAGCTATTGGTTTAAAACGATATAGCCGCTCATCAGTGCGGCTGAAGCCGGGCCGGCGATATGGTCTTTCTCACCATGGTGTGGTTAAATTAACCACCCTTTGGAAGATTCGACCAATGTCCGCCAGCAGACCAGCGCAAACGATCATCGGCGAGGCCCCGGTATTCCTGGAGATGCTCGAACATGTGTCGCGTGCCGCCCCGCTCTCGAAGCCTGTACTCGTGGTCGGTGAGCGGGGGACGGGCAAGGAACTCATTGCGTCGAGGCTTCACTATCTGTCGGACCGGTGGGAGCGGCCGTTCGTCAAGGTCAACTGTGCGGCGCTAACGGAGTCGATTCTGGAATCGGAACTCTTCGGCCATGAGGCGGGCGCGTTTACCGGGGCCAGCAAGATGCACGTCGGCCACTTCGAACGAGCAGACGGCGGGACTCTGATCCTCGACGAGCTAGCAACGATATCGCTAAGGATGCAGGAGAAGATTCTTCGGGTAATCGAATACGGGGAGATTCAGCGAGTCGGCGGCAGTGAAACGCTGTCGGTTGACGTTCGGACTGTCGGCTCGACCAACGCGAATCTGCGCGCGCTGGCGGCCGACGGTCGTTTCCGGGAGGATCTGCTCGATCGGCTGGCATTCGACGTCATCACGGTGCCTCCGCTTCGGGAGCGCAGCGAGGACATATTGCCGCTCGCGTATGCGTTCGCGATAAACATGGTCAGCGAACTGAAGCAGCCGGTGTTTCCCGGCTTTGGTCCACGCGCGTCTTCGGCGTTGTTGCAGCACGCCTGGCCCGGCAACGTCCGCGAACTCAAGAATGCGGTGGAACGCTCCGTCTACAGACGTCAGGAACCGGACGACGTCATTACGGACATAGCGTTCGATCCGTTCGATTCCCCGTACACACCCGAGGGAGCCGCCAGACGCGAGCTTGCGCCGATACGCAAGCACCCCCCGCTACTGCCCACCAACCTGCCGGAGCGGCTAAAGGACCTCGAGCGCGACCTGTTGACGGCGGCGCTCGAACGCTCTCGTTACAACCAGCGGATGGCGGCCAGCCTGCTGGGCTTAAGTTACGACCAGCTCAGAGGCAAGCTGAAGAAATACGAGATTCGGCGCGAAGCGCGCGCTTAAATCAGCTCTCTCCGCGGTATCGACGTACGTAGATTGCCGCAGTGACGAGCAGGCCGCAGACGATCAATCCGGCCCAGACCTGGACGCTGCCGAGGAACCTGCCAACATCCAGCACGGACATGAGGCTGACGTCCTGCGCCAACGCAGCATGAAGGTTGTCTTCGTCAAACCGCGACGCGAATTCTGAAATGTTGAATATCGGAATCGCAGTGAAACTCAGCCTTTCCACGATAGCGAGGCCGAGATTCCATGACCTGAATATGATGTATTCAAGTATTGGCAGTATGGCGATCGGCAACACCGCCCTTAGGAATGGGCCGCGTTTCGCCCAGGCCGATATGAACAGAAACCAACCCAGCAACGGAGCCAACCAGAGTGGAACCGCGAGCAGGAATATGAGTATCGCGGCCCAGGTATCAAACAGGGGCACGGCGCCCCAGATAAACCGGAACGGATTGGCTCCTTGCACGCCCAACCAGACGCTCATAATGATCAGGTTCAGTATATGCGAGACCATGGCCGCTGCCATCGTAGCGACGGGTATTGCCAAGACCGCTGTCAGTAGTTTCGAAACTACCGTTTCCGCATCCGTTATCGGCAGTGAGCGCCAGAACAGGATGCTCTTGTCCTTGCGTTCCGCGTATAGCGAATCGAGACAGTAAAAGATCAACAGGAACCACATTGCAATCAGGAATACGGTCGTATTACCGACCAGCAGCGCCGCAAGCGCTACTCGTCGAACCGATTCCGGTAATGTGGCATCTGCCAGCTGCTCGATCTCGGGATTAACCGTCTCACCGAATGCCGCGGCCATGATGACCATCGCAATCGCGATAAATGTCACAACAAATGCGACAGCTGCTGGCGTGATCCAGATCGAGCGATGCTCCCAGATCTCGCGTCTGATTAGTGCAATTTGCGTCGAGATCATGCCACTCCCCCCGCGGCGCGAGCCTGCTTAATCTTGGCCACGAACAGATCGGCGACCGACGGCGTCCGAAGGTCACCGAGACCGTCGAGATTCGAGCGATTCACGTTCTCGAATATGAAGACCGACTTGCCGAACATCTCAGTCTCGAAGATCGGCCCGAGACCCTTGGCCTTCGCCGCATTGTCTCCCGAAGCGGCCAGCTCGACCCAGTTCTCTCCGACACTGTCCATCGATGCATTCACCAGAATCTGGCCGTCATTGATGAACATGATGTCGGTCAGGATGTTCTCGATCTCTTCGACCTGATGAGTGGTGACCAGAATGGTTCGCTCTTCGTCGAAATAGTCGCTCAACAGATTCGCGTAGAACTCCTTGCGGAAGAGGATGTCGAGACCGAGTGTCGGCTCGTCGAGCACGAGCAGCCGCGCATTGATCGCCATGATGATCGACAGATGCAGCTGCGCCACCATGCCCTTGGAAAGCTCTCTCACTTTGGAGGTCTTCTTGATCTTGGTCTTTGCAAGGTGCGTTTCGGCACTTTCGCGAGAGAAGTTGGGATGGGTCGCATCCACGAAGTCGAGCAGCTGGTGTACCTTGATCCAGCGCGGAAGCACCGCGACATCCGCGATGAAGCAGATCTGCCGCATGAGTTTCTTGCGCTGCTTGAAAGGGTCGAGCCCAAGCACGGATAACTCACCCTCGCACTCTGTGAGACCGAGGATCGCCTTGAGCAGCGTCGTCTTGCCGGCGCCGTTCGGGCCGATCAGACCTAAGATCCTGCCTTTCTCGATATCGAAGCTGACGTCGTCAACGGCACGCAAATCGCCGAAGCGTTTGGACACGTCGCGAGCAGTAACGAGGCTAGTCATTGTTGTTTTCCTCTCCCTTAGCCGTCGCCTCTGCCTTCAGCAGGGCGTCCGGATCCAGTCCGAGTCGCTTGATGGTCTCGAGGACCCTCGGCCACTCAGTCTCAATGAAGCGCTGCCGCTCATTCTTGAGCAGCTTGGCCCGCGCTCCTTCGTTCACGAACATTCCGCGGCCGCGTTTCTTCTCGACGAGACCTTCGTCGACGAGCTCCTGATAGCCCTTGAGTACGGTCAGCGGATTCAGCCTGTACTCTGCGGCGACGTTGCGCACCGATGGCAGCGCGTCGCCGTCCCCGAGCACGCCTTCCAGGATCATCGCGACGACGCGATCCCGCAGCTGGCGGTAAATGGGGATGTCTTCGTTCCAGTTCGGGTCCATGTCCCTTCCGTACAGACGGCTACTGCCTAGTCGTCCGAAATCCTTTTAAAAAGGCGCCGGTCCATATGACAGGACCGGCGCAAATCCGTCGCTACCTTACTCGCCTTTTTGACGGATGCTCAAACTAAACTCGGCGACGACGGTCGTAGCGTCGTCGGCCGATACACGGGGCTCTTCTGCGGCGCCGGCCTGCCCCGCTACAAACGCCAGCACGAGTATAGCCAGCATGGTCAGGCTGACGATCTCGTTCAGATACTGTGCGATGCGCGGTTGCATTTTTCGGCTCCTGGCGGCGATCCGCCCTGTGATGAAGTGATGGTGACGTGGTGTTGTAGTCAACTATAACACCAACAAACCTCATTGCAAGCTTTTTTTGCGATCGTGCGAACCCTGCCGGCCCGGCGTTTCGTTTATTACCAGTATGATCGGCGAAAAATGCCTCAATTTACCCGCTGTAGCGCTTTTCCGTACCCCAGCCGTAGCCTATGCTCCGGCGATGGACGTGATGCCTGAAGACAGCGCGCTGATGCTCCGTTACGCGGACGGCGACGTGGCTGCCTTCGAGACTCTGTACCGAAGGCACAACGATTCGCTGTACCGGTACCTGCTGAGGCTCAGCGGCCATCGCGACACCGCCGAGGACGTCTTTCAGGAAGCCTGGGGCAAGATCGTCAAGGCCCGCCGTCAGTACCGGCCAACGGCGAAATTCTCGACGTATCTGTATCGGGTCGCGCACAACTGTTTTATCGATTATCTGCGCCGGAATAAGCGCCACACGCACACCAGCGACGTCGATCCGGACACTCAGAGCGGCGCCGGAAATGAACCCGATGCCGAAACAGAGCGCAGCCTCGCGCGACGCCGTCTCGAAGCGGCGCTTGCGACCTTGCCCGATGAGCAAAGAGACGTTTTTCTCCTGCACGAAGAAGCCCATCTCAACCTTGCCCAGATCGCCGAGGTGACGGGCGTTAACCGCGAGACAGCGAAGAGCCGCCTGCGCTACGCCGTCAACAAACTCAGGGCCGCGATCGACGAGCCGCAGGCACGAGAAGCATCATGAGCGAAGAACGGAAAAACGGCATCGGCGACCCGCTGGTCAGCGAGACCTATCGCGAATCGGCCACGGAACGTACGCCGGCCTCGCTTAACGAGACCGTGCTGCGAAACGCTGCGGCCCACGCGAATAAGGGCTATTCGCACTCCATGCTCTGGATCAGGCCACTGGCTTGGGCCGCGACGATAGCCCTGTGTCTCGCCATCGTTGTCGACGTCGTGTTACCGCCCGGCGCGGAGCCCGAATTGCCGGCCGTGAGCC
Source organism: uncultured Woeseiaceae bacterium (assembly GCA_945788575.1). Classification (GTDB taxonomy): domain Bacteria; phylum Pseudomonadota; class Gammaproteobacteria; order Steroidobacterales; family Woeseiaceae; genus UBA1847. Next base: position 6,586 of record CALZMR010000071.1, read on the forward strand.
GAGCGCCTTTGGAAGCCGACGACCTTCGGGCGGACATGCCCTCGGCCGACGAAGACTACGATGCAAACGCGATGGCCGCCGACGCGCAGGCAGGCGCCGGAGAGCACGCCGCGGAGACCGCCGAAGACGACGACCCGCTGAAGCGACTTCGAGACCAGGAAATCCGCGAGGAATCGAAGATCGAGGAGTTCGAAGAGGTATTGGGACTCGCCGAGGCAGACCTGCCCGTTCCCGAGACCGAGGAGATGCTGAGTTTCGCCGATGCGGCGCCGCAAGCCGTTGCTGTCGCCGAACGCGCCTACGCGCAGGCCCCGCCGGAAGGCGAAAGTCTCGAGTCGGTTGCGCAGGCAAGCCCTGCGATCGTCAATGACGCGGCCAGCATGGCGGCACTCAGAGCCGGCCAGTCGGAGGTGGCGGCGCTGTCCGCTGCCGTGGAAAGCAGCGTCTGCGAACCGCACGAACTCGAAACTGCGGAGGAATGGGCCGATTGCATCGACAGACTTCTGGAAGCCGGACGCGACGAAGAAGCCGAGACCGAGCGGCGACAATTGCTCGAGACATTCCCCGACTTCGAGTGGCCGGCTGAATAAGCACAATCCCGACTGCCGCGCCTCGCGCCAAGGGTGCTAGAATCGCCGCCCTCCCCAATTGAGGAAGCGTCCCACGATGAAATCACCTGTGCGCGTCACGATAACGGGCGCAGCCGGCCAGATCGGCTATCAGCTCGGCTTTCGCATTGCTTCCGGTCAGATGCTCGGACCGGATCAGCCCGTCATACTCCAGTTGCTCGAGATTCCCCCGGCGCTGCCGGCCCTGAACGGGGTGGTCATGGAACTCGACGACTGCGCTTTCGATACGCTCGCTGGCGTCGTAGCCACGGACGACCCGAACGTCGCGTTCAAGGACAGCGACTTCGCGCTGCTGGTTGGCGCGCGTCCTCGCGGTCCGGGCATGGAACGTAAGGACCTGCTCGAGGCCAACGCCGCGATCTTTTCCGTGCAGGGAAAGGCAATCAACGGGCATGCGAGTCGCGATATCCGCGTCCTCGTCGTGGGCAACCCAGCCAACACCAATGCGCTGATCACTCAGGCGAACGCGCCGGATATCGATCCTCGCAATTTCACCGCGATGACTCGACTCGATCACAATCGTGCGATCGCCCAGTTGGCCGCAAAAAATGGCGCGCACGTCTCCGACGTCCGCCGGATGACGATCTGGGGAAATCACTCCGCGACGCAGTACCCGGATATCAACCACGCCACCGTCAAAGGCGAGGCGGCCAGCAGTCAGGTCGATCAGGCATGGCTGGCGAGCGAATTCATCCCCGTAGTCCAGCAACGCGGCGCCGCGATCATCAAGGCACGCGGCGCATCGTCGGCAGCTTCCGCGGCGTCGGCAGCCATCGATCACATGCACGACTGGGCACTTGGAACTCCTGACGGCGACTGGGTCAGCATGGCGATTCCGGCCGACGGGAGTTACGGCATCGAACCGGGGGTCATCTACTCGTATCCGGTACGTTGCAGCAATGGCAATTACGAGATCGTCGACGGGCTGGAAATCGACGATTTCAGTCGCGAACGCATGGTTGCGACGGAGGCAGAACTCCGCGAGGAACGTGCCGCCATCGAAAGCCTGCTATAGCGACGGGTTCAATAGCGCCTGCCGCGAGGCGGTGATAGGGTTATTCGTGGTTGGCGGCGTCTGATTGCCGCTCGAATAAATCCCGGAGGTAATCGACTTGTCTGGTTTCGCCGCGTCCCTTTTCTGGCTGCTGCTGTTCGTCGGCGGCGGCCTCTATCTCGCCTATCAACGTATCGACCTTCGTACTTCGACGGTCGCCGTGGGCGTTGCGCTGGTCGCATACACGATATTCGGCTTCGAGGGCTGGTCCTGGTGGTGGATCATCATTCTCTGGGCCGCGTTCGGTCTCATGGTCGTACCCAACATGATCGAGCTGCGCCGTGAGAAGCTGACGCGGCCGCTGCTCGACATCTACCGCACCATGCTGCCGTCGATGTCCGACACGGAGCGCGAGGCGCTCGAAGCCGGCAATATCTGGTGGGACGGAGAGCTGTTCTCCGGCATGCCCGAGTGGGACCGCCTGATGTCGTATCCCGCGCCGAAACTGTCAGACGAGGAGCAGGCATTTCTGGATGGTCCCTGTGAGGAACTCTGCCGAATGATCGACGACTGGCAGATCAATCACGAACTCGCCGACATGCCGAAGGAAGTCTGGGACTTCATCATCGAGCACCGCTTCTTCGCGATGATCATTCCGAAGGAGTACGGTGGACTGGAGTTCTCTGCGTACGCGAATGCCGTTGTCATTCAGAAACTCGCCAGCCGCAGTGCGGTCGTCTCGTCGACGGTCGGCGTACCGAACTCGCTCGGTCCCGCCGAGCTCCTCTTGCACTACGGCACCGAAGAACAGAAGCAGCGCTACCTGCCGGGCCTCGCCGCGGGCACCGAAATCCCCTGTTTCGCGCTGACGTCACTGCAGGCCGGTTCGGACGCGGCCTCGCTGATCGACTCCGGGGTCGTCTGCAAAGGCAAGTGGCAGGGCAAGACGATTACAGGCATCCGCCTGAACTGGGACAAGCGATATATCACGCTTGCGCCGGTTTCGACCGTGCTGGGTCTGGCATTCAAACTCTACGATCCGGATCATCTGATCGGCGACAAGGACGAGTACGGCATCACGGCAGCGCTCATTCCCACGGATACCGACGGTGTGACAATCGGCCGGCGGCACCATCCGTTGAACATCGCCTTCCAAAACGGACCGACGTCCGGCAAGGATGTGTTCGTGCCGCTCGACTACATCATCGGCGGCCAGGAGATGGCGGGTAAGGGCTGGAAGATGCTCGTCGAGTTGCTGTCGGTGGGCCGCGCGATCACTCTGCCTTCCAGCGCGGCCGGCGGAAGCCAGGCCGCCGCCTGGTCTGCTGGCGCCTACGCACGAATCCGCAAGCAGTTCAGCACGCCCATCGCGAACTTCGAGGGCGTCGGCGAAGCGCTGAGCCGCATCGCCGGTAACACGTACATTATGAACGCAGCAGTGTCGGTAACCGCCGGCGCCATCGATCAGGGCGAGAAGCCGGCAGTTCCATCGGCGATTCTCAAATATCACTGCACGGAACTCGGCCGCAAAGTCGGTTGCGACGTAATGGACGTTCATGGCGGCAAAGGCGTCATGATGGGTCCGAACAACTATCTGGGCCGCGGCTACATGGCGGCGCCCATCGCGATCACGGTCGAAGGCGCCAACATACTGACGCGGAGCCTCATCATCTACGGCCAGGGCGCGATTCGCTGTCACCCGTTCGTGCTGCGCGAACTGCAGGCTGCGGCGGACGAGGATCAGGATCGCGGTCTCATTGAATTCGACGATGCGCTGTTCGGACATATCGGATACGGGATCAGCAATCTCGCCCGCTCGTTCGTGATGGCATTGACCCACGCGAAATTCTCGCGCGTTCCGCTGAATACACCGACGCGCCGTTACTACCAGAACATCAACCGCTATAGCGCTGCGTTCGCACTGGCATCCGATTTCGCGATGCTGACACTGGGCGGTGGCCTGAAGAAGCGCGAGCTATTGTCGGCGCGACTCGGCGACATGCTGAGCTCTATGTATCTGGCCTCTTGTGTGCTCAAGCACTTCGAGAATCAGGGGCGCCGCGCAACCGACCTTCCCTTGGTCGAATGGTCCATTCGTACGCTGATGTACCAGGCACAGGAAGCGCTGCACTCGTTCCTCAGAAACCTGCCGAATCGCTGGGCGGCGGCACTACTCAGGATCTTCATCTTCCCGCGCGGCCGAACCTACTCGGCTCCGGCCGACGAACTTGGCGCACGCATCGTCGATCTCATGACAACCACGGGCGAAGCGCGCGAACGTCTGAGCGAGTTTGCGTACACGACGCTCGAACCCGGAAATCCGCTGGGGCTTTTGCAGGAGGCGTTGGTTTTGACCGAAGTCAACGCGCCTCTCGAGAAGCGCCTTCGGCAGGCGTTCAAAGAGGGCTTGATCAAGTCCGCATACCTCGGGCTGCAGATCGACGAGGCCGAGCGAGCCGAGGTCATCAACAGCCGCGAAGCCGACGAGTTGCGCGAGTACCATTCGAAGGTTTCTCATTTGCTGGACGTTGACGATTTCGCGCCGGACGAACTCAGCCGTCAGGCT
>CALZMR010000072.1 GCA_945788575.1 uncultured Woeseiaceae bacterium
ATCATCGCCAACGAGTTCAACCGAGCGTCTGCGGCCAAGATAGAAGGCCGCCACCGCCGTTCCGGCCAGAAGCAATAAGAGTGTCGTGTTTGGCATCGAAAATTGTGAGCTGAGAAACGACAGACAGCGGCAGCCCGTGGTCGACAGGTCGCCGCTGCTGCGCGTTCAAGTGTCCTTGCTTAGTCGCCGGCTACCGTAAGTGGGGTGAGCTCGCGAACGTTGGTGGCCACCTGCCGGCGTTCTTCATCCGGCATGGGAATGAGACCACGGTCGGACAGATAGCCCTCTTCGCCCCACGCTCGCTCGCTCGTGAACTCGCGCAGGAATTCGCGGAGGCCCGGAATAACGTCAACATGCGCTTTCTTGACATAGAAGTATAGCGGCCTCGAGACCGGATAGTCGCCGTCCGCGATCGCCTCGAAGGTCGGAGCCACGCCGTCTACCGACGCACCCTTTACCGTCTCCGCGTTCTGGTCGAGGAAACTGAATCCGAAGATACCGAAAGCCTCCGGGTTCGCCTCAAGCTTCTGAACGATGAGGTTATCGTTCTCGCCCGCTTCGACGAATGCACCGTCTTCCCGGATCATGTGGCAGATTTCCTGATACCGATCCTTATCCGCGCTCTTCAGTGCTCTGATCCACGGAATCGTCTGGCAGCCGCCCTCCATCGCGAGTTCGACGAACGCGTCGCGCGTGCCGGATGTCGGCGGCGGGCCCAGCACTTCAATACCGATATCGGGCAGATCGGGGTTGACGTCGGCCCAGGTCTCGTAGGGGTTGTCGATCAGTTCGCCTTCTGCTTCGCCCGGGACACGTGCGGCGAGCGCGAGGAAGATGTCCGCACGGGTGAGCGCGACATCCGGCGCAGCTATCGCGTTCGCGATTACGATTCCGTCGTAGCCGATTCTGACCTCGATGATCTCCGTCACGCCGTTCTCGGCACAGGTCTCGATTTCCGAGTCCTTGATGGCCCGGCTCGAGTTCGTGATGTCAGGGAAATCCACGCCAACGCCATCGCAGAACATCTTGAGCCCTCCACCCGATCCGGTGGACTCTACTTTCGGCGTCCGGAAATCCGTACCTCGGCCGAAGCGTTCGGCGACGACAGTAGAAAACGGGTACACCGTCGATGAGCCGACGATAAAAATGTAATCGCGTCCGGATTGTGCAAGGACACTTCCGGCGGTTAGCAGCGTCAGTAGGGTGCTTGCCAGCAGTACCCTGGCTGTGCTTCTCTTGGCCACTGTGAACTCTCCTGATGGATTGGCTATTGGCGATTGAGCTTAATCAGGAATTGTTACGGTATTGTTGCAGGACACGATCTGAAGTCGACATACTGTGAACCCCAGTTTTGGGGTCTTTTTTTATGATTTTCATTTATTTACGAACGATTCCAAGATTGAATGTCGTCTGCAGACACTGATTTCAGCGCCCATCCGGTTACGACGTTGCTCACGCAGCTCGTTCGCTGCCCGTCCGTGACGCCGGTCGATGCCGGTTGTCAGGCTATTCTCGCCGAACGTCTCGAGGCGCTCGGCTTCGATTGCGAGCCGATGCCCTTCGGTGAGGTCAGCAACTTGTGGGCGCGCCGCGGCGACGTAGCTCCGTTATTGTGTTTTGCCGGCCACACCGATGTCGTACCCCCCGGAGCGCGGAAGGAATGGCGCAGCGATCCCTTCGAAGCGACCATCGAAGAAGGCATCCTGTTCGGACGCGGCGCGGCCGACATGAAGGGCAGCCTGGCGGCGATGATCGTCGCACTCGAACGATTCGTCGCGGAGCATCCGGACCATCGCGGCAGTCTCGCGATGCTGATTACCAGCGACGAAGAAGGCCCGGCGGACGACGGTACGCTGAAGGTGGTCGAATCTCTCACCGCACGCGATGAGAGCATCGATATGTGCGTTATAGGCGAACCGTCGAGTCATGAGCGCTTCGGCGATATGGTGAGAATCGGACGCCGCGGCTCGCTCAGCGGCATGCTGACCGTCCGAGGCGTTCAAGGACACGTCGCATATCCCCAGCTCGCCGACAATCCCATACACAGATTTGCGCCAGTCCTGCAGGAACTGCAATCCACGGACTGGGACGGCGGCAACGAGTGGTTCCCGCCTACCAGTTTCCAGGTCGTCAACATTGCGGCAAGCGCCGGCGCCGTGAATGTCACGCCTGGCGAACTCTCGGTTCGCTTCAATTTCCGGTACTCGACTGAGTGGACACACGAGAAGCTTCGCAAACGCGTCAAAGCCATCCTCGACGCACACGACATCGACTACGAACTCAAATGGCGGCTATCCGGTGAGCCGTTTCTGACCCTGCCTGGCCAACTCATCGACGCAGTCAGTTCAGCGGTGCTGGAAGTTGCCGGGATCGCGCCAGAACTGTCGACCGGCGGGGGCACGTCTGACGGCCGGTTCATCGCACCCAGCGGCGCTCAGGTCGTCGAGCTCGGACCCATCAACGAGTCGATTCACAAGGTCAACGAGCACGTTCGGCTGCGCGATGTCGTCGTGCTTGCCGATACGTACTATCGGGTCATGGAGAACCTGTTGTTGTAGCGGAACTCAGGTGCGCCGCAGGTTGTTCCAGATACCCGCCGAGCCCAGACCGAGCAAGCAAATCAGAACCCACGCGGGCATGGACAGGCCCAGAAACTGCCAGTCAATTTTCGCGCACTCGCCGGAGCCTTCGAATACCTTGCTCAAGACTTCGAGCAGCGGGTAGTAATCAAGCATGTAGTCGAGCCCCATACCACCGCAGGCCGGCACCTCGTCTTCCGGAAGGCCCTGCAGCCAGACGTGACGCCCAGCGACGCCGATGCCGGACGCGGCAATGAGAGCCAGCAGAGCGGTGTATACATAGCGGCCGAAGCCTTGCGCATTATGCAGTGCCGCGACCAGAAAGGTCAGGCCGAGCCCGATTACGGCAATACGCTGCAGCACGCACAGAGGACAGGGGTCCAGCATCATCTGATGCTGCGCGTAGAGCGCGAAGGCCATCATGCCCGCGCAGGCGACGAAACCAAGCGTGTTGATTACACGCTTTCCAAGCAGCAATACGGCGCTCAATTGTCGGTCGACTCTGCTTCTTCCGGCGCATGAGTATGGCGCACATCCCGCCCCTGCGCCATATAGACCACGTACTCACAGATGTTCTTGGCGTGATCCCCGATGCGCTCCAGTGAGCGAGCCGCCCAGGTCACGTTCATGACTCGCTTGATCGTGCGGGGGTCCTCCATCATGAAGGTTATGCACTGGCGAGAAATCGTCTCGTATTCTTCATCGACGTGCTCGTCTTCCTCGATCACGGCGAGCGCCTCATCGACGTCGAGCCGCGCAAATGCGTTCATCGCATCGCGCAGCATATGCGATACGTGGCTGCCGAGATTGTTGAGCTCACGATACGAGTCCGTCGGCCGGTCCATCTGGGCAAGCTTCGATGCAAGGAAACCGATCTTCTCGGCCTCGTCGCCGACACGTTCGAGATCCGTAATTGTCTTGATGATGGCGACGATCAGCCGAAGGTCACTCGCCGCAGGCGCGCGCGTGGCGAGGATTCTGCTGCATTCTTCGTCGATGCTGACTTCGAGGTTATTGACCTTGTAATCGTCGCCTGCGACTTTCAGACCGAGAGCGCTGTCGCCGCGAACGATGGCGTCAATCGCGCGCGACAACTGCGTCTCGACGACGCCGCCCATGCTCAGGACGGCGCTACGAAGGTCCTCTAAGTCTTTGTTGAACCTACGAGAAATATGGCCTGTCAAGTCGGAAGCTTCCATTTGTGCATCGTGTCCACTGGTCACCAATCGAATTTCGTAACGGCATCATTTCGATGACGAGTACGACATCTATATTAGCGCGGTCGTTCAATCAATTGAACTTGAACTCGACGTCGAGCTGCAGCCTGCTGTAGTCGTGCTCGATGCCCTGAAAGCGATCGATCTCGTTGATGAACAGCGTTCCGCCGAGGCTGATCCGCTCCCGCAGCATGTATTTCGCTTTGAACATGTGCCCGGACGCGTCCGTGCCGCCGCCGCCGAAGTCGGAATCGTTGAAGGTGCCGACGACCGCATCCGACTCGATGTCCTGGTACGTCCAGCTGAACTGTGAGGTGCCCTGACCTCGCGCCGACCCAATTCGCGCGCCGAACGCGTAAGCCGTGTCCTCCTGGCTCACCTCGCTGTTCTGCGTATAGTGAGCGTAGACGCGCAGTGGCCAATCGCCAATGCTCGTGTCGAACTGCGCAAACACCTCCGCGTTCGCATACTCGAACAGGTAGTCACCAGCGCCGTCAACGGAGTTGCCACGAGGGTTACCGTTGAAGAACGGCGAATTGCCGATCGTGTCGGTATAGGCGAAGTAGCCGACGCCCGCGGTCAGACTGCCGCCATCGCCGAGATCGAATTCGTTGCCGAACTGAACCGCGTACAAGAGGGAGTCGTCAGACGCAGATCGCTCTTCGACGGAGAACGCGCCCACCGTCGCGAACAGACTTCCGGACTCCCAGGTCGCGGCGAAGCCCTCGGGATTCAGATCACCGTCCCAGATCAGCGGAACGCCGCCGGCTCGATAGAGCGGGTTCTTTATCTTGCCGCCGAAAACCGTCAGCTCATCGTTGGCATCCCATTGCACATACGCGAGGTCCACGCCAATGTCCTTGGTAGAAAAGCCGCCGTCGAAGCTCTGGTTCGTGGAAACCGGGTTGTCGCCGCCCGTCGCCAGCTGAAAGACAAATCGGAAGTCCTCACTGACGTCCGCGGTCAGTCCGAGCCGGGCGCGGAAGCGCATCCGGTTCCTGTCCACTTCTCCGTCCTCATCGATGCGCTCGTGGCGCAGACGCACATCGCCCTTTAGGGCGATACTGTCTGTCCAGCCGGCTTCCTGAGAAATCGCCGGCGCCGCCAGCATGAAAATCGCGATCGCCGCGCCGGAAAGCCTCAAGATAGTGTTCATTTCGAATCCCCGTTACGAATCTGTAAACAAAACGTTAGCGGCACGTTACAAGCGCTGTATGTCGCTTGTATGACACTTTTATTGCACCTTTGTGACACCGCGAGCGAGTACGCCCGACCGACGGCATCGGCTTTGGAATCAGGGACTTGTAGTTGCGCCTGGCGGCGGGGTTCAGCCGCTTGAGCGCTCGCCGGCGAGTGGAATCGGAGGATCCACTATGACGCGCAGCGGCGGAAAGTGACAGCTGAACGTGCTGCCTTTGCCGGGCTCGCTGTCGATGCGCAATTCGGCATCGTGTCTCGACAGGACGTGCTTGACGATAGCGAGCCCGAGTCCGACGCCACCGTCGTCACGCGAGCGCCCTTTGTCGACTCGAAAGAATCGTTCGGTAAGCCGCGGCAGGTAGTGCGCGTCGATCCCCTCGCCTGAATCTTCTACGCTCAATTCCGCACCATCGGAATCGGATCGCCAGGTGAGCACGATGCGTCCATCCACTGGTGTATGTCGAACGGCATTCGACAGGATGTTGCTAATGACGGAATCGATCTCATTGCTGCTACCCCTCAGCTGAGCGGAGGAATCGATCACCACGTCGATACTCGCCGTCTTGCCGTCGCGGAATACGGCATTCCGCGCCGCTGTAAGGAGACCCGCGACGTCGACGACATGGTCGCTTCTGGCCTCGTCGCCGCTTTCGAGACGGGACAGTTCCAGGAGTTCTTCGACAATGCGATTCATTCGTTGCGCCTGGGCCCGCATCTGCGAGACCGGTTGAGACCAGGCCGCGGGCATCGCTGGGTCTTCGGTCAGGCTGTCGAGATAGCCGCTAATTACCGTTAGCGGGGAACGCAATTCGTGCGACGCATTCGCGACGAAGTCCCGACGCATCTTCGAGAGACGATTGCGCTCGGTAACGTCTCTCAGGATAAGGAGCTTCTGACCGGCACCGTAGGGTACGGCCCGACAGTTCAGCCAGTTGCCGTCTGTTACCGGTGACGGTATCTCGATCGCCTGCATGTAGTCGTCTTCAGCGAGCAGCTTCACGAGTTTCGGGTTTCGCAACAGATTATCCACCCGCCTGCCTCGGTCTTTCTTCCGCTTGAGGCCGGCAAGCCGCTTGGCCGCGCGGTTGCAGACGACGATGTCGTTGTTCTCATTGAGAATCACCGCTCCGTCCGGTAGCGCGTCGGTGGACCGCCGAATTTGTTTGAGTAGCCGCCGGTATTCGAGCTTGCGCTGCGCGGCGCGCTCGCTGACATACGAGAACCGAGAAAAAATTTGCTGCCAGATACCCTCACCGAGCCGGAACGCTTCGAAGTCGCGGGTATGCAGGGCACGTTCGAATGCGAGGAGGTTCCGAACCTGCCAGAACAACGCGATCAGGCTCGCGACCAGAAGTCCGCGCTCGACATAGCCGTAGAGCCCACCGATGATGCCACCGGCGGCGAGGAGCAATATCAATCCAAGAACGAAATGTCGCGCTGCACCGGTCATTGATCGGTTTCAATCCTCGTTGAAAAACGGTATCCGGCGCCCCGTACCGTTTGAATGTAGCTATCGGCCCCGGTTTCGCCCAGAGCCTTTCGCAATCTTCGAACATGCACGTCGACGGTTCGCTCCTCGACATACACGTTGGCGCCCCATACACGGTCGAGAAGCTGAGTCCGGCTATAGACTCTATCAGAGTGAGTCATGAGAAAGCGCAGCAGCCGGTACTCCGTGGGACCGACGCGGACTTCCTTGCCGGACACGGAGACACGGTGCCCCGCGGCGTCGAGTTCGAGGACACCCGCGGTGATCACCTCGGCGTCCGAAGAACTGGCTCTCCGCAAAACTGCCTGGATGCGTGCAAGCAACTCGCGCGGCGAAAACGGCTTGGTGACATAGTCGTCTGCGCCGCCCTCGAGCCCGGCTATCTTGTCGTACTCCTCCGCCTTGGCCGTCAGCATGATAATCCCGAGATCCTCATTGCCTTGGTCGCGCTTCAACATGCGGGTCAACTCCAACCCGCTCATATCCGGCAACATCCAGTCAATGAGCGCAAGATCGGGGCGTTCATCCGCGAGGAGCCGGCGCGCACTGCGACAGTCAGCCGCCTCGATAGTCTCGTATCCGGCGCGAACGAGATGGAATACGATCATTTCGCGGATCGGTGCTTCGTCCTCGACGATGAGTATCTTAGTGGTTGCCATGTTAGTCCCTGTAATCTACAGAGAATTCGCCCGTCCCGGGCAGTGGCCCGCATTACACCAATAGCATATTACAGAACTGTTACGGCGCTTTGTCGGCGGGTCTGCTTGCAACCTTCTGACGCAGATAGGCTGGATCGAGCGCGGCAGGCTCAATGGCATCGCCTCGGCTGAGGGCGAATTCGCCGAGTTCGAGTAGTTGCCGTGCCCGCGGATGCAGATGGTCGCTCAGAACATGGATTCGCTCGCGATTGGACTCGAGCATCGCCGGATACCGCTGCCAGCCGAACCCGGCAGCTACGACGTTGCCGGTCAGCGACTCGAGTTCCGGAACGGCGGACTGGTCGTGAAGACGCTCATCGACGCAGTGCTCCAGACACCCATCCTCGCCGATGCGATAGATCCCCAGGTACACCTCGTTCATGTGCGCGTCCTGAGTAACGACCACAGTGTCCCCCGGGTTGCCTGCCGCAAGGGCGACCGCAGCCATCGACGACACGGGCACGATCCTCAATCCGGCGCCATGGGCCAGCCCTTGTGCGACCGAGGCGGCGATACGCATGCCGATGAACGAGCCCGGGCCATTGCCGGCTACGATCGCGTCAAGCTCCTGCAAAGCGACGCCGCTATCCGCGAGGCAGCCGCGGATCATGGGCATGAGCAGCGCGGTATGCTCCCTCGGTTTCTCTTCGTGGCGTTCCACAACGTCACCATCGGCCATTACACCGACGGTGCAGGCCAGCGACGATGTGTCGAAGGCAAGCAGTTTCATGCCACGCTTGCCTGGCGGTGAGCAAGAAACTTCTTCACTTCCTGCAGCGAATCCGTCGCCGGCATCGGAGCCAGCGCCTCCAGAAATACCGACCCGTAGCTCTTTCCTCGAATCCGCGGATCACACAGAACGACGACGCCGAAGTCGCGCTCGTCCCGCAGCAGGCGCCCTGCACCCTGCTTGAGCGAGAGAACCGCCTGCGGCACCTGATGTTCCATGAAGCCGTTGCCGCCGTTGCGGCGGATGAACTCGAGACGCGCCATCATGAGCGGGTCGGCCGGCGAAGCGAACGGCAGCTTGTCGATCGCGACGACGGTCAGGGCCGGGCCGCGGACGTCGACACCCTCCCAGAAACTGCCGGTTCCAAGCAGCACCGCATTTCCCTGCTCCCGAAATCGCCGCAGCAGATCGTCCCGGGGCGCGCTGCCCTGCGCGAGCAGCTTTCTGCCCTTGAGTACTTTCCTGTTTCGCCGGAACCACCGCGCCGCCGCGTTCAACGCCCGATGGCTGGTGAAGAGGCAGAACATGCCACCGTCGGTGGCGGACAGCAGCGGCGTCACGGCCTCGAGTACGAGATCGGTGTAGTCCGGGTCCGACGGCGCCGGAAGTCCGTTCGGCATATAGACGAGACCGTTGTCGGCGACCGCAAACGGACTCGGAAACGTGATCCCGGTAACGCCGCTGAGCCCCATGCGGGAGGTGAAGTGTGAGAAATCCTCGCCTACCGCAAGCGTCGCGGACGTAAACACCCAAGCCTGGTGATTGTTGTCCATGAGTCCGGACAGCGTCGAGGAGACATCGAGGGGCGTCAGATTGATACGCAGGCTCCTCGGATTGATCTCCAGCCACCGCAGCCCATCCCACGCGTCCTCACTGACGAGCAGTGCGAGCTTCTCGCCCGCGGCCATGAGCTGCTGACTGAGCTTGTCGATTTCGGCATCGCTCGCGCCGAGTTCGGCGAGTGCCGATATCAGCGTGCCGAGCGCATCGCCGAGATCGTTCAAGGACCCACGTAGACTGGGCAACATGGCCGCAAGTTCGTGACGACCCTCCTCGCGAGGCGCGGCAGACCGCAATGCCAGCAAGGCTGTATGTAGCCGATCGATGCGCCGGCGCAACTCGGTGTCCGCTATGACAAGTGTGGCGGCACGTGTCTCTTCGACCAGCCGTTCGAGTTCGCGGCTGCCGAGCGAGACCCCGAAGAACTGTGTAGCGAGATCAGGAATCTGATGCGCTTCATCGACGATGACGGCCTCCGTACCGGGCAGAAACTCCACGAATCCCTGTTCCTTCATCGCAAGATCGGCGAGCAGCAGATGATGATTGACCACGACCAGGTCGGCCTCCTGCGCTTCCCGGCGCGCCTTGACTACGTGGCAATCCGAGTAGTCCGGGCACTGCTGGCCGAGGCAATTGTCGGCCGTAGACGTGACCCAGGGCCAGATACCCGAGTCCTCGGCCACTTCGGTCAACTCGGCGCGATCCCCATCGATAGTCCGGTGGCGCCAGCTCTGAACCGCCTGCAGATCCGACAGCAGGCTGGCGGGAATCTCGTCGACCGTATCCAAACGATGCATGCACAAGTAGTTTGCTCGGCCTTTGAGCAGTGCGGTGTGAATCGGCCGGCCTACGACCCCCGTTATGAGAGGCAGGTCTCGGTGATAGAGCTGATCCTGCAACGCTTTCGTGCCGGTGCTGATGATCGTGCGCTTGCCGCTGAACAGCGCGGGCAGCAGATACGCAAAAGTCTTGCCGGTTCCAGTACCTGCCTCAACCACGAGCCTGCCTGAATCCGCCAGTGTCTCCGCGACGGCCTCGGCCATCCAGGCTTGCCCGGCACGAGGTTGGAAGCCCGGCAGGCGCTCACTCAGAGGACTCTCGGGTCCGAAGAATTCGGATAGGCTCGTCATGGCCGACAGACTACGCGAGATCGCCCAGGCCCGGAAGCGCCGGCGTGCATACGCGCTCAGCGCTGGCCGGCGATGGATCGTAAGGTGTGCTGGTCGGCCTTGATCGAGAAGCGCAGGAACGGTCCCTCGGCGGTGTAACGCGCCGCCGCAAAATCGTCGTCGCGGAAGCCCGCGAAGTTGTAGCCGAGCGTAAGCCAGATGTTGGTTGCTAGGTTGTAGCCAATATCGATGCCCGCACCGTAGTCCAAAACATCCGCGGAATGTGAGTGGTAGACGCTGGAATTCAGACCCGCATCCCAGCGGCCGCCGAGGCCGCGGCGAATATCGACGCCCAGCAGATCGGTGTAGCCGCTGAAGTCATTGCCGTCGAAGCTGCTCGACACGTATTTGAAGGCGTACTGCAGCGAAATTTGAGTTGCAGCATCGATCCGCCGGTTCGCGTTGAAGTTGTTGATCACTTTCCAACTGCTCTCCTCGGTGGTCGCGTTCACGACCTCGTCGAATACCAGATCCAGTCGGTTCAGGAACGACCACGCACTGTCGGACGGACGCAATGCCCAACCGAATCTGAGATCGGCGTTGGTCAGTTCCCTTCCGTCCACATTCTCGGCGCGAAATACCGTCAAGCCTGCCGAGAGACCATGCCCCGAGTTCGGCTGTCGATACCAGCCGAACAGCAACGACGTGCGCTCCTCGCTGTCACCGTTTCGGTACTCGATGCGGGTATTCGCACTCCACTCGTCCGCGGTATACATCGCACCGGTATGCAACGCGAGGAAGTCTTCATTGAGCGACCCGGACGCGCGCTCCCGGTCGGGGTCGAATTCCCGCACTCCGGCGGAATCGAGCGTATTCGTCTGATCGACGCCCAGGTCCAATACCCAGCGCTCGTTAAGCTGGAAGCCCTGTGGTCAGCGACGTATTGAGTTCCGCGCGCGACCATGGCGTGGCTCGTAAGCCTACGCGGCTCATCGTGGAATCGGTGTCGCGACCCTCGGCCTCTTCGTACTCCGCGATCAGGTCGACGCCGTCGCTTATGCGATAGTCGGCGCCAAATACCATGCTCGACGGATAGTCCAGTATCTCGGCATCGTCGCCCAGCGAGGTCGTCGCGGTCGCGCGCAGATTCACGCGGCCGTCGAATATGCGGCGGCTCAGTCCGAAATCCGCCTGCTCGCTGACCCTGTTTTCACCATCCTCGTATTTGTCTTCGGCGTAAGACAATCCCAGCGAACCCGTGAAGTTGCGACGCTCATAGCGCAGCTGCGCCCGGGCGATGTTGCGAATGTCCTCCGTCTCCAGATTTTGTTGCCACCCGGCTTCGCCTTCGACGAACAGGTGTTCACCGACTCTGGCACGCAAGTCCAGGCCAAGGCGGCGGAAGCCGCGATCGGCTGCCGACTGATAGCCGAGGCCGAACTCTTCGTCGACTTCACGAATGAACGCCCGTACGTCGACGTTCTCGCTCGCGTGCTCGAGTTCGATGCTGTGAGCCGAGCCGCTCGACTCGACACCCGACGTCGTCGAGTGTGTCGTCGCAATCTCGGCGGTAACCAGTGTCTGAGGGTCGACCTGCCAACGGAAGTCGACGCCTCCGAGGTCAGCCTCCGAACCCTGAGTGCCATCGTCGACCCAGGTGACGCCGACTTCGACCCGATCGTCAGATGAGCGAACAGATGCTCGCCCGCCGGCAACGACTTCCTCGACTCCCGTGGTCCGAGACTCGTATTCGATGACGATGAACACCGGATTGAAATTCAGATCGCGGCTCGGGACGGGGCGTTTGAAATAGATAGTTCCGTCGAGCACGTCCAGGTTGTAGTCGAGGAAGCGTGTCAGATTCGTCGACTCGATAACCCGTCCGGTGTCGAACCGGTCACGCACTTCGATCCTAACCTGCTCGCTGTTTGCGATAACGGGCGCATTGCTGAGCCTGTACAGTCCAGACGTTCCATCGCCACGAATCTCGTCGCGATTGAAGGACTGACTGGTCTCGGCGGCAAACGCCGTGTAGCCAAGGTTTTCGCCGCGATACTCGGCCTGGAGTCCGTTGAAGCGCCGCTCGTAACGTGCAAGGTCGGTGACTGAGAGCCCGGTCTCGAAATCGCCGAACATCGCATAGAACTGATCGCGCTCGAGCTTAACGTACAGCTTCCTCTGGCTCGGCGCTTCGAACCGCTGTTCGGATGCGTCCGCGTAGAGTGCGTAGTAACGATTTGGATCGATAATGGTATCGAACGCATTCTCGTCGCGTTCACGGTCCGAATCGTAGGCCAGCGTCAGCAGATACTCGCCGCGGATCTGACCCTTGGCGAAGAAGGCCACGCGACCGTCGTCGGAGTAGTCTTCCTCGAAGCCCGCCGATTCGGCTTCGACGATGTTGTCAGATAGCGTGTTGTAGGCTGCCGTACCTTCCGCGAAGCCCACGAGGATCCAGTCGCGTGCGGCGGGACTGAGCCACGTGCGCATTTCCTGTTCTCGATAGTTCTCGAACTGGAGGTGCAGTGTCACTTCGCCGGTTCGCGTAGTCGGCTCGAGTTCGATGAGCGCCACACCGTCGGGTCCGATTCGATAGGTCGGCTCGCGCCGCCCGATCTGCACGAGGTCGTTCTGCCGCTCGTTGTCCACTTCCCACCAGGAGCGGTAAGGAGCATCGATGCGGAATCCTCCGACCATGCCTCTGCGGGACGGCCGGCCGGTCCGATCGAAGAGGCGCACGGCAATGACCGGTCGTGTCTTTCCGTCCGCAACGAGAATTGACTGATCGGGTACGAATTCGGCACGAATCGGCTGGCCCGAGTAGTGGATCGTGCGGGTCAGGGTCTCTGCGCTTCGTCCATTCGAGTCGCTGACCACCGCGCGGATCACATTCGCTCCCTCGACGAGGTCCACGCCCTCCCACCGGGATACAATTACGCTGCCGTCGGTATTCTGAGCCGTCGAGTCGAAGTTGAGGTTGCCTACCGGACTGTCGTTGATCCACAACTCGACGGACTGGTTCGGTCCGTGCTGAATGGAAATCTTGGTTGCAGCGATGGCCGGCTGGAATCCGCGCGTCGGCAGGAGCATCGCAACGCCCGGGCTGAGCGTTTCGATGGGCGGCTCGACTTCGCGCGCTGCAGGATCGTCGTCATCGTCATCCGAGCCCCCGACCTCGGTCCCCGGCACCGCGCCCTGGGTCTCCGTCGCCTGAGTGCCGCTCGAGGCCTGCGTCACTTCGAGGAACGACGGCCGGCTCGGACGCAGACCGCTCATCACCAATTCGACACGGCGATTGCGCGCGCGGCCAGCGACCGTTGCGTTTTCGGCTACCGGCTCGTCGGGACCACGACCCGCAACCTGCAATCCGTCGACATCGACATTCAGAGCTGCCGCAATATAGGACACTGCGGAGTTGGCCCGAGCACTCGACAACGCGTAGTTATCGGCGAACAGATGACGGTTGCGAGCCGCAATCGGCTGACTGTCGCTATGGCCGACTGCGGAGATTCGGATATCCCGCACTCCCCGCCAGTCAGCGATCAGCGCGTCGAGTCGGAGTCGGTCTTCAGCGGACAACTCGTCCGACAGGACCGCAAACTTCAGGTCGAGAACGTAGCCCGCATTTTCGGCCACCGCCGGCTCGCGAACCATGATCGTCTCTGCGGGCGGCGTCTGCTGCCCTGCCTCAATCGGCGAATCGAAGCGAACGACCGCGCGTGTCGCGAGCTCGCCGCTGACCTGACTTTCGATATCGGCCAGAAAGCCGATATTGGAAGCCCAGTTGCCGATGCGGTCGGGAAGTACCAGCGACAGTACCTGTCCGGAGATGTGCGGGTCACCGAGGTGTTCACCGTCTACCTTCATGCTGCCCGGCTGATAGCCCACGCCGTCAGGCAGCAGAATCATGACCTCGATATTGCGGATGGGCACATTGCCGACGCCGTTCAACGTCAGGTTGTAGCCGACCCTGTCCGCGCTATCGGTTCCGTGGCTGACGAGTTCGACGTCGACGCGTCCTTCCGGTGCGGGTTTGCGGCGCAGATAGAAATCAGCTCGCAGCAGGCTGCCCGGTGTCATGCGCACGAACTGCGAGTCAGCCCGGCCTGCATAGGCAGGCGTGTCGCCGCAGCCGATGACATCGAACCACTCAGGTACCGTGAATGTATCGAGCTGCGCAACGTGCGTCCCGGGCTCGACACCTTCGAAGTGGAATCGTCCGCCTGCATCCGTCACGCCGTAGCGCCCATCCTCCAGATAGATGCGAATATTCGCCACGCCCTGCTCTTCGCCGAATGTCTGCTGGCTGCAATCGCCTTCCAGGACACGGCCAACAATCGTACCTGTCGAGCGCAGCAGGTCTTCCGTCAGACGGATCATCGCCGTTGCCTCGTTCGAGAACAGACCGCCACCTGCGATTGCCGTTGCTCGATTCACCAACTCGGCATTGCGGCGCCCGCCGACGACTTCCACGACGTAGCTGATCCGGACCCGCTCGGCGACGTTCAGAGAGCCGACATCGAAATCCAGCCGGCGTCCGTCACCGCTGATGGTCGGATCGGGGGCGGCACTGTCGTTCGCGCGCGTTGATCCGGCCACGAATCGTAAGCCGGACGGCAGATCGTCGACGATTCGGATATCCGTTGCGCTACCCGACACCGATGCATTCTCGAGTTCGAGTTCATAGCGGATGAAGTCGCCCGGGGCGGCCGTGGTCGTCAGCGTGGTCTTTCTCAGAAACAGCGCGGAGGCTCGCGGATCGACCGGAATGTCGAGAGCGGTCGAGAGTTCGCCGGACTTTGTAAACGCCTGCCCGAAAGATCCCGGTCCGAGCGCGTAGGGCGCGCCGGGAAGACTCTGCAGGCTCGTCGGATCGGCACTCGATGGTGCCGCGTACTCGGGCGGCGGTGTGACGACCAGTCGATAGTTGCCATCGGGCACAACGGGGAAACGATACTCACCTGGGCCGAATACGTAGGCAGTACCGCCGCTATCGACCGTACTGCCGCCGCTGACGATCGCGGATGGAAACTGGCTAACGCCGTCGTTGCCGAAGACGCTCACAGGCAGCCCCGTCAAGGCATCGACGATCTCGATCGTCGCGCCGCTGACCACCGTACCCGTCCTCGACTCGAAGACGCGCTGAGCCGGGTCGAACACCGCGCTGTCCTGTGCGGTATCGGTCGCATCGGCCGGATCGACGTAGGCGACGATTACCGAAGACTTCGGCGCCGCCTGCAGCACGCAGTCTCCAGCAGCGGGGACGCCTCCCGCGGTTGGGACGTAGCCGGTGAAGACACCCGTATCGAGACCGGTCTCGGCGAGCCGAATGGTCTCACTGTCGCCGGTTGCAGCGACGCTGAGCGTCACGACCGCATAGTCCTGGACCTGGAAGTCGAGATTCTGATCGCCATCGACGAGTCTCAGGAACGCGGCTTCGCCGAGGTTGTACGCGCTGGTAGGACTTGCGTCCTGCGGCAGGGTCGGGTCGATGACATTGCCGCCCACGAGTGTGGGGTCGGCGAGAAGTGCGAAGGCACCACCCTGCCAGCAAGCCGCCGGACCGACGGTCTCCTGCCAGTTGCCGCCAGCCGGCACGACACGCGTGAATTCGACCGACGCGGGCGTTCGCACGACCGCTGTCGTGACCTCGACGACGTTGCTCAGCACCGTCACCGGTTGATTCAACGTATCGCGATAGTCCAGCGATGCCTGATTCGAAATGACGGCGCCGGGCGGCGCAGCCAGAGCGGTCTGGGACAGACAGAAAGCCGCCAGAAGAGTTGAAAAAATCCGATACCTAAAGCGCATCCACAAATTGCAGACGTGACTCGGGGGGAACGACCGTTCCCCCCGAGAAGCTGCTTGCGACAAGGCTTTCCGCGCCGGACCGGGTGGCCCGGAGCGGGTCAGGGCCGTACTCAGGTCGCCACAATGGGCAACCTGAGCCGACCGTGCCTTGTGCAATCCTTTAAGCACCGTGATGCGCCTTTTATCCCGTACGTCCTACGGAGTGGTCGGGATCTCAACGCGGAAGCGGACGGTAACCGTCGCGCCGGCTGCCACATCGATGGCAGTGCCTACGAGGTCGCGGCCTGCAATCGACAGAGCACCGCCTGCGAACACGCAGCCGTCGCCATTGTCGTCCGTACCGGTCGTCTCTGCCACGCAGAAGGTGGCGCCACCGTCGAACGAGACGTTCTCGCCGGCACCCGCGTCATAGGCATCGTCAACGAAAGTCACATCAGTGTCGATCGGGTCGGCGATCGAAACGCCTACTCGAGCACCGCGCCCGGAACGGCTTTGCCGCTGCCGAACGGATCCGAGATCACGGTAACGATCTTGGTCACAACGAGCTGAGCAGCATTGATGATGAAGCCGTCTTCGACGAACTCGAGGTTGTCGCCCGTAAGGCCATCATCCGCGAACACGTTCTCGACGAGCGCCGGATCATCCGGCCCAGGCGTTTCGAGCAGGTTGGCGCCCGGCGCCGCGACGGTGCCGGTCGGATCTGCTGCGCGAACCTCGAGGTTCAGTGCCGAAATCTCGCCGTTCGCCGTGGCCAGCGGACCGTCGACGTAGATACGGACGCGAATGGACTCGTCTTCGGCCAGATCGTCAATGTAGTCGGCATCGTCACCGAGCAACGGATCCGGACCCGAGCCCGGCGTGCCGGCGTCGTCCGCCGAACTCACGCGAACGCGGACATTGACGACATCCTCTGCCGGCACGGTCGTGTCCGTGTCGCCGGTGTAGATAGCCGTTCCGTCGGCAAGCTGGACGCCTGCGAGATTGAAGTCGAGTACGCCGTTACTCGTGTTCGTGACGTAGAAGTCGATGAAGGCATCGCTTTCGTCGAGACCTATCGGCGTCAGCGCGCCACCCATGCGGGTCACCGTGAAGTCGACACGCCGGTCGACCTCGAAGCTAACGCTCGCGGGTATGTCGGTCTGCGGGATGGTGTTGACGGTGTAGCTGACCGTCGCCGTATTGTCTACGTCGGTACCGGGGTCGGTACCTGCCGCCAGAGCCTGCTGACCGAGCAGCAATGCCGTAGCAGCCAGACTCAACTTGCTGAGCAAGCCAAGTGTTCTCTTTACAGATTTCATCACGGTACTCCTCTTACTTGGTTGAATTACTCAAGAACGGCGGCGAAGGACGCTGTGCCCTTGCCCCCGACTTCGAGTTCGGTTTGCATGACCCAACGGACATGCGTGTAGTCGCTGGTCGTCGCGGGTCGCTCGATGCCCTCGTTGACGATTGTCAGCTCGCTCGCGAGGCCGAAGGTCTGGCCGCCGTCGGCCGAAAATTCGACGCGCATACTGCTGTTCGAGGCGGAACCCGGGACATAGGTCAGCACGTCTGAGATCGGGTTCGTAATCACGACGTTGTCAGCAGCTTCATCACCGACATTCTCGAACGTAATCGTGTAAACGACGGTTTCGCCCGGTACGACGTTGCCCGCTGGAACCAGCTGCGTTTCGGTGCTGCCATCCTCGTTCTCGACGACGATCTGTTTTTGGACGGTCGTCTGAACGTCGAGATGCTGTTGTGCGTATGCGTTGCCCGACAGCGCGATCAGCGCGCTTATGGCAGCAATAACTTTCACTCGTATGTTTTCGCTCATGTCGTTTCTCCCCAGGGGAATGTTGGCGTTGCTTTAGTCGATGGTTACCTGAAACTCGACGGTCTGAATGCCGCTTGCCAGGTTGAGGTCTCCGAGCCGCACGACAATCGTCGGCGTACCCGCTGTGTCGAATTCGCCGGCGTCGTCGCCGATCGCGTCGCTTAGAGCGGCGCTGTTCAATGTGAGGGTGTTGGGCACGTAAGTGCTGTAGGTCGGGATGGCGTCGCTCAGCGTGCTGGCTGTGGCCGTGCCGGTGCCCGTCACCTGTACCGTGATCGTGTAAGTGATCGTTGCACCCGGGATCGGCTGCGTTCCTCCGAACGGGTCCAGTACGGCCTGCCCCTTGGTCACGGCTACCTGAGCATCGGAAACGACGTACTCGCCGAACACGGCAGCCTCGCCCGTCGTTGTTCCGACGATTGCGTCGACGCCGCCGTCGCCCTGCCCCGCGTACTCCGTTCCTGCCGCGCCCGTTCCGGTCGCCGACGTCGCAGTGAGTTCGCTGCGCCCCCGGTTTCCATTCACGACCCCGGCAGGAATATCGTTGACGAGAAATACGTCGACAGACGCGTCCGCCGCGAGCACCGGGTCGTTGACGCCGGGCGCGTACGCCTGATCGGCACCGGTCAGGTCACCGCTGGCGTCAGTGTCGAAGTAGATCGCCGGGATGGCGGCGATGGGGTCGAAGTCGTCGCCGGCAAGAAGGTTGTCTATGGATAACGAGAATGCCTCGGTGCCGTTACCGGTATTCGTAACCGTGAACAGGAGTTCGCGGTTCGAATCGCTCGGAAGCACCTGGATCTGTGCGCTCTGCAACGTCACGACGACGTCGATCCGCTCGGCGACCGTTACTGTGGTGGTGTTGGTCTGAATCGTCGTTGGCGTGCCCGCGAGGTCGAAGCTCACGGTTGCCGTGTTCTCGATGACTGTGCCGACCGGCGTGCCTGCTGCGAACGCCAGCGGAGCGCATGCGAATAGTGCGCAGACGATGAAAAGTGCTCGCGCCCGCAATCCTGCGAACGCAGCCGTGTGGCTTGCCCAAGTCAAGGTTCATTCCTCTACAAGCAGTTCGGCGCATCGTTGCGCCGGCCCAGGCGTCATTGCCGGGCTGTCGCAACTTTCCGACAACCGGGTGCGCAAAGCACGGAAAGACGCCGGTTTATGGCGGATTTGTGAAGGGCTTCACAGTTTCGACGTGAAGTCGCTCACAGTCGCTCGTGCCAGTGCTGGCGGGGCTTTCAGCTAAAAACTTTCCAGCCGATAAAGTGAAATATGTCAGACGGGCGTTTGCTCGGGGCGCGATTGAGCGCCTCATTGTCGCAAGTTACCGTTGGCTTCAACTCGCTTACGGAGAAGGCAATGTCCGCAGAAGAACAAGCTCAGTTCCTTAGCCAGCTGGCCGAAGATCTAAATTCGAAGAATATCGAGTTGCCGTCGTTTCCCGACGTCGTCATCACCATCCGTAAAGCGCTTGAGGATCCGAGCTGCACCGCAGAGCGTCTCGGCGACGTCGTGCGCACCGATGCGGTACTCGTGGCGCGACTCCTTGTGAAAGCCAATTCGGCCTATCACAACCGTGCCGGTATCGACATTGTCGATCTGAATCTCGCCATCAGCCGGCTCGGCTTCGAGGAAGTTCGCAATGCGGCGATCACGCTTGCGGTTGAACAGCTCTTTCAAGCCGAGGAACACGAGAACATTCGCGACGTGCTGAAGATCGTCTGGGATAAGAGCATGTCGCTGGCTTCGATGTCGTTCGTTCTAGCTAAACAGTCGAATGGGGTCAACGCGGACAACGCGTTCCTCGGCGGCCTGCTGCACGAGATCGGCAGCCTTTACATTCTCACGCGCGTGCAAAAATACCCCGGCCTTATGGCCGACCGGGAAAAGCTGGGCGAACTGCTCGAGCAATGGACGCCGAGTATCGGACGTTCCATCGTCGACTCCTGGGGCTTCCCGAGCGCTATCGCGGATTCGCTGGAGATCGATGAGCACCACCATCCCGATGACGCCGGTCCCGCCAATGTCGTCGACGTCATCTACGCCGCCAAGTGCTTGCTGCAGGAAGAGCAGACCGAGCCGGATGCGTCGACCTCTGCAAAGCTCAACATTAGCGACGACAGCCTTGCGGGAATTCGCGAGGCCTACAA
>CALZMR010000073.1 GCA_945788575.1 uncultured Woeseiaceae bacterium
CGGGGCGGGCGATCAGAGCGGTGCTGGAGAGCAGCGTCGACGAAGTGATTCGCAACGATGCAGCGTTTCGGCTTGCGCGTCTTCACTTCCACAAGAATCAGTTGCCGGAGGCGTTGCAGGCACTCGACCGAATCGACGGCGAGGTGCCGGCCTCGATCCGGGACGATATCGAATTCCTCCGAGCAAGCGTATATCTGGGTCAGGGACGGCCGGAAGCCGCGGTCGACATTTTCGACGCGCTACAGAATTCCGATGACTTCGGCGGTTTTGCCGCCTATAACCTCGGTATCGCGTACCTCCAGCAGGAGCAGCACGAGGCAGCAGTGCGCCAACTCGATCGCGCTGGCGCTATTTCTGCTGGCGACTCCGCGGAGCTTGCGATCCGGGACAAGTCGAATCTCGTTCTTGGCACGATCCTGCTGGAGGATGGTGCATACGAGCAAGCGCTGCCATATCTGAATCGAGTTCGGCTCGATGGGCCGTTCTCGAATCAGGCGCTGCTGAGCGCTGGCTGGGCGAATCTCTCTCTGGACCGGTTCGATCGAGCCGTCGTGCCGTGGGCAATTCTCGCCGAGCGTGAGGTGACGGATCACGCAGCCCAGGAAGCGATGCTCGCGCTGCCCTATGCCTACGGCAAGCTCGACGTGCACGGGCGCGCCGCCGTCTACTTCGGGCGCGCGCTCGACGCATTCAGTGCCGAGATCGACAAGCTGAATGCGTCGATCGACAGCATTCGTGAGGGCCGGTTCCTCGAGGCTCTTATCCGGGAGGAGATTCGTGAGGACGAGGACTGGGTCATTCGCCTGCGGTCATTGCCCGAGACACCCGAAACCTACTATCTGATGGACCTGCTGGCGTCCCACGACTTCCAGACGGGGCTGCAGAATTATCTCGATCTTGCCGATCTCAAGCGCAAGCTCGACTCCTGGGACGGGGGCTTCGACGCCTACGAGGAGATGGTCGGTATTCGCTTCGGTCATTATGAACCTCTGCTGCCCGAAATCGACACTGAATTCAGAGAACTCGATTCGCGGTTTCGTCTGCGGGTGGAGCAACATCGCATGCTCGTTCAGCGGCGAAATGACCTGCTTACGACGCCGCGGCCGGAATTCCTGGCGACGCCCGAGGAACAGGCAATACTCCGGCAGCTGGAAGATCTGGAGGCGCAGCTGAACGGTGATGCGTCGCCAGCGGCCGTAGCACTGGCACAGCGCGTCGATCGCCTCAAGGGTCTGCTGACGTGGACATTGGAGACGGAGTATCACGAGCGTCTGACCCGATTCGACCAGAACGTCCGGGGCCTCGATGAGGCGATGGCGGCCGCACAGTCCCGCTATGACGCTTTCGTCCGCACCCGGCAGGCTGCGACTCACAGCTTCGAGGGCTATGACCGGCCGATCGCCAGGCTGCGAGCCCGGGTTGCGGAAGCGTCTGCCGAGATCGACCGGCTGATGGCGCGTCAGGGATATCTGCTTGAGCTACTCGCCGCCGAGGAACTCATCGCGCGGCGCGACCGCTTGGAGAATTACGGCGATAAAGCGCGTTTTGCGCTTGCGGATAGTTACGATCGAGCTTCGCAGTCGCAGGCGAGGGCTGATGAGGGGGCCCAGGAAGATCCGCAGCCCGGGAGTCCGGAATGAGCCGGCTGACGCTGCTCGGCGTCACGGCCATCTTTGCGCTTGCCGGCTGTGCGACACGAGGCGTCGACCACGGTACGCTGGGCGAACTCGACCACGTCGCCCCGGATGTCGAGGATATTCACGTTGCGGATAGTCTCGAGCGGGCCGCGGAGAGCTACCGACGCTATCTTGCGGAAACATCCGGCACGGCGCGCACACCCGAGGCGATGCGGCGCCTGGCAGACCTGCAGATAGAACAGGCATACGGCGTGCTCGGCAGCGGCGAGATCGTCGAGATGGCAGCGCCGGACTCGGCCTCGCCCGCACAGCGCATCGACATCCAGGCCGACGCTCGGACGCCTGTCGAGAGCGCCGAGTCCGAGGAGGCCTTCGAGCAGCGAATCAGCGAGCGCGAAGTGCTTCTGACGGACACTACGGACATTGCTCTCGAGGCACCGGACGGGGCGACGGTGCCGGTAGCCGCCGGACCGCGCGAAGCCATTGAGACGTATTGGGAAATCCTCGAGACGTTTCCCAGCTACGAGCGCAACGATCAGGTCCTGTATCAGCTTTCCCGTGCATACGACGAGATCGGAGAGCCGGACGAGGCCATGCGCGTCATGGATCGACTTGTCGCCGAGTATCCTCACTCGAGGTATGTCGACGAAGTCTACTTCCGACGCGGCGAGTACTACTTTGTCCGCAAGCAATACCTCGATGCCGAGGATGCCTATGGTGCGGTTATCGATATGGGTTCGACAACGTCGTACTACGAACTCGCTCTCTATAAGCTCGGCTGGACGTTGTACAAACAGGATCTCTACGAGGAGGCCCTGCACAATTACATCGCGATGCTCGACTACCGGGATTCGGTCGGTTTCGATTTCGAAGCCGATTATGAGGGAGACCAGGATCATCGACTTGCCGATACCTTCCGCGTCATCAGCCTGAGTTTCTCTAACTTGGGTGGCCCCGAAATCGTCGATCAGTACTTCGCGACTCACGGACATCGGAATTACGCCGACGAGATCTACGGTAATCTGGCGGAGTTCTATTTCGCTAAACTGCGCTACGAAGACGCCGCTTCGGTTTACAAGTCCTTCATACGCCTGAATCCGTACCACCAGGAATCGCCGGGCTTCGGCATGCGGGTCGTCGAGATTTACGGCGAGGCTGGTTTCCCGCTGCTTGTTGTCGAGGCCAAGAAGACATTTGCGACCACTTACGCTCTCGATGCGGAGTACTGGGTATACAACGACGTATCCGAGGCGCCCGAGGTCGTCGGCTTCCTCAAGGTCAACCTGACCGACCTGGCCGGTCATTACCACGCGCTGTATCAGTACGTGGAACTGGTCGACGCGCGGACCGAAAATTTCGCTGAGGCCCAACGCTGGTATCGACAGTTCCTCGAGTCGTTCCCGTTTGCCGACGAGTCGCCGGGGATCAACTATCAGCTCGCCGACCTGCTTCTCGAGAACGAGGATTTCGGCGACGCGGCGCGCGAGTACGAGCGCACTGCGTACGACTATCCGGAACACGAGCAGGCTGCCGCGGCAGGCTACGCCGCCGTCTACTCGCACCGTGCCGAGCTCGAGGTCGTCACCGGTGCCAGAACGCTCGATGTCAAGAAGGCTGCGGTAGAGAGTTCGCTGCGCTTCGCGGACACGTTCCCGGAGCACGAGCAGGCGCCTGCCGTTCTCGGTGCGGCTGCCGACGATCTGTACGAAATGAAGGACCTCGAGCGTGCAATTGCTTCGGCACGCACGCTGATCGATCGTTATCCGAACACGGACGAGAATCTGATCCGCTCCGCATGGGCCGTGGTCGCGCATTCGTCGATCGACCTCAGCGAGTACGTCAATGCGGAAGAGGCCTATTCACAGGTACTGGCACTGACCGATGCCGAGGATGAATCCCGGCCGGCCGTCGTCGATGGACTTGCGGCGGCCATCTACAAGCAGGGTGAGCAGGCTGGACTCCTCGAAGACCATCGCGCGGCAGCTGCGCACTTCCTTAGGATCAAAGACGTCGCACCCGAGTCGACGATTCGGTCCAGTGCTGAATACGATGCTGCGATTGCTCTGATGCAGGTCGAAGACTGGGGCCAGGCGTCGCAGGTTCTCGAGGAATTCCGGGTCACGCATCCCGCACACGAACTCGGGGCCGAGGCCACCACGCAGCTTGCCTTTATCTATCGCGAAGTCGGGCAGCTATCTCGCTCCGCGGCGGAGCATGAACGAATGTCGGTCGAGGCGGAAGATCCGGAGATTCGGCGCGAGGCGCTGCTGGTCGCCGGCGGTCTTTACGACGAGGACGGTGCCGTTGCCGATGCGATCCGGGTCTATGAGCAGTATGTGATCGAATATCCTCGACCGCTCGACGTCGCCATCGAGACGCGGAACCAGATGGCCGAAATTTTCGAGTCGGAGTCCGACTACGAGCGCTACTACGACGAGCTCAGAACGATCATCGCCGTAGATAAGGATGCCGGATCCGATCGTACGGACCGCAGCCGATATCTTGCTGCCAAGGCATCGCTCGTCCTGTCGGAGCAGTTGTTCGCCGACTTCGAGCGACTGGAACTCAGGCTGCCATTCGAGCAGAGCCTCGCCGAGAAACAGCGCAGGATGGACGTGGCGCTCGCGGAGTTCGAGAGACTCGTAAGCTATGAGGTCGCCGAGACGACGGCTGCCGCGACGTACTACATCGCGCAGATTTACTTCGACTTCAGCGAATCGTTGTTGCAGTCGGAGCGCCCGGACGATCTCTCGGATGCCGAGATGTTCGACTACGAGATGGTGATCGAAGAGGAGGCCTATCCGTTCGAGGAGCGGGCGATCGCAATCCACGAGGCCAACTTCGAATTGCTTGCCGGCGGCGTTTACAACGGCTGGGTCCAGAAGAGCCTCGATCAGCTCGCCCTCCTGATGCCCGGACGCTACGCAAAGAACGAAGTAAGCGGCGGATACCTGGACTCCATCGATACCTATGCATACAGGATGCCGATCGCCCCGGCGCCCGGCATCGACGGGCCCGACGAAACGCAAAACCTGACCTCGGCCGTTGAACTCGAGGAGGGCCTGTAGACCGTGCTGGCCAAAGCGCCGCCGGTGAGGAATACGGAATGACTACGAGGGAATCTGTCATCGAGCGCCGAAGACCGTCGATATACGCGGGGTGGGCGATTACGCTTGCGTCGCTGGTAGCTACGGCCGGTTGCACCACGACCTCGACTGCGCCCGAGCCGCAGCCCACAGCTCAGGTCGAGATGCAGGAAGCGGTCGGCTTCACGATCACCGAGAGCGCACGGGTGAACGGATCGGCGCGTACCGATTACGACGCGGCCCTGCGCCTTCTCGAGCAGGGCCGGCACGATGCTGGCGTCGAGCTGCTTGAAGCCGTTACCGACGCTGAGCCGGGCCTCGCCGCGCCGCGGATCGATCTTGGGATCGCGTACCACGTCGCCGGCGATCTCGACGCTGCGGAACGCAGTCTCAGGCTCGCGCTGGAATTGAATCCGGATCACCCGATGGCGAACAACGAGTTGGGTATCGTGTACCGCCGCCTTGGGCGGTTCGACGATGCGCGCCGGCACTACGAGGCGGCGTTAAATTTCTATCCCGGCTTCCACTACGCACGGCGTAATCTGGCAATTCTCTGCGACCTGTATCTGGTCGATCTCGAATGCGCGCTCGAGCATTACGAGGCTTACATGGGCACCGTTCCCGTCGACGCTGACGTCGAGATGTGGATAGCGGATATCCGCCTCCGTCTCGGCCAGGAGTAAGCAGCATGAAGGTCAAAGCAAACATCATCACACTGTTACTGCTGCTCGGTGCGCCGGCGGTCGCGGAAGAGCCCGACGCCGAGGCGCAGGAGGAACCGACGGTGGCAGCGGAAGAAGAGACGGCGTCAGAACCACAGGGCGACGGCATCGATTCTCCTAGAGCAATGTCGGGAATGTCCATTCTCGGCAATGAGGAAGCACCGAAGTCATTGGTGATCGTCCCTTGGCGGTCGTCCGAACTCGGCGACAACATCAGCCTGTCGGACTCGTTGGACGACCGGGCACAGCCTGTCGACCGGGACGTCTTCCTTCGCGAGCTGCGTTTCTACGAAATCCGCGAAGACCAATAGCAAAAGGTCTTCAACACGAGTTCCGAACGTGCGCCGCATCACATAAGCGCGGGCGATGGAGTTCTATTCTTGGACCTGTTCCGTGGGTGACCCGGATATTTTGTTAAATGAGGACTGACCGATGAACGTTTTCTATTCGATTGTCGATTTCTTCGGATCGGGCGGTTTGTTCATGTATCCGATACTGGTGGTCTTCGCCGTCGGTGTCGGCATCGCAGTAGAGCGATACGTCACGCTCACAATGGTGACGAGCAAGAACAAGGCCGTCTGGAACAAGGTGCAGCCCATGCTGACCAGCGGCGAGTTCGACGATGCACGTAAGATGACCAGCGAAGACGAATCCACGATCTCGCAAGTGCTGAACATGGGGCTCTCACTTCAGGGCGCAGTACGCCGCCGAGAGGATATCGAGATCGCGATGGAAGAGAGCATGATGGAGATCGTGCCGCGGCTCGAAAAGCGGACCGGCTACGTAGCGCTTGCATCGAGTATCGCGACGCTGCTCGGTCTGCTCGGCACGATCATGGGCCTGATACAGGCATTCACGGCCGTCGCCAACGCCAACCCGGCCGAGAAAGCCGATCTCCTGTCAGCGAGTATCTCCGTCGCGATGAACACGACGGCATTCGGGCTGATGGTGGCGATTCCGCTACTGATCGTCCATGCAGTACTGACCAACAAGACCGGAGACATCGTCGACAGCCTCGAGATGGCAACGGTCAAATCGCTTAACGTCTTTACCCGCAGAGCACAGCGAGTAGCCGAGGCCTGACAGACATGGCACGACGGCATCACTACAAGCGCCGCACGAAGCCGGATCACGAGCTCGACGTCACTACGTTCCTTAATCTGATGGTCGTGCTTGTTCCATTCCTGCTGATCACCGCAGTGTTCTCGCGACTGACGATCGTCGAGCTCAATCTCCCGAGTTCGGCGGGCGGAGCATCAGATGCCGAGCAGGGATTCCGGCCCGAGGTGATCGTGCGGGAACAAGGCATCGAGATCAGTAACGGTGACATCGTCATTGCCACGATCCCCAACAACGACGGCGAATTCGATCTGATGACGCTTTCTGAGTACATGGTAGAGCTGAAGTCGACCTACCCGGCGCAGGACGGCGCGTCTGTGCTCTTGGAGGCACAGATACCGTACGACTACCTGATCCAGGTGATGGACATCGTCCGGAGTGTCAGCGTTCCGGTCGAAGGTCTGGAAGAGGAGTATGAACTCGTCGCGCTGTTCTCGGAGATATCCGTAGGAGATGCGCCGTGAGAAACAGCCGCCGCATAAAACGCATGTCGCGCAACCGGATGAAGATCACGAAGATGAACCTAACGTCTCTGATGGACGTGTTCACAATCCTGGTCTTCTTTCTGCTGGTCAACTCCGGCTCGGTCGAACTCGTCGAGGCGCCGAAGGAGGTCAATCTCCCCGAATCACATGAGGAAACCAAACCCCGCGAGACCGTTGTCATTTTCGTCAGTCCGGAGGATGTACTCGTGCAGGGCCAGGTGGTCGCCAGCGTCAGCGACGTGCTCGAAGGCGACGAATCAGCTCTCGGACCACTTATGGCTCGGCTCGCAAATCTCAAGGACCGGATCATCGGCGAGTCCACGCAGACCGTGGCCGACAGTCAGGAAGTGACGATACTCGCAGACAGGTCCGTACCGTTTGTCGTCGTTCGCAGGATCATGTCCGCGTGTACCGGCGAGGGCTACGAGAACGTATCACTGGCCGTAATTCAGAAACCGCCTCAGGTCGCGGTGAACTGACGTTACCGGGACGGCATGAGCACTGTGAATTCCGAATTCGCGGAAAAGGAAAGCGCGCTTCGACAACAGGCCGAGGGCTCCGAGCGCGTCCTCGACGGCCTCCAGGCCGACTTGCACGCGATCGATGCGAACCTCGAATCGCTTGCCGAGAGGCACCATCAATACGACCTTCTCGCGAAGATCTGCACGTCGCTGGACGAACTTGATGATCTCGGCGCTGCGCACCTGTTTTGGAGTGAAGATGCGCCTGGCAGGGGACGTGAGCAACTCGCCTACGCGCGACGAAACATCGAGGAGTTCGGCGAACAGGTCGCGCGGGTCGAAGGTGATCGCGAAGCGGTAGTCGAACAGATCCGGCAACAGAATTCCGAGCTCGACTTCCTACACTACGATCTGCAGGCTCTCATCGAGGAAGAGGAGGGCCGCAAGAACGAGTGGATTGTCGAACGCGAAGCCGACGAGCCGGCGGAGACCGCGCAGGTCATGCCGTGGTCGCGGGGTTACGAGGAGGATCGGCGATCTCGACGTTCGGTCAGTACCTCTCTGGCTGCGTCACTCGCGATCGCGTTCATTCTGAGCATGATCGCGATCCCGTATTCGGATCGTTCCGAGGAAGCGCAGCTACCGGAGCGCGTTGCGAGTCTCGTACGTCAGGAGAGGTTGCCGCCGCCTCCGCCACCGGTTCAGGAGCCGGATTTCCCAGACGAGGAAATCCCCGAACCGGAGGTCGAAGAAGAAGCGGCTCAGGATCCGGTGCCAGAGGCTGCCGAACAGCCGGCACTCGCCGACGCCGCGGAGCCGGACACGCGTGAACAGGTTCGCTCGCGAGGCATACTCGCGTTCAGCGAGAGCTTCGCAAACCGTGCGGACATGACGACGACGGCGCAGATCGGGTCCGACGCCCGGGTCAGCGATGCCGGCGTGGATTCCGTCGGCCGTCCGGAGCGCATGATGGTATCGACCAGTGCGCCGGGCACCAGCGGTGGCATAAATCTCGCCGACATCAGCCGCAACGTAGGCGGTGGTGGGGAAGGACTGGACGGCGTTGCCGTCACCCGCGTGGCGAGCAACATCGGAGCAGGTGACGGCCCTGCGCGTCCGCTCGCCGGCGGCGTACCTGCCGGCCGCACCGACGAAGAGATCCAGATCGTGTTCGACCGCTACAAGGCCGCGCTGTACCGCATGTACAACCGGGAGCTGCGCAGGGATCCGACGCTCCGCGGTCAGCTCGTGCTGCAGCTGACGATCGAGCCTGACGGCACCGTCTCGATGTGCCAGCTCTTCTCGAGCGACATGGATTCGCCCGCGCTCGCCGATCAGGTCGTGCAAAGAGTCAGTACGTTCGACTTCGGGGCGAAGGAAGACATCGTCGCGATTACGATCATCTACCCAATCGACTTCCTGCCCGCGGCGTAATCCGCGAGTCTCGCGACATAATCCGGCTCCGTCGCGTTGCAGTCGAGTTTCGCGACATAAGGGTGCCAACTATTGTCGGTTCATGCCGACACAACATCCGGAAACCCACTAGCGGCAGGGCCTCCAGCTTTGTTGCGCAAATGCCGAGATGGCTGGACGAACTGTGAAGCGGCTCACCCTTGGCCTACCTTGCATGGGCCATAGTCCAAGCTCGAATCGTACAAAGGCAGAACCAAAAGGTGGCGCCGTAAAGCCACCAGCCTAACGGGAGCAGCACCCAGGGCAGCGGTACCGCACGAATCACCGACGATTCACGGCCGTTTTGCACCTGTGAGTTGCAGCACAGGGATTGTCGCAACGGACCATGAGTATTCTCAAATATCTCGCCAAATCACGCGCAGGGACGCTCTTGAGGTCCATTGCCGTGTGCGTATTGGTAGTTACAGCCGCCGTGCTGGCTCCGATCGAAAGCGCGTTTGCAGCAGATATTACGTTCGTATCGGTTAACGGATCCTGGCGTGACCCTGTGGACAACGTTCCCGGCAGCCAGCCGGGTGATCCCGTCATCGCGAACGGCGACCCGATCTCTAGCATCAGCTGGGGGACCACTACGGGCCCGCAAAGCGGCTATGACTTTATCGCGACGCTTCCCCCGCCTTTCGTGTTGCCGGGGCCCATCCCATACTTTTCACTCGGGACATTTCAGCATCGAAATTTAGAGGTCGGCGATCCTTCGCTGGTTTCGGCTGAACTCGACGTTGTACTCGTGCTTGCTGTAGATGGCGTGCCAACCGGTCCGATGAACTTCACCTTCACGCTGAACCACGAGGAAACCCCGAACAACCTGGACCCTTGTCCCTATCCGACACCACCCGGAGACGGATGCACGGACCGCGTCACGATCGTCGCCTCGGCCGAGCCCACTACGTTCAATGTCGACGGGGTGGATTACACCCTGGAGATGAGCTTCCTGGACAACGGTAGCGCCGTCGACGAATTCATCACGGAAGAAGGCGACACCGTCAACAGCTCTGGCCTGGTTGGAGAATTTACGTTGCCGCCGGGACTCACGGCCACGAAGACGGGCCCGCTGACGATGCGCATCGCAGAGTGGGGTGATTTCGTCATCGGTCTGCAGAACGAGAGTGAGGCCGACGCGCACAACGTGACGCTCGTCGACCGGTTGCCTGACGGCCCGGCCGGCGGGATGTGCGACACGGTGCCAGAGGTTCAGAGCGCCCGTGTGTACGAGTCGGATGGTGTCACGCCTATCCCCGGAAAAGGCCCTCTCGTTCAGGGGGTTGACTATTCGCTCGCCTACAACGGCACCACCTGCGAGCTCACGGCCAACACGCTGACCGCCGCCTCGGTGATCGGTGTGGGTGAGCGTCTGATGATCGCGTACCGCACGCAGATCGATACCGATTCCCAGGATGGCGTCATGCTGACGAACGTGGCCGGTGCGACCCGGTGGCTCAACAGCGACGGCACGACGGAGTACTTGCGAACCTTGACCGACGGCACCGTCGGCGTCGGAGACCACGAGGACGCGCACAGCGTAACGGTCGACCTTCCGATTCTTCGGTTCGAGAAGACGGTGATTAACGTGACGAGGGGAGAGGACCCAGCCACCTTCGCGACACCGGGCGAAACGTTGCGTTACCGGCTCTACATCGAAAACCTGGGCGATGTTTCCGTCAGCGATTTCCGGATCGCGGATGAACTCGACCGTCT
>CALZMR010000074.1 GCA_945788575.1 uncultured Woeseiaceae bacterium
CGATGATGGCGCTCGCAACCGACATCGCGAAGGGCAAGGAAGCGACCGCTGCCTAGGCGCGGCGCCGCACCGAGAACACGTTTGGAAGCTGCTCGAGTCGCGAGATTGCAGTACTCAGCGTGGGCAAATCGAGAATCTCGATCGACAGCCGCATCTCGGTTTCGTTCGAATTACGATCGGTGGTCGACTGCAGATCCATGATGTTGACACCTTCGTCAGCGAGCACCGCGGTTATGTCGCGAATGAGCCCGCTGCGGTCGTACGCACACAGAGACAGATCGACCGGGTATTGGGACGTCTCGGCATCGCCCCAGTCGACCTCGATGACACGTTCCGGATAGCGGCCTTTGAGCCCCAGGAAGTTGCCGCAGTCGTCTCTATGGATTGTCACGCCGCGGCCCTGAGTGATATAGCCCGTAATCCGCTCAGGCGGCACTGGTTTGCAGCATTTCGCCATGGAACTCATGAGATCCCCGACTCCGCTGACCGCGACGCCTCCTGGCTTGCTCGGCTTTCGACGGAGACGCTTTTGCCGCCGCGGCCGCGGCAGATCGGGTTCTCTTAGCTGCTGAAGAGCCG
The DNA here is from genome assembly GCA_945788575.1 of uncultured Woeseiaceae bacterium. Taxonomy (GTDB): domain Bacteria; phylum Pseudomonadota; class Gammaproteobacteria; order Steroidobacterales; family Woeseiaceae; genus UBA1847. The sequence continues at coordinate 580 of CALZMR010000074.1, forward strand.
TAGGGATCGACGCAGCCGTTATCTCGCCCGAACCCAACAGCACGCAAAGCGTGTCGGTGTCTTTCTGTTTGAGCTGCCGTGCGATTTCATCCGTAGGCACATCCCGAATACTCAATCGCGAGAGTTCGCGCTCGAGAATCTCCCGGCCCTGGCGAAGATGTTGATCGCGGTCCTGTAGCCTGAACCAGTTGCGAACCTTGGCGCGTGCGCGTACACCGGCCAGATAGCCGAGGCGCGGGCTGAGCCAGTCCCGGCTGGGGTGCGGCTGGCTGCCGGTGATAATCTCGATCTTGTCTCCATTCTCGACCTTGTAGGTGAGCGGCACGATGCGACCGTTCGCCTTCGCGCCTCGGCAACGGTGGCCGACCATCGTATGCACGTGATAGGCGAAGTCGAGCGGGGTGGCGCCGGCCGGTAGTTCGACGACGTCTCCCTTCGGGCTTACGGCATACACCCGGTCTTCGAACACGTCGTCGCGAATCTGATCCAGCAGGTCCCCATCGTTCGAGGATGGCTCGAGGAGTTGGCGAAGGAAGCGGATCTTTTGATCGAATGCCGCCGGCGGGCCGCCGCCTTCCTTGTATCGCCAGTGCGCGGCGACGCCGAGTTCTGCCTGACGATGCATGTCACGCGTTCGAATCTGAACTTCGAGGGTCTTGCCTTCCGGCCCCACCACCGCGGTATGCAGCGAGCGATAGTCGTTGTCCTTCGGGTTGGCGATGTAGTCGTCGAATTCACCCGGGAGATAGGGCCAGAGGTTGTGCACAATGCCGAGCGCGGCGTAACAGTCACTGACGTCGTCGACCAGTATCCGGACCGCCCTGATATCGTACAGGCTGTCCAGCCCCAGATTCTTGCGCTGCATCTTGCGCCAGATGCTGTAGATATGTTTCGGCCGACCCGAGATTTCGCCATTGACCCCGGCGCTTTCGAGTTCGATTCTAAGCTGCTCTGTGACCGCATCGATAAAGTCCTCGCGCTCTGTGCGCTTCTCCTTGAGAGCTTTGGCTATCGACGCGTAGGTCTCGGGTTCGAGATAGCGAAACGCCAGATCTTCGAGTTCCCACTTGAGCTGCCAAACGCCAAGTCGGCTTGCCAGCGGCGCATAGATCTCACGAGTCTCTAATGCGACCACGGCGCGTACCTCATCGGGTGCCTGCTTCGCTTTGCGCAGACGACAGAGTTGTTCTGCGATACGGGCAAGTACCAGCCGAACGTCCGACACGGCGGCGAGCAGCATCTTGCGCAGAGCTTCAGACTGCTGAACCGCGAGCGCTTCGCCTGGCGACCAATCGGCCGGCAAAGCAAAGCGGGACAACGAGGCCAGTTCAAGAACAAGTCGAGATAAACTCTCTAATGCATTGTCCTTTAGGGTATTTTCGTTGATCTTTTCGATGCCCATAAGCGGGCAAAGGCGGACGGCCGCGATGACATCGGAGGGCAGGCCGAGAGTCCGGACCAGCGTGGCTACTTCCTCACCCTCACGTGCAGCAGCGCGCGTCGCCTCGTCGTCGCCGAGAGAGCCGATCAGCGCGTCAACGGCTGCGAAGATCGCGTCCGGTTCGCTGCCGTTCGTGGTGATTTCCGGTGTTGTGGCCGCCATTTGGTGTTGGTCCGACGTTGTGCCAGCGCTTTAAATAACCGTTATCATACGCGCTGATTCTGGCCTTGTGGCCCGGCCGGATCCGATGCTTGGGGCACGAGCGAGATCGACCGGGGCGCGAGATAAGGCGTGGTGGCTTTGACAGGCGGTTTCAACCGCCGTTTCGAATACCCGTAAAGGACACAATGGCAGGACATAGTAAGTGGGCGAATATCCAGCACCGCAAGGGCGCCCAGGACAAAAAACGCGGCAAGCTCTTTACGAAGCTGATACGTGAGATTACCGTTGCGGCCAAGATGGGCGGCGGGGATCCCGACGCCAATCCGCGTCTCAGGCTCGCCGTCGATAAAGCGCGGAGCCAGAGCATGCCGAAGGACAACATCGATCGCGCCGTCAAGCGAGGCGCTGGCGAGCTCGACGGTGCCGACTTCCAGCAGATGCGCTACGAAGGTTATGGGCCGGGCGGTACGGCGGTCATGGTTGACTGCCTGACCGACAACAAAAACCGCTCGGTCGCCGAAGTCAGGCATGCGTTCACCAAGTTCGGTGGCAATCTCGGCGCGGAGGGCTCGGTGAACTACCTGTTCAATCATGTCGGTCAGTTGCTGTATCCGTCCGGGTGCGATGAGGATGCAATCATGGAGGCGGCGATCGAGGCCGGAGCCGAGGACGTCGTCGCTGACGATGACGGCTCTGTCGAGGTGCTGTCCGAGCCCGATGAGTATGAGAACGTGAAGGCTGCGATGCTCGCGGCCGGCCATGAGCCTGAATCCTCGCAAGTGACGATGCGCGCATCGACGAGCGCATCACTCGGTGTCAAGGAAGCGACATCGATGGTCAAGATGCTCGACACACTCGAAGATCTTGACGACGTTCAGGAAGTTTATTCGAACGCAGACATTTCCGACGAAGTGCTTGCTCAGATCTGAGACCTGGATTGACCGCATCACAAACTAAACGGATTCGAATTCTCGGTATCGATCCGGGCTCCCGGCTAACGGGATTCGGGGTACTCGACCTGACGGGCGAGCAGGCGAGCTACGTCGCCAGCGGCGTGGTCAAGAGCCTCGACGGGGACTTTCCGGCTCGGCTGAAGTGCATTTATGAGTCGATGGCGGGGATCATGGACGAGTTCTGTCCGGCAGTCGTTGCCGTTGAATCGGTATTCATGCACCGCAATGCGGGCAGCGCGCTGAAGCTCGGTCAGGCGCGCTCGGCGGCTCTCTGTGCGACTTTCTCGCACGACGTGGAAGTGCACGAATACGCGCCCAGAGAGATCAAGCAGGCCATAGTCGGCAAAGGCTCGGCGAGTAAAGAGCAGGTTCAGCATATGGTGGTGGCGTTGCTCGGCCTGGATAGCTCCCCGGCGGAAGACGCCGCGGATGCACTTGCCGCCGCGCTGTGTCACAGCCATCAACGGCGCATACAGCGACAGCTGGGCGCGCTGGCGGCGAGCCGATGATCGGATCGCTGCGCGGCATGCTGATCTATAAACAGGCACCGTCGATCATTATCGAGTGCAACGGCGTCGGCTATGACGTCGAGACGCCAATGTCGACCTTCTTCGAACTTCCTGGCACTGGCAGCGCGGTGTTCCTGCACACCCATTTGCTCGTTCGCGAGGACGCACAGATCCTGTACGGATTCGCGACTGAGGTGGAGCGCGAGCTGTTCCGCACGCTGCTGAAGGTTCGCGGTGTCGGTGCACGCATCGCGCTTGCCATTCTGTCCGCGATGAGCGTCGGCGACTTCAATCGCTGCATCGAGTACGAAGACACGACCGCGCTCTCGAAGATTCCCGGCATCGGCAAAAAGACGGCCGAACGCCTGATCGTGGAAATGCGCGACCGGATAGACGGCTCGTCCGGCAACGGCGGTACCCGGGTTGCTGTCGAGCAGAGTGCAAAATCCGAAGCGGTCGATGCATTGATTGCACTTGGCTACAAGCCGGCCGAGGTCAACAAACTCGTTGCCAAGCTCGACATTGAAGACAAGTCGGCGGAAGACATCATTCGGCTGGCACTCAAGCAGGCGGCAAACTGATCATGGCGAATGTCGAGCACGACAGGCTTACCAGCGCTGAACCCCGCAAGGACGACCGTGCGTTCGATAAGGCAATACGCCCTAAGACGCTCGAGGAATACGTGGGCCAGCCGGCCGTCAAACAGCAGATGGAGATCTTCATCGAAGCGGCGCGCCGTCGGGAGGAGGCGCTCGATCACGTGCTGATCTTCGGCCCTCCGGGTCTGGGGAAGACGACGCTGGCGCACGTCGTGGCCCACGAGATGGGCGTCAACCTGCGGCAGACGGCGGGGCCGGTGTTGGAACGTCCCGGCGACCTGGCGGCGATCCTGACCAATCTGGAGCCCAATGACGTGCTCTTCGTCGATGAGATCCATCGCTTGAGTCCGGTCGTCGAGGAAGTCCTGTATCCGGCCATGGAAGATTTCCAGCTCGATATCATGATCGGCGAGGGGCCGGCCGCACGTTCGATCAAGCTCGATCTGCAGCCTTTTACTCTGGTAGGCGCGACGACGCGCGCAGGCCTGTTGACGTCACCGCTGCGTGACCGCTTCGGGATCGTGCAGCGTCTCGAGTTCTACTCGACCGGTGAGCTCGAGGCCATTGCCCGGCGCTCGTCGAACATTCTCAACCTCGCGATCGAAGACGAAGGCGCCCATCAGATCGCCAAGCGCTCCCGCGGAACGGCGCGGGTCGTGAATCGGCTGCTCAGGCGCGTTCGGGATTTCGCCGAAGTGCAGGCCGATGGCGTAGTCACCGGCGACGTTGCCGTCAGCGCAATGGACATGCTCGAGGTCGATCCGAATGGCTTCGATGCCATGGACCGTCGTCTGCTCAGGACGATCATCGATAAATTCGACGGTGGACCGGTCGGCATCGAGAGCCTGGCGGCCGCGGTCGGTGAGGAACGCGGCACGATCGAGGACGTGCTCGAGCCCTACCTGATCCAACAGGGCTTCATCATGCGCACGGCGCGCGGGCGCGTTGCGACGAAGAACGCCTGGCAGCTATTCGGGCTGACGCCGCCCACTGCCTCGCAGACACCTGAACTACCGCTTTTCGGCGAGGACTAGCGAACTCATGACGGGCAAGGTCTTCGAATGGCCGGTTCGCGTCTACTACGAGGACACGGACGCGCAGGGCGTCGTCTATTACGCCAATTATTTCCGGTTCATGGAGCGTGCGCGCACCGAGTGGCTTCGATCGCTCGGCGTCGATCAACAAAAGCTGCTCTATCAGGACCGGCGAATGTTCGTCGTGGTCAGCACGTCGGCCGACTTCGTGGTCCCTGCCGAATTCAACGACGAGCTGATTGTGACGGCCAGCCTTAGGCGGCTGACGCGCGCCAGCTTCGACATCGAACAGAACATTTACCGTGGCAGCATCGACGGCACGCTGCTACTGCGCGGCGGCGTTCGGGCCGCACTACTCGACGCGGACACGAAAAAGCCGCAGCGCGTACCCACCGATTTCTTTGAGGTTGAGTCGACATGACTGCAGATACATCCATTCTCCAACTGCTCGTTGGTGCGAGCTGGCCGGTCAAGATCGTAATGATCCTTTTGGTCTTAGCGTCGCTCGTCTCGTGGAGCATCATCTTCACGAAACGCCGGCTGATCCGGAAGACCAGTGCCGCGTCCGACAAGTTCGAGGCGAGCTTCTGGTCCGGCGGTGACCTGAATACGCTCTATCAGGGCGCTGTGCAGCAGAAAGGCGGCTCGTTCGGCATGGCTGCCATTTTTGAATCGGGTTTCCGCGAGTTCAATCGGGCCATTCAGGCGGGCGATGTCAACCCGGACAAGGTGATCGAGGAATGCCAGAGGGCGATGCGTGTCGCGCAGATGCGCGAGGCCGACAAACTCGAGCAGAGCCTCGCAACGCTGGCTACGATCGGCTCGACGAGCCCCTATGTCGGCCTGTTCGGCACGGTCTGGGGAATCATGATGGCGTTCATCGGGCTGGGCAATGTTCAGACCGCGACGCTCGCCGTCGTCGCACCGCCTATCGCCGAAGCGCTGATCGCAACCGCGATGGGCCTCTTTGCGGCAATCCCGGCTGTCATCGCCTATAACCGCTACGCCGACCAGGTCGTCAGGATCGAGTACCGCTACGACGGCTTCAAGGAAGAATTCTCGAGCATCCTGCAGCGGCATGCGCGCGCGCGCAAAGGGGCAGAATGATGGCCGCCCCCGGACGGAAGCCAGCGTTGAGTCGGGAGGTCTGACGTGACAACCCCACTGCAGAAACGCAAACTCATGGGCGAGATCAACGTCGTTCCGTACATCGACGTGATGCTCGTACTGCTGATCATTTTCATGGTGACCGCGCCGCTGCTGACGCAGGGCATTGACGTCGAGCTGCCGCAGGCGGGGGCCGAACCGATCGAGGACATCGCTGATCGACAGCCGATCGTGCTGAGCGTCGACGCCGAGGGCAATCTGTACCTCGACGTCGGCGACGACGAAGATTTGCCGAAAACAGCGCAGGTCATCGTCGACAGCGTGCGGACCGTACTCGAAGCCAGTCCGGAGACACCGGTACTCGTCAAAGCCGATCGCGCCGTTCAGTACGGTTATGTCGTCGGCGCAATGGTGCTGCTGCAACAGGGCGGCGCCGAAAACGTCGGCTTCGTTACCGACCCGCTGGAAACCTACCCGGTTCCCGAGTAGCCGACGTGCGCGACAGCTACAACATCATCCCGTTCTCGATGGCGCTGCTGGTGCACGTCGTGATATTCGGGTCGATGTTTGTCGCCTTCGACTGGTCGCGCAATGTTCAACCCGTCACCCCGATGATGATAACGGCGACGCTGATTACAGAAAGCGCCGTCATCGTGCCGCCCGAGCCGGTCGTGCGTGAACCGGAACCCGAGCCGCAGGTCGTCGAGCCTGAGCCCATCGTTCCCGATCCGGACGAGCAGGCGAGGGTACGCGCCGAGGAAGAGCGGCGCGTCGAAGACGCTCGCATAGAGCAGGAGCGTATCGCTCGCGAGCAGGAATCGGAGCGGCAGCGACAGGCGGAACTCGAGGCGCAGCGGCTTGCCGAAGAAGAAGCGCGGCTCGAGCGCGAGCGCGCCGAGGCGGAGGCGATGCGGCAGGCGGATATCGAACGACAGCGGGAAGAAAACCGCCGGGAGGAGGAGCGACTACTCGCGCAGGCACAGCAAGCGGAGATCGACGCCGAGGCCGAACGCCTGGAAGCCATGAACTCAACGGAGATGCAGCTTTATCAGATGGCGATCCAGCAAGACGTATGGCGCAATTGGAATCAACCGGCGACAGCACCGGACGATCTCGAATGTCTGGTTGCTGTTCGACAGTTAGCGAACGGTGAGGTTGTCAGCGTTCGTGTCGTGGAATGCAATGGCGACGACGTTGTCGTACGCTCCATTGTGGCGGCCGTCAATCGCGCCTCCCCGCTGCCGCTGCCGTCAAACCCGATTCTGTTCCTCGCCGACTTCCAGTTTCGATTTACAATCCCGGACTGATCCACAGTCCTTATTGAGCAAAACCTATGCTGCTAACGAGATTCGCGCTAACGCTTATGCTGGCAATCTGCCTGACGGAGGTCGCCGGAGCGCAGGGCGTCATCATCGACATCCAGGGCGGTCAGATTCAGCGCACGCCGATCGCGGTGGTGCCCTTTGGCTGGCAGGGCAACACACCGGAACCGCCGCTCGATGTGGCTGAGGTCATTCGCGCCGATCTATATGCCAGCGGGCGCTTCGATCCGCGTCCCGAGAGTGCGATGCTTCAGAAGCCGACTACAGGGGCCGAAGTCGATTTCGATGACTGGACGATTCTCGGCGTTGAGGCGGTCGTGATCGGGCGCCTGATTCAAACCGGCGATAACGAATTCACCGTACAGTTTCAGCTGTTCGATCCCTTCGGCCAGGAGCAACTGGACAGCTTCCGAGTACCGGCGACGCGTGCAGCACTTCGCCGTGAGACTCACCGGTTGGCCGATCGCATCTACGAGGAACTCACCGGCATCAAGGGCGTGTTCGCGACTCGAGTGGCTTACGTGTCCGCACGGCAGCAGGCGGGTGAGGACATCTACCGTCTCGTCGTGGCCGACTACGACGGGGCGAACGAGTACCCGATGCTGGAGAGCACGGATCCGTTGATGTCGCCGGCCTGGTCTCCGGACGGTCGCCGGATCGCCTACGTGTCCTTCGAGGAGACTCGATCGTCGATTTTCGTGCAGACGCTGCGGACACGAAATCGCATCCGCGTCTCGTCCGAGCCCGGCATTAACGGCGCACCTTCGTTCTCACCCGATGGTCGCAAGCTCGTGATCACGCTTGGCGGTGTAGACGGCAATCTGGATATCTACACACTGGATTTGAGAACCCGCGAACGGCAAAGGCTGACGACCCATCGGGCCATCGACACGGAAGGCACCTGGTCTCCGGATGGGCGCTATATCTACTTCACGTCCGACCGTTCCGGCGGTCCCCAGATCTACCGAATTCCGGCGGAAGGGGGCGAACCTGAACGAATTACCTTCGAGGGAAGCTATAATGCGCGGCCGCGGCTCTCACCGGACGGCGAGACGCTCGCGCTTATTACGAATGATCGCGGAAACTTCAGAATCGGCATTATGGACCTAGACAACCGGAATCTGATCGTGCTGTCCACGGGCCAGCAGGACGAGTCGCCGAGCTTCGCGCCGAACAGCGAGATCATCATCTACGCGACACGGGCCGGCGGAAACGGCGTCCTCGAGACCGTATCGGCGGACGGATTGATTCGCTCACGCCGGGCATCGGGGTCGGGGGATATCCGGGAGCCGGTCTGGTCACCGTTTCCGCGTTTCTGACTTGACATTAAGAAACCCTCCTAATTATCTGTTTTAATTATTTTTTATTTGCTTGGGCTAACCGCATAAGGACCTCACCATGCGTTACATCAAAGAACTGATTGCACTGACCGCCGTCTTCCTGTTTGCAGGCTGCACGCAGCCGACGGTTCCCGATCCCGATCCTGTCGATACGACCTACGGCAGCGACACCGGTGGAGTCACCACCGACGGCGTCGACGACGGCGGCTGGGGTGCGGGCGAAGAGGTGTCCTGGGACCAGATGGCCGAGAATCTGCCGGCCGTCATTTACTTCGAGTTCGATTCCTCGGACATCCGTGCGCAGGACGCAGACACCGTGCGCAGGCACGCAATACTGCTGGCCGACAATCCGGATGCGCGGGTTCTGCTCGAAGGACACGCCGACGAGCGCGGTTCGCGCGAATACAACATCGGGCTGGGTGAGCGCCGCGCGCAGTCGGTCCGCCGGGCTCTGATGTTCCAGGGCGGGCAGACCAACCAGATCCGCACCGTCAGCTTCGGCGAGGAGCGTCCGGCCGCAACCGGCAGCAGCGAGTCCGCGTACTCGCAGAATCGCCGGGTCGAGATTCGTTACGAGTAAGGCCGAAGTCTTCGGACCGTCGAAATGCGCATAACGATTACGATTCTGGCTTTCGCCCTCGTCGCCGGCTGCTCGGTCCTGACGCCGCCGTCTGAGGATCCGGTGCTGCTCAAGCTCACGGAACTCGAGCGGCGGCTCGGGGCCGTCGAGCGCATCGTGCAGAACCAGAGCTTCGTTGAACTCAGCCAACAGATCTCGGCGCTCGAACGCAGCACTGACGAACTGCGCGGAGTGGCGGAGACGCTGGAGTACGACGCAGCCTCGACCGCGGATAGGCAGCGCGCGCTTTACGCTGACCTCGATTCGCGTATTGCGGCTATCGAGGCCAGTATCGAAGCACTGGCTCAGACGTCGGTACTCGACGGCGGACCGATCGCACCGGGGCAGCTACCGGTACCGGGAGGCTCTGACCGCGATAACTATCAGGCTGCGTTTCAGCTCATTCAGGAGCAGCGCTACGACGCCGCGGAGATCGCCTTCACGCAGTTCCTGGTCTCTTTTCCGGACAGCGACAACGTTGCCAACGCCATTTACTGGCTCGCCGAGTCCTACTACGTGCGCCAGCAATTTGCGGACGCGCTGCAGTCCTTCGAGCGAGTGGTTCTGGAACACCCATCGCACCGAAAGGCTGTGGATGCGCTCCTGAAGATCGGCTACTGCAATTACGAACTCGAGCGCTGGGAGCAGGCCAGAGAGGCACTGGCGCAGGTGCAGTCCGACTATCCCGATACGACCGCGGCGAGGCTGGCCGGCCAGCGCCTGGAACGCATGACGAGCGAAGGCGTTTGACTGGCGAGGCGCTTGTCATTTGCAGGGCATTCGGTATCATCCCGGCCGCTGTGGTAGCCCGGCACTTTATGGGGCGTTAGCTCAGAGGTAGAGCATTCGGCTTTTAACCGACTGGTCGTAGGTTCGATCCCTACACGCCCCACCAT
>CALZMR010000075.1 GCA_945788575.1 uncultured Woeseiaceae bacterium
CGTGCCCGCGACAATACGCCCGAGGACATCCGGATCGCGGTGCCGTGGTTCAAGCCGACCCGCAACGAGACCGATCTCGTGCCCGACTATTTCATCCGCGAGACGGCCGAGTGGCTGGTTTTTCCGCACGAGCTCGACGCGCTGACGCCCGAGGAGCTGCGCGAAACACGGCCGGAAATCGCCGCGATCATCGAGCGCGCACGAGATAACGCCGCCTGATGCGCCGAATCTGCGTCTACTGTGGCTCGAACATGGGCCGTGCCGAGCGCTATGCGTCGGTCGCGCGAGAACTTGCCCAGGTGCTCGTGAATCATGACCTCGAACTCGTCTACGGAGGAGCGAGCGTTGGCATCATGGGCACGATTGCCGATGAGATGCTCAAGCTCGGCGGTGCCGTGCACGGTGTCATTCCGAAGATGCTCAAGACCAAGGAACTCGCCCACGCCAATCTGACCGAGCTGCACGTCGTCTCCTCGATGCATGAGCGAAAGTCGATGATGGCCGCGCTGTCCGACGGTTTTATCGCGTTGCCCGGCGGCTTTGGAACGCTCGAGGAGATCATCGAGATCGTGACGTGGGGGCAGCTTCGATTCCACGATAAGCCCTGCGGACTGCTCAATGTCGACGGCTATTACGATTCTCTGCTCGCCTTCATGGACCACGCGCGGCAGGAGGGCTTTCTGCGGCCCGAGAACCGCGCGATGCTGCTCGCGGACACGACGCCCGCCGGCCTTGTGCAGCAGTTCGAGCGCTACACGGCGCCTCGCATAGAGAAGTGGACGAAGAGTCCGGGCTAGAACAAGAGCCTTAATTTGCCCTTGGCAGGAGCGCGCAGGTTCTGCGCGAATATCGAGTACTGAATGCCGAGGCGTTTGCCCTCGAGTTCCTTGCCGACACAAATACGTGGCGGCGCACCAAATACTTCGACGCAGCCTCCTGCGTCGATATCGCCCAACGTCGCTGAAATCTGTATCGAATGATCGTCATGACGCACAGACGGGTAGTCGTCCTCGCCCGCGCCGTTGGCCAGCAGGCGGCCGTGCACGAGGCGAGGGGGAGCCTCGTTCGCGATATGGAGCGACGGGTGCTGCGGCATGACAAGCGTCAGCGACGCTTCGCGGATCGCTTCTTCGCCTTGGTTGTAGATGACGAACTGCAGATCCGTGCCGTGCTCCTGAAAGCGGAAATACCGGTCCTGGTCGCGGTAATCCTGTTCGATTTCACGCAGGTTTTCCAACAGGCTATCGCTGGAGCGATCACGGTAGGGATCGTCGCTGCCGAACAGTCGTGCATGCGTAAGCCTCGCCATTCGGCTCGTGGCGCCCTTGGAACGCATGTCGTTCTTGATCTCGAGCATTTGCCGGAGCTTCGCGCCGGCCACGGCTGACGGGAGTTCGCTGAGGTCCGTGATATCGATGTGGCGATCCTTGTGGATGATCTCGCCGGGAAAACCGATTTCCACATTCGCTGCGGACACCGCATCCTGGAATTTCGTTTCGAACAGCGCCTGCAATTGCCGCCTGCCCATCTTCATAGCCGATTCGTTCAGCCGCATGTAGGCATCGCCGCGGCGCAGGGTTTCCGAGAAGTCGACCCGCATCATGTAGGGTCTGTCCTCGCATCCGCCGATCTCGTAGACGCCGACGACTTTGCCCTCGACACTGACGGGCTGGTAGCGAATACCGAGCGGAGGTTCGACATACTCGTTGACGAGCGATGCGTATGCGGGCTTGCCGCTGAAGTCGTCGCGGCTGACGCCGACGAAATTCCGCTGCCCGCGGGTGTCTGCGTCGGCGCCGACGACGATGTAGCGGGGACCGTCAACCGAGGCATTGGCGATCGCGATGACGTCACGAAGGAACTCGCGCACGCCTTTCGTTCCGTACGCAGTATTGCGGAACTGAATGCCATTTGATGGCGTTGCCGAGCGGACGATTTTTTCGAGCAGTTTCATGGCCACCGATATTGTGGCCGAAGCGCTTGCCGGCGGTCAGGCTGTGCAGCGAAATCTGAGAACCACGTCGCAACGCCGCCGCCGAATGCTCCAGCCATCAGGCGCTGTCGTAGGGATTGAATCCTGAGTCCGCCTCCTCCGCCTCCTCGCCGTCATCAATTTCGAGCATGATTTTGAGCATCTGTGTGCTGACGAGCGAGAGTTCCTCGTCGCCGGTGTCCGCCCTGTCGAGCAGCGACTGGTCGCGAAACTCGGCGGCGTCGACGCTGTCCGGCACACTACCGGCGCCGTCGAGCGCCGCCTGGAGGTCGTCATCGTCGATGATCTCGAACGAACCGCTGGTCGGGCTGTGAGCGAGCACGCCCTCCTTGCCTGCCGCGGCATCTTCGAGACGCTGACGTTTTTCCTCGTCGCCCGAGTCGATGATCGTCTTCAGCATGGCCGTCGACACCAGCTCGAGTTCGGTCTCCTCGATGGGCACGTTCCACACCGTGCGTCCACGATCGTCAGTGGTGACCTTGTCCTTGCGTACGATTCGAACGGTCTGTGTGAGGCGATCGCTCATGTGATTAGGCCGGTTCGTGACGAGCTTCACATAATACGCGTATCGTGTTGTAAAACAATGGATTAGCCGCGGAACCCCGGGGTCCGCCACGGCATTTTTCACGGACCATCGGGGAAACTTTCCGCCCCGAGCGCGAAAGCTGAGAAGCAGGTCCGGAACCCCAGCGGGCAGCTGATTAAACTAAATCCCAATCGCAGCGCAGCCCGTCCCTATGAACCTCGAAACCACCCTCGCCCTGGTATTGTCGCTGAGCGCCGTCGGCTATCTGACGCTGGGTTGGCGACTCATGGCGGCGACGCGTCAAACCGGCAACGCCGCGATGAGCGTCCTGTTCCTGGTGATAGGGATCTGGGTCGCCGGCAGCGCCATCGAGCTTTACTCGACATCGTTCATGCTGTTCTCGGCCGGTCGTACTCTGCATTTCTTCGGCACGGCTTTTCTGCCAATTGCGGCCTACATATGCTTCCGCGATTACATCGGCACCGCGACCCCGAACCGTGTGGTCATACTGCTGGTCGTGATCCCGATCGTCTCCGTCACGCTCGCCGCGACGAATCAGTTCCATGAATTCATGTGGTTCCTTCCGGCTACCAACGACGCCGGTGAGTTCCTGACGAGACCGGCCGAATGGGGTCCCTGGTTCCTGTATGTGCATGCCCCGTTCAGCTACGCGATGATCGGCTTCGCCGTGTTGACCTTGATCGCAAGGAGTGCCGCCGTGGCACCGGTACATCGACGGGCACTGGCCCTTTTGACGGCCGCCTGCGTGCCGCCTCTGCTGGCTGTCGCTGCCTACGACTTCGGCCTGGGGCCGAACACGATCTCCTACGTGCCGATCGTGTTCGCGCTGATGCTGCCGGCTTACGTCTGGCTGGTCTACGGCGAGCGCATCATCGATTTCGAACCGCTGGCCTACGAGACCGTGTTCCACAATATGCAGGACCCGGTCGTCGTGCTCGACGATGCCGAACGCGTCATCGGCCTGAATCGCGGCGCGCTCAAAATGCTCAAAGTGACCGAAGGTGAGGCACTACGCACACAGCTCGACGAGGTCTTCGGTGACGGATCGACCTGCGTCTTCGAAGTTCTGAAGAGTGGAGAGCCGCAGAAGATGCTGACGACGTCCGGCCGCTTCCTGCACGTGCAAGCATCGGCAATCGAATCCGACGGCAATGCAGCCACCGGCGGCAAGGTGCTCATGTTCCGCGACGTCAGTGATTTCGAGCGCGCCCAGAGTGAGGTGCGCGACTCCGAGCAATTGCTCAGAACTCTCATCGAGCACTCGATGAACGGGATTATCCGCCTGCGTTGGGTCGACGACGAAGACGGCGAGCGCGAGCTCCGCTGTATCTTTGCCAACGGCGCTGCAGAGCGATTCCTCGACGAGGACGTGAACGGACTCATCGACTATGGCGCGGAGCAGATTTTGCGCGTCGCAACCTCCGGAATGGACGACGACGAAGCGGACGCAGTCTTGGCTCAGTTCACACGCGCGGTGGAGGCCCGACGCGGGCTCGACGTCGAGGTCAGACAGCGATACGGTGCCGGCGGCCGCTGGCTGCGAATGATCTGCGAGCCAGTGGGCGACGACATCGCGGCGACCTTCGTCGACGTGACCGACGGCAAGGCGCGAGAGCGGCACATGGAGTCCATCGCGTGGGCGGATCCGTTGACCGGCGTCCTCAATCGCCGCGGCTTCGAGCGCGATGCGTCGAAGCGCCTCAGTGAGAGTGAAGACGATGCGACCGGTGCGTTGTTGTTCATCGATCTGAACGACTTCAAGCAGGTCAACGACGAACGCGGCCACGAGGTGGGCGATCAGCTCCTGACGATCGCGGCTGCGCGGCTCAGAAAGAGTCTTCGGTCCTGCGACATCATCGGCCGGCCGGGCGGCGACGAGTTCGTCGCTCTGGTGCCTGACGTGTCGTCAGAGACGGCCGAGAAGCTGGCAAAACGCCTCACTGCGTCGCTGGAGGAACCGTACCTCATCGGTGCAGAACAGTTGCGCTGCGCGGCCAGTATCGGGCTCGCCCTGTACCCACAGAACGCGAACACGCTGACCGGTCTGCTTCGCGAAGCCGATCAGGCGATGTACCGCGCCAAAGCGCGCAGCCGGGACTTTCCGGACGACGATCGGCGCAGCCTGCTCGAAAAGGCGATCTGACGGTCGGATTCCAGTAATAATCTCCCTGCCATTCCGGTCTTGTCAGTGGAATTCGTGGGAGTCACTCCAATGGCCAACTATTCTCGATCCGTCACCGCATTAAACGGTCTGTTCGCCTTAATGCTCGTTGCCAGCCTGACCTGTTCGCTGTCCGTGCGGCAGGGTCTTGCGGATACCTCGATCGCCGTGGACGCGGAGTCGATCGAGCCGCTGCGAGAGGGCGATTCCGCGCCGCGATTCGCGGTCCGGACCGTGGACGGTGACAACTTCGATTTCGACCCGCAGCAGTTGGAGCGGCCAGCGATCCTGATCGTGTTCCGCGGCGGCTGGTGCCCATACTGCAACATGCACCTGTCCGAGCTTCGCCACGTCATCCCCGAAATTGGCGAGATGGATGTCGATGTGCTGTTCCTGAGCGGCGATCGGCCGTCGGCGCTGTATGAAGGCCTTCAGGGCGAGACTCGGGCGGACGTCGATGGTCTGGGCTACCGGATTCTGTCCGACGCGGATGCCAATGCCGCCATCGCGCTCGGCATCGCTTTCTACGCCGACCCGGACTACGTCCAGCGCCTCCGGGACCGCGACAAGGATATTGCCGACTCATCGATGGAGCGGGAGGGCGTCTTGCCGGTGCCAGCCGTATTCGCCATCGATTCCGACGGTCGGGTGGCCTACACCTACGTCAACGCCGACTACAAAGTCCGGCTGCCGGCCGAAGAGCTGCTGAGCGTCGCAACGGGGCTCGTCGCCCCCTGATCGTCGCGCCGCTGTGGCGTCGCCATAGATGACGCGCGATGGTAACCTCTCGCCCGACGTTGATACGCGGAGAAGGCGATGGTGACGGCAATCGTATTGATCAGTGCGGAGACCAGCCGCATTCCGGATCTGGCTGGACAGATCGTCGACCTCGACGGCGTTCAGGAGGTCTTTTCGGTCGCCGGGCGACACGACCTCGTGGCGATCGTCAAAGTTGCCAGGAACGAACAGCTCGCCGACGTCATCAGCGATCGCATGCGGCACCTCGAAGGCATCGTCGCCACCGAGACGATGATCGCGTTCCGCGCCTACTCGAAACAGGACCTGGAGGCCGGCTTCGGCCTGGGCCTCGACTAAACGAATAAGCAAGGGCATCAAATGACATCCAGGAACACCTCGATTCAATGGGGGCTCGTGGCCAAAGCGCTGCACTGGCTCATCGCGATCGGCATCTTCTGGCTGCTCTGGCTCGGGCTCGAGCAGGCGGACATGGAGCGCGGGCCGGAAAAGACTGCGGCGCGAATGACGCACGCGTCCTGGGCGATACTCGTCCTGTCCCTGATGATCCTGCGTGTCGTCTGGCGCTTTATGAACGAGACGCCGGCCCACCCCGAGGGGTTGCCCGGCTGGCAGCGCATGTCGGCGACGCTCGTGCACCTCGGCCTCTATATTGCCGTATTCGTGCAGCTGGTTGCGGGGGCAATGACGGTCGCGACCAACGGCGTGCCGCTGCCGTTCTTCGATCTGTTCTCGATTCCACTGCCGGTCGCCGAGGACAGCGACGCACATCACTTCTGGGAAGAGATCCACGAGTTCGTCTGGAAACCGCTGGCGGCGCTGGTGGCCGTTCACGTCCTGGCTGCGCTCTACAATCACTTCGTACGCAAGAACGACGTTCTCCGCCGGATGACCGTAGGCGTCGGCGATTAGCGTGACTGACGCGTTCATCTGCGACGCCGCCAGGACGCCGATCGGTCGATACGGCGGCGCGCTTTCGTCTGTCAGAACGGACGATCTTGGCGCCATTCCCATGCGCGCGCTTATCGATCGTAATCCCGGTCTCGACACGGAGCGGGTCGGCGATGTCGCCTGCGGCTGCGCCAACCAGGCGGGCGAAGACAACCGTAATGTCGCTCGAATGTCCGCGCTGCTCGCCGGGCTACCGGTCTCCGTGCCCGCTGTTACCGTGAATCGCCTGTGCGGTTCCGGCATGAACGCAATCGGCAATATCGCCGACCAGATCCGCACGGGAAGCATCGATGCCGGCATAGCCGGCGGCGTCGAGTCGATGTCGCGGGCGCCGTTCGTGATGGCTAAGCAGAGTTCGGCGTTCGGCAGGAATACCGAGATGTACGACACGACCCTCGGCTGGCGCTTCGTCAACAAAACGCTCGAATCGCAGTACGGCGTCGACTCGATGGCAGAGACGGCAGAGAACGTCGCCGATGATTTCGGAATCTCTCGCGAGGATCAGGATCGATTCGCGCTCGCCAGTCAGCAGCGTACCGAGGCGGCCATGTCGGCCGGTCGTTTTGACGACGAGATCGTTTCCGTCAGCGTGCCGCAGCGACGCGGCGCCGATATCGTCGTCGATCGCGATGAGCACCCGCGTGCAGGCTCGACGATCGAAGGGCTCGCGAAACTACGGCCGATTGTTCGCTCCGACGGGACGATCACGGCGGGCAATGCATCAGGCATCAACGATGGGGCCTGCGCCGTGCTTCTTGCATCCGAGTCCGCGGCTGCCGAGCAGGGGCTTACGCCGCTCGCGCGAGTCGTAGCCTGGGCCGTCACAGGGGTCGAGCCTCGCATCATGGGCATCGGGCCAGCGCCGGCTTCCGAGAAGGTACTGGCGGCGACAGGACTGTCGATCGATCAAATGGACGTCATCGAACTGAACGAAGCGTTCGCGGCGCAGGGGCTGGCTACCTTGCGCCGGCTGGGCGTCGCCGACGACGCGGAGCACGTCAACCCGAATGGCGGCGCGATCGCGCTCGGCCATCCGCTCGGCATGTCGGGCGCGCGCCTTGTGGCCACCGCTGCTTACCAACTGCGCCGGACCGGCGGCCGCTACGCGCTGTGCACGATGTGCATCGGGGTAGGGCAGGGTATAGCCATGGTAATTGAACGTGTTTGAGTCACGCCTGCGTCGTCAATGAAGAAAGCCCCGTCATACGAAACCGCCGAGCTGCGCGAAGTCGAAAGGCTGATCCGCGGCCGGCGTACGATCGATCAGTATCTCGAACTGCCTGTTCCGGAAGAGCTTGTGCGCGAGGCGATTGACGCCGCCCGCTGGGCGCCCAATCACCACGTAACTGAGCCGTGGCACTTCTACCTGCTGGGGCCGGAGTGCGTTGGGCAATGTCTCGATCTCTGTCAGGACATCGTCACCGCGAAAAAAGGGCCCGAGGCCGGCGCGTTCAAACGTGAAAGCTGGTCGAAGAAACCCGGCTGGCTGCTGATGACCTGCCGCCGTTCGCCGGATGACGAGTTACTCGAGCGAGAGGACTACGCCGCCTGCAGCGCCGCGATGCAGAATTTCATGCTCTACTTGTGGAAAGCCGGTGTCGGCACGAAATGGACCACGGGTCCGATCACCCGAGATCCGCGCCTCGCCTCGATCGTTGGCTTCGACGCGGAGAAGGAGTTTGTGGTCGGGCTGACTTGGTACGGGTATCCCAAGCTAACGCCGGAGCAGAAACGGACGGAACTCGGCGAAATTCTGACGCAGCTTCCTTAGCCCCCACAGCGAGATGCCCGCCATGGATATGAATGTACTTCCGGTCTTCGAATCAGTAGCGGCGACCTGGCGAGCGATTCGGCGCGAAGGCACCGCGCTCATCGCTGCACTGGCGATCCCGGCCGTGTGCATCTCGGTACTGGAATTCCTGAGTCAGGACTTTCCCAGCCGGTTTCCTTACACGCTCCTCTCCTGGGCGCTGGCTGCTCCGTTTTACGTTTTGTTTGCCGTCATTTGCCATCGCAGTGTCATTCTCGGTGGTGCTTCGCTGCCGAATCGTCTCGGCCTGTTCTGGAGTGAACGCGAGACGAGGTTTCTTGGCTGGACGATAGCAATCATTGTCGTGACCTGGGTACTCGGTATTGGCGTTACGTTGCTTGCTTTGCTGTCGCCGCTACCGCCGATCGTTACGCTGGTCGTTGTCTGGTTGGCGTTCGTCTATCTCTATGTGCGTCTCGCGATGGTGTTTCCGGCGACGGCGGTGGAGGACGACGCCAGCTTCGAGCGGGCCTGGTTTCTGACCGGCGGCAACGGTTTTCGGATTATCGGGGTGATCGCTTTCTCCGTCGGCCCGATCATTCTCGCGCTTGCCGTTTTCTTCTACCTGTTCGGAAGCGACGCCTTCCTGTGGTACGTCATTGAGGAAATCTCCTCACACGTCGTCATGCTCATTAGCGTTTGCGCGCTTTCCGTCAGCTACCGCGAGCTGATCGATTTCGAGACTTCGGCGCTGCCCGAGTAGCGTTCCCCTTGGCCACCGGTTGCGTGGTCGGTGCTACGATCCCCCTGTAGGAGCCCGTCATACGGGCGATCCACGGTTTCCGCCGTCGCCCTCCGGTAGCTCTTTGCCGGAATGGCTCACTCGCTGGCGCTCGCTCCGCTTTATTTCCGGCAAAGACCTACCCTCGGCCGCCGGCTGCGGAATCGGTGCTATGACCCCGTAGGAGCCCGTCTTACGGGCGATCCGAGGCCGGCCGCCGTCGCCCGAGGGCAATGCTTCCCGGGAATGGCTCACTCGCTTCGCTCGCTCCGCTTTATTTCCCGTGAAGCATTGCCCTCGGACACCGGCTGCATAGGCTGTGTCATCGAACGGATAAAAAATGGAAATGGCTGTTGCACTCGCCGCGGCTTGATGCCGCGCGAGTGAACTGATTCGATGGCCTGATGCGCTTTGCCTAATCGCGCGCCAACTCGTCCGGATGATGCACCACGGGGCCCGGTGCGATCAGCGGCTTCAGCAGGAAGATCACGACGACCAGAGCGCCCACGCTGCCCATGATGATGACGGCGTTGCGGACGCTGCCGTCGTAGATGACCGCCGCGAACAGTGCGCCCGACGCCCCGACGATGTTCTGTGTTGTGCCGAGTATCGACGACGCCACACCGGCGATGCGCGGCAGCGGATCGAGCGCGAGCACGGTCGAGTTCGCCATGAGTATCGCGATCGTGAACATGAACAGGCAGACCGAAGACCAGACCCACCAGAACGGAGCGCTGTCGAGCCAGGCGATAAGAAGCAACTGGGATGCGGACAGCCCGATGAGAAACACGCCCAGCCCGATCAGCGTCATGACCTCGAAGCGGGTCACCAGCCAGCGATTCAATGCCGAGCCGATAAGGATCGAGATACCGGCAAAGGCAAAGATTACGCCGTATGCCTCGACCGAGAACTCGTAGATTTCGACGGTGAGCGCGGCCGAGACTGCGATGATCGACAGATAGCCCGCGGGCAGCAGGATCAACAACAACAGCCCGAAGATGCTCTGCCGGTGCGAGAAAAATTCCCGCGTGCTGTTTAGGAGTTGGCGCAGCGGATGTCCGCCGATGTTTGGCGTGTGAGTCTCTTGCAGATTTCGTCGCACGGCGACGATCATCAGTACGGCGCAGATTGCGACCACGATGAACGGCGTGCGCCAGCCGAGTTGAGTCGTCAGCAGCGCGCCGATGGTCGGAGCGATCACCGGTGCTGCCGTAAAGATCATCGTCATCAGCGACATCAGACGTGCAGCATCCTGACCAGACGCGACGTCGCGCACGATCGCGCGCGACAGCACGATGGACGCCGCGGCGCCGAAGCCCTGGACGAAGCGCGCGACGAGCATCGTGTGGATATCGTTGGCCGCCGCGGCAACGATGGCTGCGAGCGTGAAGATGACCATGCCGCCCGTGAGTACGGGCATGCGCCCCATTCGATCGGACAGCAGGCCCGCCGGTATCTGACCGAACGCCATGCCGCCCATGAATATGCCGACGATCTGCTGGCCGCGTGTCAGGTCCGTCGCCAGCGCTTCGACCATCGCCGGAATGGCCGGCAGGCTGATGTCGACGGTTAGCGCCGCGATGCCGGTCAGGAGACCGAGCGTCACGACAAAG
>CALZMR010000076.1 GCA_945788575.1 uncultured Woeseiaceae bacterium
ATGGCGATCAGCGTATGCGCGATCAGAACAGTCTTTTGAATAGTATCCATTTCTTCCTCAGCTACCCGCGACTTCGACAGCCGCCTCGACGATTGCGAGGAAGTCTGCGGATTTCAGCGACGCGCCGCCAATCAGGCCGCCGTCAATGTCGGGCATCGTCAAGAGCCCCGGCGCATTTTCTCCTTTCATGCTGCCGCCGTACAGTATCTGTACGCCAGCGGCCACCTCGGCGTTCTCCGCCGAGAGCATGCTGCGAATGTGCAGATGCACATCCTGTGCCTGTTCCGGCGTTGCCGTTAGTCCGGTGCCGATGGCCCAGACCGGCTCGTAAGCGATCACCGCGCTGGCAAACGCCTCGATGCCTGTCGCTGCAACCACGGCCGAAAGCTGGCGGCTACATACCGACTCAGTCTGCATGGCCTCGCGCTCCTCGAGCGTCTCGCCGATGCACAGGATCGGCGTCAGGCCGGCATCCAGAGCCGCTCGATACTTTGCCGCGACCTGGTCATCCGTCTCGCCGTACAGCGTACGTCGCTCCGAATGCCCTACGATCGCATACGTGCAGCCGACGTCCCGCAGCATGGCCGGCGCCGTTTCGCCGGTGTAGGCACCCGATTCGTGCTCGGATACGTTCTGCGATCCGACCATGACGTGACTGTCCCCCGCCTGCTCGGCCACCGCCGCGAGATACGGAAACGGCGGGCATACGAGAACCTCGACCGTCTCGGACGGTTTCGAGCCAGCGATGATCCCAGCGACCAGCTCGCGATTGCGCGCCGTATCGCCGTTCATCTTCCAGTTGCCGGCAACCAGGAATTTCCGCATAGCGTTTATCTACCGGGGTTCAGGGGCGCGCAAGGATACCGGGGGCGCCAAGGTAAATCAACGCGAAAATCATCGGAAAATCGACCGCTTATCGGTCAATTCGCGGCATCCGCGACCACCGCCGCAAGACGCTTCGCAACGGCCGAAATCTGCTGCAGGTCGGTGCCTTCCACCATGACGCGGATAACCGGCTCCGTGCCGGACGCCCGCAGCACGAT
The DNA here is from genome assembly GCA_945788575.1 of uncultured Woeseiaceae bacterium. Lineage (GTDB taxonomy): Bacteria > Pseudomonadota > Gammaproteobacteria > Steroidobacterales > Woeseiaceae > UBA1847. Next base: position 1,044 of record CALZMR010000076.1, read on the forward strand.
ACGACCGGTATCGGCCAGCTCCAGCTGGGCGTCGTGCACAGCTTTCCGGATAGCCGGCGACTCATCCGGATTCATCCGCCGCTCCACCTGCACGTTGAGCATGGTTTGCGGATATTTCCGCATGCCGGCCGCGAGTTTGGATAGCGGCGTGCCGGTCTCCTTAATGACAGCGAGGATCTGCAGCGCGCAGATGAGGCCGTCTCCCGTCGTCGTCCGGTCGAGCACGATCATGTGTCCGGAGGTCTCGCCACCGATGATTCCGCCCTCTTTGCGCAACGTCTCGAGGACATACCGGTCGCCCACGCTGGCACGCCGGAACTCGATGTTGCGGTCTCTCAGAGCGTGCTCGAGACCCAGATTGCTCATCACCGTTCCAACCACCGGCCCTTTCAGGTCGCCGCTGCTATGCCGTGCGGTCGCGAGAATATAAAGGAGCTGGTCGCCGTCGATCAGTTCTCCGTTCTCATCGACCATCACCACGCGATCGCCGTCGCCATCCAGGGCGATGCCGACATCGGCACCGACGGCCGGTACCGTCTTCCTCAGCAGATCCGGCTTCGTCGACCCGCAGCCGGCATTGATATTGCGGCCGTTGGGCGAACAGCCGATCGTAATGACGTCGGCGCCGAGATTCACCAGCGTTCGCGGGCCGACCTTGTAGCCTGCCCCGTTGGCACCGTCGAAGACGACGTTTATGCCGTCAAACGTCAGACCCTCGGCGACTGTCGTAGCACAGAACTCCTGGTAGCGGGTACGCGCAGTATCGATGCGCACCGCCTTTCCGAGCGACGTCGAGTCCACGGTCATCGCCGGTTTCTCGAGTTCGGACTCGATCGCGTACTCGACGTCGTCCGAGAGCTTGGAGCCCTTGCCGTCGAAGAACTTGATGCCGTTGTCCTGATAAGGATTGTGCGACGCACTGATGACCACCCCGAGGTCCGCGCCGAACTCCTGAGCCAGCACCGCGCAGGCCGGCGTCGGCAGAGGCCCGAGGAGCAACACGTCCGCCCCGGCAGCAACGAAGCCGGCTTCGAGAGCAGACTCGAACATATAGCCGGACAGTCGCGTGTCCTTGCCGATAACGACTTTGCCACCCTCCGGCACGAGTACGCGCGCAGCGGCACTCGCCAGACGCATCGCGAAATCGGCTGTCATCGGATCCTTGCCGACCGTGCCGCGCACGCCGTCCGTTCCGAAATACTTTTTGCTCATCATTCAGCTTCCCGAGTTCATGACCGCAGCCAGCACCGTGAGTGCATCGACGGTCTCAGCGACGTCGTGCACGCGGACGATCCGCGCGCCGTTGGTGACTGCGATGACGGCGGCCGCGACGCTCGCCGGCATTCTCTCGTTCACACCCCTGCCTGTGAGTTCGCCCAGCGTCGACTTGCGCGAAAGCCCGGCGAGTATGGGCAGTCCCAGGGTCTGCAATTGTCGCAGATTCGCGAGCAACTCGACATTGTGCGCCACCGTCTTACCGAAGCCGAAGCCCGGATCCACGACGAGGTTCTCGCGCGGAATGCCAGCCGACGTACACGCCTCGACGCGATCTGCGAGGAACTGCGTTACTTCGGCGGTGACGTCCGCATAGTCTGGATCCCGCTGCATCGTGCGCGGCTGACCCTGCATATGCATCAGACACACCGCCGCACCGAGTTCCGCGGCTGCCCCGAGCGCGCCGTCTTCGCGCAGCGCGCGTACGTCGTTGATCATGCCGGCGCCGGCATGCACGGCAGCCCGCATGACGCCGGCCTTGCTGGTATCGATCGAGACCGGCTTGTCGGTGACTCCGACCAGAGCCTCGATAACGGGCACGACGCGATCGAGTTCTTGCTGCACGTCGATGTCCGCTGCGCCCGGCCGCGTCGACTCACCGCCGATGTCGAGGATGTCAGCGCCTTCCGCAAGCATCCGCTCCGCCTGACGCAGCGCGTCGTCGCGGGCGGCGAACCGACCGCCGTCGGAGAAGGAATCAGGAGTGACGTTCAGGATCCCCATCACGGCAGGCTGCTTCAGCGATGAAACGTCTAACTTCATGATCACAACTAACGATCTGCGAGCGGTAAACGGACAGACATGCTCATCGCGCCGCCGTTCGGCGGGCGATGAGCAGCAAGCTCCTGTTCTTCATCGGGACTCCGCCGGAATGCGGCGGCGACCGATCAGGCCTCGGTGGCCGGCCCGCCGATCGCGGGTTTGACGTCGGGTTTGGACTTTGGCGGACCGCCGCTGGATTCGACAGAGTCTTCCCAGTCCTCGGGCGGCTGAGGCTCGCGGCCTTCCATGATGTCCGTGATCTGTGTCTGGTCGATCGTCTCGTACTTGACCAGCGCGTTCGCCATGACCTCGAGCTTGTCTCTATTCTCTTCGAGCAAGGTCTGCGCGCGTTTGTAGTTCGAGTCGATGATATTGCGTACTTCTTCGTCGATGGTGTGCGCGGTTTCGTCGGACACCTGTTTGTGCTGAGTCACGCTGTGGCCCAGGAAAACCTCGCCGTCATCCTCGGAATACGTCAACGGACCAAGCCGATCCGACAGGCCCCACTTGGTGACCATGTTTCGAGCGATCTCGGTGGCCCGCTCGATATCGTTGGACGCACCGGTGGTTACGCCACCTTTACCGTTGATCATCTCCTCGGCGATTCGACCGCCGAACAGACTGGAGATGCTCGACTCGAGACGCCGCTTGGACATGCTGTAACGGTCTTCCTCGGGCAGATACATAGTCACGCCGAGCGCGCGGCCACGAGGAATGATCGTCACTTTATATACAGGATCGTGCTCGGGGACGAGGTAACCGACGATCGCGTGTCCGGCCTCGTGATACGCCGTGTTGAGCTTCTCTTTTTCGCTCATGACCATCGAACGCCTTTCGGCGCCCATCATGATCTTGTCCTTGGCCTTCTCGAACTCATCCATGCTCACCACGCGCTTGTTGGCGCGCGCCGCGAACAGCGCGGCCTCGTTGACGAGGTTCGCAAGGTCTGCGCCCGAGAAACCCGGAGTGCCGCGAGCGATGTAGTTCGGCTTGACGTCGTCGTCGAGCGGCACCTTGCGCATGTGCACCTTGAGGATCAGCTCGCGGCCGCGCACGTCTGGCAGCGGCACGACAACCTGCCGGTCGAATCGGCCGGGACGCAGCAATGCGGGGTCGAGAACGTCGGGTCGGTTGGTGGCGGCGATGACTATGATGCCCTCGCTGCCCTCGAAGCCATCCATCTCGACCAGCATCTGATTTAGGGTCTGCTCACGTTCGTCGTGGCCGCCGCCAAGGCCGGCACCGCGATGGCGGCCTACGGCGTCAAGCTCGTCGATGAAGATGATGCAGGGAGCCTGTTTCTTCGCCTGATCGAACATGTCGCGAACACGCGAGGCTCCGACGCCGACGAACATCTCGACAAAGTCGGAACCGGAAATCGTGAAGAACGGCACTTTGGCTTCGCCCGCGATCGCGCGCGCGAGCAGCGTCTTACCGGTACCTGGCGGGCCCACCATGAGCACGCCCTTCGGAATCTTGCCGCCGAGGCGTTGAAATTTGCTCGGGTCTTTCAGGAACTCGACAATCTCGGCGACCTCGGCCTTTGCTTCGTCGACACCCGCGACATCGGCAAACGTCACGCCGACCTGATCCTCGCCCAATAGTCGGGCTTTGCTCTTGCCAAACGACATCGCGCCGCGGCCGTTGCCGCCGCCCTGCATTTGCCGCATGAAATATATCCACACACCGATCAGGAGCAGGATCGGAAATGAACTGATCAGCAGTTGACCTATCAGACCCTGTTGTTTGGGCTCGGAGGCGCTGAAGCGGACCGAGTAATCTTCGAGCAGGCCGATGAGGGTGTTGTTATCGGTCTCCGGACTAATCGTGTAGAACTGCAGTCCATCATCCACGCTGCCGGTACCGTAACGAACGGTCTGGCCCTCGAACTCGACAAGGGTCACCTGTCCGTCCCGCACCTGATCGAGAAAGTCGGAATAGTCTCGCACTACGGGCTGCCTGCCGCTGACAGTGGACAGACCATTCACGACCGAAAGCAGGACGACGATGATGACGATGAATACGAGTATGTTTTTGGTCAGATCATTCACTATAAGAAATTCCGCAGAGGAAAATGCCCGAGGAAACGGCGATTTAGACGGGTTCCAGAGCTTTAGGACACTACTACAATTGCAGGCTCCTCGCTACCGGCCAGGCCTTAGCCTGAGTGCTTCAATTGGTAACTTTTTGCAACCAAGTAGACCTCTGGACTGCCAGCCCGGGACGCCGCGGGTTTAATGACTTTTACGCGCTCAAACTGCGCTCGTGCGGCGGCTATCAGCTCGTCCACGCCCTGCCCCTGAAACAGCTTGCAAACGAAGTCTCCGCCGGTTTTCAGAACCTCGGAACAGACATCGAGTGCGAGCTCGGCCAGATACATCGATCTCGGCTGGTCGACCGCCTTCAAGCCGCTGATATTGGGTGCCATGTCGCTCATTACAAGATCGGCTCGCTCGCCACCCATCGCATCTCTTAGACGGTCCAGCACGGCGTCCTCACGGAAGTCCCCCTGGATGAACTCGACACCGGGCAAACCGTCCATAGGCAACAGGTCGACGGCGACCACGCGGGCCCGGCCACGCAGCTTTTCGACCAGATACTGGCTCCAGCTGCCGGGCGCGGCTCCCAGATCGACTGCCAGCATGTCGGGCCTCAGGAGCTTTTCTTTCTGGTCGATCTGCTCGAGCTTATAGACGGCCCGCGAACGCCAGCCGGCCTCACGTGCCTTCTTCACGTAAGGATCGCGTTCCTGGCGCTCACGCCAGCTGCCACTCGATCGGCGCGGGCCACTCACGCTGAGACACTCCTGTTCATACTGCTACACTGCATCGCCATGACTCTAAGCGAATCTCAAAAGAAATACCTGCGCGGCCTCGGCCATGCGTTGAAACCGCTCATCATGGTCGGCGACCGGGGGCTGAGCGATTCTCTGCGCACCGAATTCGAGTCGACGCTCGACCATCACGAGCTCATGAAGGTGAAGGTCCGCGTCGGTGACCGGCAGGCGCGAGATGCCATCATTGAGGAATTATGTTCTAAAGCAGGCGCGCTTCTGATTCAGCGAATCGGCAATGTGGCGCTTCTTTACCGGGAGAATCCGGAGCAAAAGAAGGTTCGCATCCCGAACTCCTGATCGAGGCGACCAGCTATGAGATTTCTTGCCGCGATGCTGCTGCTGTTCCAATGGGTCGCAGCCGCGAGCAACGAGTACGCGGACGCCGACAATTTGGAGCAGGCGTTCGGAATGGTATTCGCCGAGAAGACCGGGAACGACTTCATTCGCAGGCAATGCACTCAGTGGCACCCGGATCTATCCGCCGCATTCGACTCGCATTTCTATGCGTGGGAAACCACGAATTCCGAGGAACTCACTGCCATCGAGATTCTCAGTGCCGACAGGAATCCAACTGTCCTGAGTATGCTCGAGTCGGTCGCCGTGAGCGGCATGCAGGAAATCGCCGCGAACTACGCTGACGAATCACCAGTAGATCGACGCGCGTTCTGTCTCAGGGCGGCCACTTTTGCGTCCGGCGAAGACGGGAGCATCCAATCCCGGACGCCGTTGGTATCTGGTCTGTTGCGCCAATTCCTGGTGGAGAACCCGCTTAGCCCGGCCGAGTCTCGTGATCGCGAACTAAAGACCGGTTGCATAAAGGTGGGACTGAATTCGGGAGCCGACCTCGACGCGGTCGCCGCCTATTGCTCTTGCATCATCGATACGGTTGCGGAGGGCATGTCTGAGGCCGATAGCGAAGAGTATTACCGAGTCGCGGCGGAAGATGGCCCGGCTGCCGCGAGCGAGCTCCCTCAGTATCTTGCAGTGAGTCCGCAGCCAGGAAAATGTCAGATCGACGCCGAGCAGCACGAGTCGTAATCAGACCCACGCGCGAGTATCACTCGTAGCGGACCTCAATGACCTCATACTGCTTCTCGCCACTCGGGGCGGAGAAATTCACGACGTCGCCCACGTTCTTGCCGAACAGCGCACGCGCGATCGGTGACGTGAAAGAAATCAGGCCGATCTTGATGTCCGCCTCGTCCTCGCCGACGATCTTGTAGACGATCTCCGTGCCGGTCGCCTCGTCGATCAATTCGACCGTGCAGCCGAAGATGACTCGGCCATTCGCATTCATCGTCGTGACGTCGATGATCTGCAGATGCGACAGCTTGCCCTCGAGGTCCTTGATGCGGGCCTCGATGAATCCCTGCTGCTCCTTGGCAGCGTGGTACTCGGCGTTCTCCTTGAGATCGCCGTGCGCACGCGCCTCCGCGATCGCCTTGATTACGGCCGGCCGTTCCACGCTCTTCAAGCGCTTCAGTTCTTCCGCCATCAATTCGTGTCCGCGAATGGTTACCGGGACCTTGTTCATCCTACAACCTCGTTGTGCAGGTCTTGGAGGCGATTCACTTCGCCGTCGTCGATGTGTTCGATAGCCGTACAGGTCGCGATCGCCGCGCCGAGCGTCGTGTAATAGGTGACGCTCCGCCGGACCGCTTCAGCACGGATGGACAAGGATTCGTTGATGGCCTGTTTGCCCTCCGTCGTATTGACGATGAGGTTGATTTCGCCGTTCTTGATCATGTCGACGATGTGCGGCCGGCCCTCTCGAACCTTGTTGGCACGCCGGCATGATACACCAGCCTTCGCCAGATACTGCGCCGTCCCATGTGTACCGACGATGTCGAAGCCGCGCTCGACCAGAATCTGCGCGAGCTCGACGGCGCCCGCCTTGTCTCGCTCTCTGACGCTGAGCAGCGCAACTCCCTGACGAGGAAGCGTAACGCCCGAGGCAAGCTGAGCCTTGGCATAGGCCTCGCCAAACGAACGGCCGACGCCCATGACTTCGCCCGTGGATTTCATCTCGGGTCCGAGGATCGGATCCGCCCCCGGGAACTTAACGAACGGGAATACCGCCTCCTTCACCGAGAAGTAGTCCGGATTGCGCTGATTGACGTAGCCCTGGTCGGCGAGCGACTCGCCAACCATCACCCGGGCTGCGATCTTGGCCAGCGGGAGCCCGATTGCCTTGGACACGAAAGGCACCGTCCGGGACGCTCGCGGATTGACCTCGAGCAGGTACACGACATCGCCCTGAATGGCGAACTGCGTGTTCATGAGTCCGACGACGTTGAGTCCATGCGCGAGCTTAATTACCTGCTTGCTCAGCTCCTTCTGCACTTCCGGCGACAAACTGAACGGCGGCAGCGAACAGCCCGAATCGCCAGAGTGAACGCCCGCCTGCTCGATGTGCTCCATGATGCCGCCGATCAGAACGCGCTCGCCGTCGCAAATGCAGTCGACGTCAACTTCGGTCGCGAGGTCGAGGAATCGGTCCAGCAGTACCGGACTGTCGTTGGATACCTGAATCGCCGCGTCCATGTACGCCGCCAGGTCTTCGTCGCCATGCACGATCTCCATCGCGCGGCCGCCCAGCACGTAAGACGGGCGCACGACCAGCGGATAACCGACCTCGGCGCCCATCTTCAGCGCTTCGTCCTTGCTGCGAGCCGTCCGGTTCGGCGGCTGCAGCAGGCTGAGCGACTCCACGAGCTTCTGGAAGCGCTCACGATCCTCGGCGAGATCGATCGAGTCCGGCGAGGTGCCGATGATCGGCGCGCCTGCGGCTTCGAGGTCTTCAGCCAGTTTGAGCGGCGTCTGCCCGCCATACTGAACGATCACTCCCTTCGGCTTTTCGAGGTCGACAATCTCCATGACGTCTTCGAAGGTCAGCGACTCGAAGTACAGCCGATCCGAGGTGTCATAGTCCGTCGACACGGTCTCGGGATTGCAGTTGACCATGATGGTCTCGTAGCCGGCCTCGCGCAGGGCAAGTGCCGCGTGAACGCAGCAGTAGTCGAATTCGATGCCCTGACCGATACGGTTCGGGCCGCCGCCCAGAATCATTATCTTGGGCAGGTCGCTCGGATCGGCCTCGCATTCATCTTCGTAGGTGGAATACATGTAGGCAGTCGTCGTGGCGAATTCCGCTGCACAGGTGTCGACGCGTTTGAAGACCGGGCGAACCTTGAATCCGATTCGAAGCTTGCGGATAACGGTCTCTTCGACGCCGAGCAGCTGCGCCAGCCTGGCATCGGAGAAGCCCTTGCGTTTGAGCTGCCGCAGTCGGACCTCATCCAGACTGTTCAAACCAGCGCTCGCCAGCGCCTTCTCCTCCGTTATGAGGTCCTCGATCTGGGCGAGGAACCAGGGATCGATCCGGGTGACCTTTGCCACGTCCTCGAACGTAAAATCCCCGCGCAGTGCGTCGGCGACGTAGCGCACCCTATCAGGGCCGGGAATTCGCATTTCCTGCCGCACTCGATCGCGCTGCGCTTCGGTCGTGATCCGTCCTGTTATCTCGTCCAGTCCCGAGATTCCGATCTCGAGACCCCGCAGCGCCTTCTGGAACGACTCCTGGAAGTTCCTGCCTATAGCCATGACCTCGCCGACAGACTTCATTTGAGTCGTCAGTCGATCGACGGCCCCGGGGAACTTCTCGAAAGTGAAGCGCGGGATCTTCGTGACAACGTAATCGATGGTCGGCTCGAAAGAGGCAGGCGTGGCGCCGCCGGTAATGTCATTGCGCAGCTCGTCGAGTGTGTAGCCCACAGCGAGCTTGGCCGCGACCTTCGCGATCGGGAAGCCGGTCGCCTTCGACGCGAGTGCCGACGAACGCGAAACGCGCGGATTCATCTCGATGACGAGCACCCGCCCGTCCTCTGGATTCACGGCGAACTGAACGTTCGAACCGCCGGTGTCCACACCGATTTTGCGCAGAACGTCGATCGACGCGTTGCGCAGTCGCTGATATTCCTTGTCGGTCAGGGTCTGCGCCGGCGCAACCGTGATCGAGTCGCCCGTGTGCACGCCCATCGGGTCGAAATTCTCGATGGCGCAAACGATGATGCAGTTGTCGTTGCGATCCCGCACGACCTCCATCTCGAATTCCTTCCAGCCGAGTACCGACTCTTCGAGCAGTACTTCCGTGGTCGGCGACATCTCGAGTCCGTGCGTCACGATGCGCTCGAACTCCTCCCGGTTGTAAGCGATACCGCCGCCGGTGCCGCCAAGCGTGAACGACGGCCGGATGATCGTCGGAAAACCGATAATCTTCTGCTTCTCAAGGGCCTCCTCGATCGAATGCGCGATCTCGGCGACCGGCACTTCGAGTCCGATCTCGGTCATGGCCTTGCGGAACAGATCCCGATCCTCGGCCATGTCGATGGCCTCTCGGGAGGCCGCAATCATCTCGACCTCGTACTTCTCGAGCACGCCCTCGCGCACGAGATCGAGGGCGCAGTTGAGTCCGGTCTGACCGCCCATCGTCGGCAGCAGCGCGTCCGGCCTCTCCTTCGCAATGATCTGTTCGACGGCGGTCCAGTGGACCGGCTCGATGTAGATCGCGTCGGCCGTGTCCGGGTCGGTCATGATCGTCGCCGGGTTCGAAAACACTATTTATATCAGTACGTTTGGGCATTTACTTAAAGTACATTATGTCGAAATTACCGCCCTGGTGGCGCTGCGTTTGTGCGCCTCCATGTCGAGAACGAAGCGCTCGAACAGCGGCATGACGTCGTGCGGCCCCGGACTCGCCTCCGGGTGACCCTGGAAACTGAATGCCGGCCGGCCGACGAGTTCGAGGCCCTGCAGCGTGCCGTCGAAGAGCGAGCGATGCGTTACCGCAACGCCCTCGGGCAGGGATTCCTCATCCACGGCGAAGCCGTGATTCTGCGAGGTGATCAGGACCTGTCCCGACTTCAGATCCTGAACGGGGTGGTTCGCACCGTGATGGCCGAATTTCATCTTGACCGTCTTGCCGCCGGCGGCGAGCGCCAGCAATTGATGGCCCAGGCAGATTCCGAACATCGGTATGCCGACGTCGAGAAGATTCTGAATTGCACTGATGGCGTAATCGCAGGGCTCGGGATCCCCCGGGCCGTTCGAAAGGAATATGCCATCGGGTACAAGCGACAGGGCCTCCTCGGCGGTCGTTTTTGCCGGAACGACAGTCATCCGGCAATCGAGGTCCGAAAGCAATCTCAGGATATTGCGCTTCACGCCAAAGTCGTAAGCGACGACGTGATATGGGGCAATTCGGCGGCTCATGACGCGAGTTCTCTTGTCGAACGTCGTGCCGTGACACCACTGGTAGCGGCGATCGGTCGAGACGAACTTCGCCAGATCCATCCCCGATATCCCGGGGAATTTGCCGGCGTGCGCAATCGCTTTCTCCGCAGGGGCTTTGCCGGTCATGATGCAGCCAGACTGCGCGCCCTTCTCCCGAATAATGCGGGTGAGCTTTCGGGTATCGATGTCCGCAATAGCGACGGTCCCGGCGAGCTCGAGAAACTCGCTGAGCGATCGTTCGGAGCGCCAGCTGGACGTGACCAACGAGCTATCCCGGATGATCAGGCCCGATGCACGGATCCTGGACGACTCCATGTCCTCGCTGGTAATACCGGTGTTGCCGATATGCGGATACGTCAGGGTGACGATCTGGCGACAGTAGGACGGGTCGGTCAGGATTTCCTGATACCCGGTCATCGCCGTATTGAATACCACTTCACCGATGGTCTGGCCTTCGGCGCCAATGGATGTGCCGTGGAAGACCGTGCCATCCTGGAGGGCAAGTACTGCAGGCGTTGTCAAAAAGCGACCCTCGTCAATCACTTGTCGGAGCGATCGCAATTCGCCGGGATCAGATATGAAGAAGCGGAAGGCAGTGGCCTTCCGCTCGTCGAATCGCTTACCGGACAGCGATCCGGCGTAGTTTACTGAACCGCTGCGCGCCGCGCCATAGCCGGGAGGCGATTTTCTCGATCAATCTTCGCCGAAAAGAACGTCGCGCATCGAGTACCAGCCTGACGGCTGGCGGGTAAGCCAGACGGCAGCCCGCAGAGCACCGTCGGCGAAGACGTCGCGAGTCGTCACGCTGTGACTGAATTCGAGGCGTTCGGTCGCCGATGTGAAGATGACCGAGTGATCGCCTGGTACCTCGCCACGGCGTTCGGAGTGATAGTCGATGTCGTCGTGCGACGTGGCAGCACCCGCCTCAATCAAGCTGTCACCCAGCTTCAATGCCGTGCCCGACGGCGCGTCTTTCTTGTGGATGTGGTGGGTCTCTTCGATGCGGACGTTGAATCCCCCGCCAAGGGACCTCGCGACCTGCCGGATTGTGGCATCGAGGACCGTGACGCCCTGGCTCATATTGCGGTCATACAGCACTGGAATCGATTCGGCGGCGCCACGCAGTGCAGCAACTTGAACCTCGTCGAGACCGCTGACGCCGCACACGACGGGCTTGCGCTGCCCGACCGAACGCGCGACGACTTCAAGCGTCGCTTCGGGCATGCTGAAGTCTATGACCACATCGGCCTCGGCGATCGCGGCGCTCAGGTCGTCGCCGCGTCGCCACAGCGACACAACATCGATGTCGTTGCGTTGATCCGCGAGTCGCTGAATTGACAGCCCCATGCGCCCTGCGCCAGTGACTGCCGCACGAATCACTGGCTGATGCGCTCGAAGAAGCGCTTGACGGTCTCGAGCCAGCCGCCGGCCCGCGGACTGTGCTTATCACCGCCGGCCCTGATCGATTCCTCGAACCGGCCCAACAATTCCTTCTGCTCGTTGGTGAGATTGACCGGAGTCTCGACGACGACGCGGGCGAACAGGTCGCCGACGCGCGGGTCGCGAACCGTCGCGACGCCTTTTCCGCGCAGCCGGAAGACTTTGCCGGACTGAGTTCCGAGGGGAATCTTGAGCGACACGTGTCCGTCCAGGGTCGGCAGCTCGACCTCACCACCGAGCGTCGCCGTCACGAAGCTCAGAGGAACTTCACAGGACAGATCGGAGCCCTCGCGCTCGAACAGCTTGTGCGGCTTGACGCGAATCTCGACGTACAGGTCGCCGGGAGGCCCGCCATTTCGGCCGGCCTCGCCTTCGCCCGATAGCCGAATTCGATCGCCGTCGTCGACGCCGGCCGGCACTTTCACCGACAGCGTGCGCGTTTTACGCGTTCGGCCTCGGCCATGACAATCGGGACACGGGTCGGTGATGGTTTTGCCAGCGCCTTTGCAGGCGGGACAGGTCTGCTGGATCGAAAAAAAGCCCTGCTGCATGCGGACCTGTCCTGTGCCTTGGCAAGCCGTACACGCGGTGGGGGTCGTCCCCTTGCGCGCACCGCTGCCATCGCAGCCGGTGCAGCCGACCTGGGTCGGCACGTCGATCGTCACCGTGTCGCCCGCGACAGCGGTCTCCAGATCCAGTTTCAGTTCGTAACCAAGGTCGGCGCCCCGAAAGACCTGCGGGCCTGCGCCTCTGCCACGGCCGCCACCAAAGATGTCGCCGAACACGTCGCCGAAAATATCGGCAAACCCTTCCGCCCCGCCGAAGCCGCCGGCACCGGCGGCGCCTGCTTGGACGCCGTCATGGCCGAAGCGGTCGTAGGCGGCTCGCTTCTCCTCGTCGTGCAGGATTTCGTAGGCTTCCTTGGCTTCCTTGAACCTGGCCTCGGCAGACTCGTCGTCCGTGTTGCGATCGGGATGATGCTTCATCGCAAGGCGGCGATAGGCCTTCTTGATCTCGTCGGCCGTAGCCGTCTTCGAGACGCCAAGAATTTCGTAAAAATCGCGTTTTGCCATGGTGCCCCTGAATATGGGCGCCGCGAACGGCGCCCATAAGTGTCGTCAGCCAGCAGCAGCCGTTAGGCCTGCTTCGACTCGTCGTCCTTGTCCACCTCTTCGAACTCGGCGTCGACAACGTCGTCACCTCCGTCCGAACTGTCGGTCGCTTCTTCGCCCGTCGCCTCAGCCGCCTGCTCTTCGTACAGCCGCTGGGCCAAACCGCCCGACGCTTCGGCAAGTGCCGCCGTCTTGGTCTCGATGGCTTCGCGATCGTCGCCTTCGAGCGCCTTCTTGAGATCGGCGACCGCGTTCTCGACGGCAAGCCGCTCTTCTGCCGTTGCCTTCTCACCGAGATCGGCCAATGTCTTCTCGGCCGCGTGAATCAGGCTGTCAGCCTGGTTGCGCGCGTCTACGAGCTCGCGGAACTTGCGATCTTCCTCTGCGTGGCTTTCGGCGTCCGACACCATGCGTTCGATCTCATCGTCCGAGAGACCGCTCGATGCCTTGATGATGATGTTCTGACTCTTGCCTGTCGCCTTGTCCTGCGCCGAGACATTCAGGATGCCGTTCGCATCGATATCGAACTTGACCTCGATCTGCGGCATGCCACGCGGCGCCGGCGGAATGTCCGCCAGATCGAAGCGTCCGAGCGACTTGTTGTCCATAGCGCGCTCGCGCTCGCCCTGCAGGACGTGGATGGTCACCGCGGTCTGCTGGTCGTCAGCCGTCGAGAACACCTGCTCGGCATTGGCCGGGATGGTCGTGTTCTTCTCGATCAGCCGAGTCATCACGCCGCCGAGCGTCTCGATTCCGAGCGACAGCGGCGTTACGTCGAGCAGCAGTACGTCCTTGACCTCGCCCGACAGGACACCGCCCTGAATGGCGGCGCCGAGGGCTACTGCCTCGTCCGGGTTGACGTCCCTGCGGGGCTCCTTGCCGAAGAAATTCTGAACGGCTTCCTGCACCTTGGGCATACGCGTCTGGCCGCCGACGAGAATGACGTCGTCGATCTCGTTGACCTTGAGTCCAGCGTCGGTCAGCGCAACGCGGCACGGCCCCATCGTACGCTCGACGAGTTCATCGACCAGCGATTCCAGTTTGGCGCGCGTGAGCTTGATGTTGAGGTGCTTCGGACCGCTGGCGTCGGCCGTGATGTACGGCAGATTGACCTCGGTCTGCTGCTGCGAGCTGAGCTCGATCTTGGCCTTCTCGGCCGCTTCCTTGAGGCGCTGCATGGCCAGCGGGTCGGACGTGATGTCGACACCGGTCTCACGCTGAAACTCGGACGTGAGGTAGTCCATGATCCGCAAGTCGAAGTCCTCACCGCCGAGGAACGTGTCACCGTTCGTCGCCAGAACCTCGAACTGGTGTTCGCCGTCGACTTCTGCGATCTCGATGATCGACACGTCGAAGGTACCGCCGCCGAGGTCGAAAACCGCGATTCTGCGGTCGCCGCGCTTCTTGTCCATGCCGTAAGCCAGCGCCGCAGCGGTCGGCTCGTTGATGATGCGGCGGACGTTCAGGCCCGCGATCTTGCCTGCGTCCTTGGTCGCCTGGCGCTGCGAGTCGTTGAAGTAGGCCGGGACGGTTACGACGGCTTCGGTGACTTCCTCACCGAGATAGTCCTCCGCGGTCTTCTTCATCTTCATCAGCACGCGCGCCGAAATCTCGGGCGCCGCCATGGCCTTGCCGTTGGCTTCTACCCAGGCGTCGCCGTTGTCGGCCTTCACGATGCGGTAGGGCACCATTTTGATGTCGCGCTGTACGACGTCGTCCTCGAACCGACGGCCGATCAGTCGCTTGACCGCGAACAGCGTGTTCTCAGGATTGGTGACGGCCTGCCGCTTCGCGGACTGACCGACCAGCACCTGATCGTCCTTGCTGAAGGCAACAATCGACGGTGTCGTGCGATCGCCCTCAGAATTCTCGATGACCTTCGGCGTGTCGCCCTCCATTACTGCTACGCAGGAGTTCGTGGTGCCGAGGTCGATACCGATTACTCTTCCCATCTCATTTGCTCCGAAATTCTTTGTAAATACTTCACAACTGGCTGTAAGTTTGGGACCCGAAGGCCGGCTTTCAAGCGCTCCCGGCGCCAAAAGCCCCAGCGGCCCGTTCGCGAGGCCCCTCTGTCAGGCTTTACTCCGCAGCCGCCTCCGGCTCGCGGGCGACCACGACCATCGCGGGTCTGAGTAGCCGGCCGTTCAAGGCATAGCCCTTTTGGATCACGGTCAGCACCGATCCGGGTTCGGCGTCGGGCGACGGCTGCATCGTCATCGCCTCGTGAAACTCCGGATCGAACGGCTCCCCTTCCGGGTCGAGTTCGGAGATGCCGAACCGTTCCAGAGTCGATGCCAGCATCTTTAGCGTCGCCTGCTTGCCTTCCAGCAGCGACTCGGCATCCGCCTGCCCGGCCGCCTGAATGCCCATTTCCAGCGTGTCCTTGACAGCCAGCAACTCGCGCGCGAATGACTCCAGCGCGAATTTACGGGCATGCTCGACGTCACGCGCCGCACGCTTGCGGACGTTCTCGATCTCGGCCGCCGCTCTTAGATACTTTTCCCAGTTCTCGGCCGCTTTCGCCTCGGCCGCTTCGAGAGCTGCTGCGGGATCCGCTTCTTCCCCATCGGTGCCGATTTCTGCCTTACCTTCGGCAGCCTCGTCGCGCAACTCATCGGAAGGCTCTTCGGGACGCTGCGCCTTACCGTTCATACGTTCTGCTCCATCGTGAATCTTCGGTCTTCGGGTTTCCGCCGGTATCCGGACCGGCACGCCCGGAGTGTGGGGATCGCGCCTGAAATATCAAGCGTTCCGGCGCTTTTTTTCCTGAATAGTCCGGGCTAGCGGTGCTGGATGGCGGACCGAAGCAGCCTGGCCGTAAGGTCGACGATGGGTACGACCCGGTCGTAGGCCATCCTGGTCGGCCCGATGACGCCCAATACGCCGACGGTGTCGTCGTCGAGATGGTACGGGGCGGTGACTACGCTGCAGTCGTCGAGAATCTTGAACCCGGACTCCTCGCCGATGAACACCTGGACGCCGTCAGCGTTGATGCTCCGATCGAGCAGATCGAGGATGAGCCGTTTTTCCGAGAACGCATCGAACAGGCGTTTCAAGGTATCGATGTCGGAAAGTTCGGCGAAGTCCATGAGGTTGGTCTCGCCGGCGTATACAAACTCCGCCGCGGGCGAATCCGGACTGCCCATCGCGGACTGCGCGACGGAGATGATGTCCAGCATCGCCTGATTCATCGAGTCGCGGAGATCGTCCAGATCCGCAATCAGCCGGTCTCTGAGCTGGTCCATTTCGACGCCGGCGTAGTGAGCATTGATGAAATTGGCCGCTTGGGTCAGCTCCGACGACGAATACTCACGATCGGTGTGCAGAATCCGGTTCTGCACTTCGCGGTCGTTGAGCACGAGGATGGCGAGAATTCGATTATCGGACAGGGGCAGGAACTCGATCTGCCGCAGGGTGGCGTGCTGAGCTCGATGCACGGTTACGACGCCGGCCATCTTGGTCAGGTCCGATAGCAAGTGCGACACGGCATTGACCAGTTCACCCGGATCGTCGCCTCTCTCCGTCAACTGCGACTGCAGGACCTTCATCGCGCCACCCTGCGGTGTGCGATAGCGCACGAGCGTGTCGACGAACAGGCGGTAGCCTCTCGGCGTCGGCACCCTGCCCGCCGACGTATGCGGCGCCGAGACGAGACCCATGTCCTCGAGGTCGGACATGACATTGCGAATCGTGGCCGGACTCAGCTCGAGTCCAGAGTCTTTCGCCAGCGTGCGAGAGCCAACTGGCTGGCCGTCGCGTATATAGCGCTGGATGAGTGCTCGTAACAACTCGCGTGCGCGTTCGTTAGGAGCAGGAGCTACGACTTCGGCTGACATGAGTGAAAAAAAGTAGCCTTTGTAAAATGAGCTGCTGTGTTAGTGTATTTCTATGCCCGCGGAGTTTCAAAAAGTCGCACTAATTGGTCGCGATGACGACGCCCGCGTCGTCGAACCGATGACCGCGCTGGTGGCCCATTTGACAAAAGCCGGCGTCGAAGTCCTGGCCGTCAGCGACATGTCTCCGGATATCGATGTCGCCCGCGTATCGGCCGATAAACTCGACGGCGTCGAGCTGATCGTGGCGATAGGCGGCGACGGGACGATCCTGTTCGCAAGCCAGGTCGCGAGCGAATACGACGTGCCGCTGTTCGGCGTCAATCGCGGCCGGCTGGGTTTTCTGGCCGATGTCTCTCCGGACGAAATGCTGGCGGGAATCGACCAGATTCTGCGCGGCAATTATACGCGCGATTCCCGCATGCAGCTCGCCGCGACACTCGAGACCGGTGACGGCACGCGCTTGAAAGGTGTCGGGCTCAACGACATCGTCCTGCAGCGCCGAGACACGGGCCGCATGGTCGACTTCGAAACCCGGGTCGGCAATCACTACGTCAATACGCATGCGGGAGACGGCCTGATCGTGGCGACGCCAACCGGCTCCACGGCCTACGCGCTAAGCTGCGGCGGACCGATACTCGAGCCGCAGCTGGACGCTATCGTCATCGTCCCGGTTTGCCCGCACACGCTGACCGACCGACCGATAGTGATACGCGCCAATCAGGAGATTGTCGTCCGGCTGCTGGATCGAGCGGAAACCAAGGCGGAGATAACCGTGGACGGCCACTCGCTCGGGGAGATCCGACCCAACGACCGGCTTGTCATTCGGCCGGCCGAATCGCGGGTGACGCTGGTGCACCCCCCAAGCTACGACTTCTACGCCATCCTCCGATCGAAGCTCCTCTGGGGGCGCGACAGCCGCGTCCGCGATATCGAGCCGAAGGGGGCCTGAGCGTGCTCGTCAGCCTTTCTGTCCGCGATTTCGCGATCGTCGACCGGATCGAGGTCGAGTTCGACGGCGGCATGACCGTACTCACCGGCGAAACGGGAGCCGGCAAATCCATCCTGGTCGACGCGCTGAGTCTCGTCCTCGGCGAGCGCGGCAGCGCGCAGCTCGTGCGCAGCGGCGCGAAACGCGCAGAATTCAGCGCCGAGTTCGATCTGGCGGCACTGCCCACGGTCCGCGGATGGTTGCAGGAAAACTCGCTCGATGAGGGCGATGAATGCCTGATTCGGCGCGTCATCAATGCCGACGGACGCTCTCGCGCATTCATAAACGGCAACGCGGTCACCGTTCAGCAGCTGAAGTCGATCGGCGACAATCTCGTCGACATCCACGGCCAGCACTTCCATCAGTCCCTGGGCCGGCGCGAAATCCAGCGTCAGCTCCTCGACCACTTCGGAGCGCTTGCTGGCCTCGTCGAGGATCTCGGTACCGATTTCGTCAGTTGGCGCGCGCTCGCCGAGCGTCACCGCCAGCTCACCGACGCTGAGATCGACCGATCGTCACGGCTGGACCTCCTGACATTCCAGCTCGAAGAACTCCGGTCTCTCGACGTGCAGCGCGGCGAAGCCGAGGAGCTGCAGGCAGAACGCCAGCGTCTGGCCAACAGCGGCCGACTGGTGGAAGGGGCCGCGAGCGCCTTGACCTCGCTGTTCGATGGCGACCCGGAAAACGCCAACAGCCTGCTCGCCGACGCCGCTCGAGCCGTAGACGGCCTCGTCGAATATGACGAGGCACTGGCGCCCGTAACTGAGCTTCTCGAGAGCGCCGGCATTCAGGTCGCGGAAGCGGCCGACGAGCTCCGGCGCTACCTCGACGGCATCGACATGGACCCGGCGCGGCGCGAACAGGTCGAGGCGCGGCTCGACGCGATCTTCACGCTCGCCCGCAAGCACCGATCTGAAACGACTGAATTGCCCGAACTGCGGGAATCGCTCGAGACCGAGCTCGACGAACTCAGCAACGCCGAGGAACGCGGTCGCGAACTCGAGCGTGAGGTCCGGGCCGCCAGGGACGCCTACCTGGCGGCTGCGGCAAAATTGACGAAGAAACGCAAAGCCGCGGCGAAGAAGTTGTCATCCGCCGTCACCGAGGCGATGCACGGTCTTGGAATGCCCGGTGGCCGGTTCGAAATTTCGATCGAGGGCCTGCCAGAAGCGGAAGCTCGGGCTCACGGTGCCGACAAGATCGACTTCCTAATCAGCGCCAACCCCGGGCAGCCGCTGCAGCCCCTGTCGAAGGTCGCCTCTGGCGGCGAACTTTCCCGCATGAGCCTCTCGATTCAGGTCATCGCGAGCGGCGGCAGCGCGATCCCGACGATGGTATTCGACGAGGTCGATAGCGGAGTTGGCGGCGGCGTCGCCGAAATGGTCGGCAGACGGCTTGCCGAACTCGGCGAGGACCGGCAGGTGCTGTGCGTGACCCACTTGCCGCAAGTCGCCAGCCTCGCCGCGCAACACTTCCGGATATCGAAGGTGAGCGACGGTCAGTCGACGCGCACGTCCGTACAGCCGCTCGGCAAAGAGGAGCGCATCGAGGAACTCGCGCGGATGCTGGGCGGCGTCGAGATTACCCGCAAGACGCTCGAACATGCCGAAGAGATGCTGTCGGGGGCACCAAAGAAGCGAGCTTGACGCCAGGCTCGTCGCGGACGCGAGCTGACCCGGACAGCCTGAGCTTGCCGTTCAGCCGTCTCGCTTTTTCACGTAAAGAACGAGGCTGTGATCGAGCAGATCGAAGCCGTGCTTTTCGGCGATCTCGTGTTGCAGGCGCTCGATTTCCTCGCTGACGAACTCCGTCACCTCGCCCGTCTCGACCTCGACCATGTGATCGTGGTGTTCGCCGTCGTCCAGTTCGAATATCGAGTGACCACCCTCGAAATTGTGCCGCGTGACGAGCCCGGCGGCCTCGAACTGAGTGAGGACGCGATACACGGTCGCCAGCCCGATCTCCTCCGAAGCATCGAGGAGCTGCCTGTAAATATCCTCGGCACTCATGTGCCGATCCCTCGAATTCTCGAGTATCTCGAGGATCTTCAGCCTTGGCAGAGTGATCTTAAGGCCGGCTTTGCGTAATTCCTGGCGTTGCTCCATTGAGCGCCTCGTAATGACGGAACGGGTATATCGTGATGTGGGCCAAATAGGTATGATGCGCCGCTATTATGACCTGGTTGGCATTGACGAACCAACGATGCGGCCGG
>CALZMR010000077.1 GCA_945788575.1 uncultured Woeseiaceae bacterium
AGCTTATCCGGGTTGTCGAATGCCCGCCAAACGGCTTTCTGGTCGGCGTCGATGACAACTTCGGTGTGTATCTTCATGACGACTGTCTCCGAAGGCAAAACGGATAATAACAGCGCCGCGCGGCGCGATTGCCTGCCCTGGGGAACTCGTCCATAGTAGGTGCCGGCCCCGAATCCCGGGGCCGCTGTCCGTTGAGACCCGCGAATGAACGAGAGACGAGCCAGGCTGACGGAAGGCCCGGTCGGTCGGCATCTGATCGACATGACCGTGCCCGTGCTGTTTGGCATCACGACGTTGATGGGGCAGAGCCTGATCGATACGTGGTTCGTCGGTCAGGTCGGCGATCGCGAACTCGCGGCCTACGGCTTCGGCTTTCCGATCATCATGATTGTCATGAGTGTAGCGATCGGGCTGGGAGCCGGTACCTCATCCGTAGTTGCCCGAGCGATCGGCGCCGAGAATCATCGGCGCGCCCGTCGCTTGTCGACCGATAGCCTGATTCTCTCCTTCATCGTCACGGCGATCATTGCCGCAATCGGCGTGCTCACGATCGAACCCCTGTTCCGACTGCTCGGTGCGCCCGAAGACATGCTGCCGATGATCCGGACGTTCATGACGATCCTGTATTCGGGCGTCCCATTCATGGTCGTCGGGATGGTGGGCATGGCGAGCATGCGCGCGACCGGAGACACGCGACTACCGAGCATGCTCATGGTGCTGGCGGCGGTCCTGAACGTCATTCTGGATCCGATTCTGATATTCGGTGTTGGTCCTGTCCCGGCAATGGGATTGAACGGCGCGGCGACGGCAGCTCTGATCGCAAGGGGCGCCATCTTCTTTGGCACGCTGTATCTGATGCGTCACCGCTTCGACATGGTCAGCTTCAGCCGGCCGGACTGGAAAGAACTCATTGACTCGTGCAAAGACGTCCTGCACGTCGGCATCCCCGCAGCCGGCACGAACGTAATCGTGCCGATGGGCGCGACAATCGTCACGGCGATGATTGCGCGGTACGGTCCGGAAGCGGTCGCCGGCTTCGGTGTCGCGAGCCGGATCGAGTCGCTAATGTTGGTCATCTACTATGCGATGTCGTCGACCATAGGCCCGTTCGTCGGCCAGAATCTCGCTGCTGGCCGCGAGCGCCGGATTCTCACGGCGCTCTGGCTTTGCACCTTGTTCTGTTTGGGCAGTGGCGTGGCGATTGCGGCGTTTCTCGCACTGATGTCGGGATTCCTGCCGTCGCTGTTCAGTGACTCCGAGGAAGTCACCAGCGTCACGCGTCTGTTCCTGTGGGTCGTGCCGATCAGCTACGGCACCTACGGCATGGTCATGGTGATGAATGCTGCGTTCAACGGCCTCGGCAAGCCAATGCCGGGCGTCTGGATCAGCGTGTCCCGGATACTCGTCCTGTACGTGCCGCTCGCGATCCTTGGTGCAGCCTTGTTCGGGATCGTCGGCATCTTCGTCGCTTATGCCATTGCGAATATCGTGACGGGATTCGGCGCGTACATCTGGGCAAGAAGCACGGCGCGTCGGATATGCGCCCACTCGGAGGCCGCTACGGCCAGTGCGAGCTGACGCGCCGCGGCTCGTAGCTCAGATAGAGGGCAGTACCCGCCGTCGATACCAGAAGTGCATGCCGATCCCGCGGCTCGCGAGGAACAGCATGAATGCGAGCCACAGTCCGTGGTTGCCCCAGCCCTGGAGCAGATACCACGCCGGCAGGAATACCACGAACGTCGAGATCAGCATGATGTCGCGCATCTCCCTCGCGCGAGTTGCACCGACGTAGACGCCGTCATACAGGAACGACCAGACGGAGATCAGCGGCGAGAGGATCATCCACGGCAGATAGGTTCTGGTCGCTTCGCGAACCTCGGTGATGTCTGTCAAAAGCGCGATCAGCAGCGGCCCGGCCACCGCGTACGCAAGCACGAATCCGACCGCGAAGTAGAGTGACCACTTGAGGCAGAGTCTCACAGCTTTCTCGAATGCCGCCCGGTTCCTCTGTCCGACAGCGCGACCAACCATCGCTTCCGCAGCATGCGCAAAGCCGTCGAGCCCGAACGATGTCAGGTTCTGCAGATTCATGAGGATCGCATTCGCCGCGAGGATGACTTCACCCATGCGCGCGCCCTGTGCCGTCACGAACGCGATCGAGAACATGAGCGCGAGCGTGCGTATCAGGAGGTTGGCGTTGACAGCGAAGAACGCGGCGTATTCGCGGAGACGAACGAGGCGCTTAATCGGCCAGTGGCCGGCGCGTCTTCGCAGGTTGTTTAGGACGAAGACGATGCCGACCGCTAGGCCTGAGTACTCGGCGATGACGGAGGCGAGCGCGACGCCGTCGACCTTCATGCCGAGGCCGATGACGAAGACCAGGTCGAGGACGATGTTGGTGACGTTGACCGTCAGGAACATGATCAAGGGCACTCGCGCGTTGGACATGCCAATGAACCAGCCGATCAGCGCCATGTTGGCCAGCGTGCCGGGCGCGCTCCAGATGCGAATGTGGAAGTACTCGATGGCGCTTGCTTCGACGCCGGGCGCGGCGCCGACGAGCTGCATGGCGGTTCGTCCGATTGGCCCCTGCAGCAGCAACAGGGCGAAGGCGATCGCGAGTGCGACGATCACGGCCTGCCCCATCGACACTCGCAGACCGTCGTTGTCGTCCGCTCCGTAGCTCTGCGCCGCGATGCCGGTCGTGCCCATTCGCAGGAAGTTCACGCCGGTGTACAGAAACCCGAAGATCATCGAGCCGACGGCGACAGCGCCCAGGTAGACCGGGCTGTCGAGATGTCCCACGACACCCGTGTCGACCATCCCGAGCAACGGGACCGACACGTTGGAGAGGATCATCGGCGCGGCAATGCGCCAGACGTCGCGGTCTTCAGGTAGCGCCGCGGCGGGCACCGGGCCTCAACCGAATGCGTTGATGCCGGTCAGTTCGCGGCCGACCGACAGCTGATGGACGGTCTCAGTGCCCTCGTACGTGATTACGCTCTCGAGATTGAGCATGTGCCGGATCGAACAGTACTCGGCGCTGATGCCCGAGCCACCCAGGATATCGCGCGCATCACGAGCGATGTCGATCGCTGCGCGGCAGTTGTTCCATTTCGCGAGCGAGACCTGAGACGGGCTGAGTTCGCCGTTGTCCTTGATGCGGCCGAGTCGTAGCGACAGGAGTTGGGCGGTCGTAATGCGCCGCGCCATGTCCGCCAATCGGATCTGAATGGCCTGCGTGTGCGACAGGGGTTTCCCGAACAACACGCGGTCTTCGGTATAGGCGAGCACCTCCTGAAGACAGGCCTGCGCCGCGCCAATGACGCCCCAGGTAATGCCGTAGCGTGCCTGCGTCAGGCAGCTCAAAGGACCGCGCAGACTGCTGACGCCCGGCAGGACGCTCGCCTCAGGCACGCGGACATCGTCGAAGAACAGAGCGCCCGTAACCGAGGCACGCAAAGAGAACTTGTTCTCGATCTCCTGAGTGGTGAATCCGGGCATGTCTTTCTCGACGAGAAATCCCTTGATGCCCTCATCAGTCTGCGCCCAGACGACGGCGACGTCGGCGATCGTGGCGTTGGTGATCCACATCTTCGCGCCGTTCAGTACCCAGTCATTTCCGTCACGCTTCGCGTGAGTCTTCATGTTCGCCGGGTCCGAGCCGCCATGAGGTTCGGTCAGACCGAAGCAGCCGATCGCCTCGCCCCTGGCCATCGCCGGCAGCCAGCGGCTCTTCTGTTCTTCCGAGCCGAAAGCATGGATCGGGTACATGACAAGGCTCGATTGAACCGACACGAAACTGCGCAGCCCGCTGTCGCCGCGCTCCAGCTGCTGGCAGATAAGTCCGTAACAGACGCTGTTGAGGCCGGCACAGTCATAGCCGTCGATCGAACTGCCGAGCAGGCCCAATTCGGCGACGCCGGTGATGAGCTCACGCGGAAAGTGGTGTTGTTCGAAGGCTTCGCGCATGAGCGGAATCGCCTGTTCGTCCACGAAGCGAGCCACGGTGTCACGCACCATTTGCTCGTCTTCAGCGAGTTCGGAATCGATATCGAACAGATCCAGCGGATCGAGTTTCTGACTAGCCATACTTTGCCTGCTTGTTCGGGGGTTCTGCGCGACGACGGGTTGCCGTTGCGCCGGTCTAAAACGCGATTCCGGCGCGGCGGTAGATTACCGACAATAGCCACGCCGGGCCAATCATTATTGTCTGCAAATCCTCGAAGGTCGCAGCCAGCATCTTTCCATTGCGATGCCCCATCGCAAGGCCGATAATGCCGGCCATCAGCAGCCCAGTCGTGACCCGGGTTGCGGAGTAGTCCGACGCGACCAGCCACATCTGAACGGCGCCTACCCCGAGCAGGAACGGCAGCAGCCCGATCGCCAGCGCAAGCGAAATAATGAAGTAGTAAACTGCCGTCGCCATGAGAAACGCGCTGCCCCAGTTGAGCAGCGGTGAGATCTCATGAAATTCGTCCGGGACGGGCAGGTTCCAGAGCACGCCGGTGGTACCGACGACGACCATGGGTACCGCGGCCCAATAGAGCCAGGGCCAGGTCAGGTCGCGGTGATTCTGCTCGTAGCGCTCAAGCCAGCTCTCGGCCATCTTGATACTCTGGGGTCTGGGCCCGACATTCTACATAAGTACCCCGATTAAGGATTGGTTCAGCCGCACCGCGCTCTACTGGCGCGATACCGATAAACAGACAGGATTACATCATGACTATCAGAAACACTCTGGTTGCGACGAGCCTCGTCGCACTATTCGCGACGGGCTGCACAACGCTGGATCCGTATACCCGCGAGGAGCAAATGAGCAATACGACGCGCGGGGCCCTCATCGGTGCCGGCATCGGCGCAGTTGTAGGCCTCGTCTCCGGGGATGACGCCGTCGAGCGCAGGCAGCATGCATTGATTGGCGCCGGCATCGGCGCGCTCGCAGGTGGCGCCGTCGGCAACTACATGGATCGGCAAGAGGCAGAGCTGCGGGCACAACTCGAAGGCACCGGCGTCAGCGTCACCCGGCGCGGCGACAACATCACCTTGAATATGCCGGGTAACGTCACCTTCGCGACCGACAGTTCGGACCTGAGTCCGGCTTTCTTCGACGTGCTGAACTCGGTCGGCTTGGTACTCGCCGAATACAATCAGACGGTTATCGAAGTCGCCGGCCACACGGACAGCACTGGCACGGAGGCCTACAACCAGGGCCTTTCGGAACGCCGTGCCGGCTCCGTAGCCGCGTACCTGCGATCTCAGAGTGTGTCGTCGCAACGGATCATCACGGTCGGCATGGGTGAGCTTCGACCGATGGCGGACAATTCGACGCCGGACGGCCGGCAGGCGAACCGCCGTGTCGAGATCACAATGGTACCGATCACGGGGTAAGCTGCTCCGCAACATGCAGGCGGCCTACGGCAAGCGAGAGGACGGCGACTGGATCGAGGGCGCCGGCTACGTAAGCCGGATCATCCCTGATGACCATCACGGTGCCCGGCACCAGAGATTCGTGGTCGAAGTGCGCGGTGGGCAATCGCTCTTGATCGCCCACAACATCGACATCGCGAAGCGAGTGCCAGTCGGCGTCGGCGACCGCGTCGGCTTTCGAGGGATATACGAGTACAACGATCTCGGTGGAGTCGTTCACTGGACGCACCGCGATCCTCACGGCGGCGAGGACCGCGGCTGGATTCGGTTTCGTAAGCAGGACTACGACTAAAACCTGTCTCGAGACCATTCACATCAGCGTCGCACGGCTGCGAACACGACTCAGCCACAGGCCGCAAAAGAAAACGCCGCTCATTGAGCGGCGTTCTTCGTGGTACTCGATGGGCGCTTAGTGTGCCATCGCTCCGCGGAGCTTCTTGATCGCATTCACTTCGATCTGGCGAATGCGCTCAGCCGAGACGCCGTAAACCTCCGCAAGCTGATGTAGCGTCTTCTTGTCCTCGGTCAGCCAGCGGCTCTGGACGATGTCGCGGCTGCGCTCGTCGAGCGTCTCGATGGCCGCTGCCATGCGCGTCGTCGCGTCAGACTCCCAGTCGAAATCTTCGACCAGCTTAGCCGGATCGGAGTCCTGTGCCGGCAGGTAGGCCGCGGGCGAGAAGACTCGATCTTCGTCGGCGTTCGGTGCCGGATCGAACAAGGCATCGCGGGCGCTGAGGCGCTTCTCCATTTCCGTGACTTCCTTGGCGCTGACGCCAAGGTCTTTCGCGACAGCCTCGGTTTCGGCCGCGGACAGCCACGCAAGGCTCTTCTTCGACTTGCGAAGATTGAAGAACAGCTTGCGCTGCGCTTTGGTCGTGGCGACCTTGACGATCCGCCAGTTACGCAGCACGAACTCGTGAATTTCCGCGCGAATCCAGTGAACGGCGAAGGAAACCAGGCGCACGTCATAGTCAGGGTCGAAGCGCTTGACGGCTTTCATCAGGCCGACGTTTCCTTCCTGAATCAGGTCGGCAATTGGCAGGCCGTAGCCGGTGTAACCTTTGGCGATGTGCACGACGAACCGGAGATGTGCCATGACCAGTTCGCGTGCGGCCCCGAGGTCCTCACGTTCGCGCAAGCGCCGCGCCAACGACTGCTCTTCTTCCTTCGTGAGTACGGACACGGAGCCGACCGCCTGGATATAGGCGTCGAGACTCCCGACCGGACCGGTCAGGGCGAGGTCGTGGGTGTACGGTACAACAGCGGTGGTCATGTAGTTTCTCCGTTTCATAGCGATTTTAGCACTCGGGTACTTAGAGTGCTAACAATAGCACTGGTTCCCTTCTTCGGAAGGTCTGATTGGTAACAGAATCAACCTGTTACAGTTTACTTGCGAATTGGACTCTGTCTAATTAAGCGCTCGAATCAGGCTACTTTCGGCGCTGGCGCCCGCCATTCGGCGGCCTGAAACGCGGCGTCGAGTTTTGGTTTCGCGATGTGATTGGTGTAATTCGACAGCGTCTTCATGGCGACGCCAAGCACCACGTCGAGCAGCTGGGCGCGATTGAAGCCGGCTCCGAGGAAAGCCTCGACCGCGTCCTCACCGGCCCAGCCACGCCGTTCAAGCACCTGGAGTGTGAATCTCCTCAGGCTCTCGAGACGGGGGTCGTCCAACGGCCGATCGTCTCGCAGAGCGTCAACAATCGAAGCCGGCACGTCTCCGAGCGTCGCGACCGTGCTGTGTGCGGCCACGCAATACTCGCATTCATTGAAGCGGCTGACGGTCAGCAGCACGACTTGCTGTTCTGTCGGGCTCAGGCTGGACTCGCCGAATGTCTTTCCGATCTCGAGATAGGCGCGGGCCAAAGCCGGCGACTCGACCATCGTGCCGATCAGGTTAGGGACGAAACCGTAGGCTTTCTGCACGGTTTCCAGGGTTTCGCGGCCGGCCTCGGGCACCGTGTCGAGCGAGTAGCTGTTGAAATCTGCCATTTCAGGCTCCTTATTGTTGAACATATATTCAAGAAACAAGCAAAAAAAGCTGCCGAGACCGGCAGTGAGGGAAACAGTATCTAATCTTGAATGATTATTCAAGTATCATTACACTATGCACTTATAACCGAAAGTAAGGTCTTCCACCCATGCCGCGAACACCCGAATACGACCGCTGCCACGTCGTCGAACAAGCGATGGCTGTCTTCTGGGAGCGCGGCTACGGGAAAACGTCCATCGGTGATCTCGTCGCGGCAACCGGCCTGAAGCCGGGAAGCCTGTATGCCGCCTTCGGCAGTAAGAAGGGTATCTATCTCGTAGTGCTCGAGGAGTACCACCGCAGCTTCATCGTGAGCATTCGCGGGCTGGCCAGATCGCGTTCACCGAAGTTGCCGGCAATTCGCGAACTTTTACAGACGATAGCGGACGATGCTGTCTCTGGTCGCGACCGCAGGGGCTGTCTGTCGGTGAATGCCTTGCTGGAGATGTCGGCGCACGATCCCGATATCGCCGCCCGCCTCGACACCCACAATGCCGGCGTCCGTCTGGCGTTCGCCGAACTCATCGGCGCGGCTCAGGCGAGCGGTGAGATTGCGCAGGCTCGGGATCCGATGGCGCTGGCCGCATTCCTGGTCGGCAATATCTGGGGAATGCGGGTGATGTGCAAAGCCCGAGCCGACAGGGCGGCCATGCGTGCGGTCATCGACGGCGTGATGGCATCCATGGGCGGTGCGAAGGACGAGGTCTAGCGGGGCTCGATCTTGCGCATATGCCGCGTTGCGGCAAACCAGGAGCCAACGAGACCGAGCCCTACAGCGACACCGATGATCGAACCGATCTCTCGCAGGTCGAAGCGCACAACGTCTGCGCCGCTTTGGTAGAGATTCGCCAGCCGGCTGATCGGCGCATCCAGCAGGTGAAGCCCGAGGCTAACGAGTCCTATCGCGAGCAATCCCCCCAGCAGCCCGTACCAGAACCCCGTCCAGAGAAACGGACGGCGAACGAATGCGTTGCTCGCGCCGATCAATTTGGTGACCTCGATCTCCTCGCGGCGGTTCTGAATGTCGAGCCGGATCGTGTTGCCGATGATGACGATGATCGCGGCGCCCAGCAGGACCGCGCCAATCAGAATGGCCTGACTCACGATATCCAGGATTGCGTGAAAGCGCTGCACCCAGTCCGTATCGACCTGCACCACGTCCGTTTCCGGCAGGTTCGCGAGCTCTTCGCGCAGCAGGAGCATCGACTGTCCGGTGTTCGCCGGGCTGGGCCTCACGACCAGGGTGTGTGGCAACGGATTATGCGAAAGCTGATCCAGCGCGGCCCCGAAACCGGACTGCGCCTTGAACTCTTCCAGCGCGTCATCCGAGGAGATCAGCGTCACGGAGACGACGTCAGCACGCTGTTCGATCAGACGCCCGAGAGCCGCCGCTTCGTCGAGGTTCAAATCCCGGTCGAGAAACACCGAAAAGTCGAGCGCGCTCTCCCACTGTCCGCTGATGGCGGATGCGTTCTTGACCATCAGATTCAGCGCGGCGGGTAGCGCCAGCGTCACGGCGATAACGAGGATGATCATGAGGCTCGCAAACGGCTGCCTGACAAGCCGCCCGAGTGACGCGGACGCCGTGGAAACGTGGCGACCCGCCCAGATGGACACCGGCCCGGACGAGCGAACCGGCGCCGCCGCGTCAGCATGCCGATTCACCGCCATCGATCCTCCGTGGACGGCCGCACGACCAGCACCTCCTCCTCTGCGGCACTGTCATTCTGCAAGCGCCCGTCTTCGAGATGAATACGGCGACAGCCGAGCTTGTCGATAAGCGCAATGTCGTGACTCGCGATCAGCAAGGTCACACCGAACTCGTTGAAACGCCGAAACACGCGCATGACCTCGAGAGATAAATCCGGGTCGAGGTTACCGGTCGGCTCATCGGCAATCAGAAGTTTTGGCCGAGTGGCGATCGCGCGCGCGATGCCCACGCGCTGCTGCTCGCCCGCCGATAAGGTTTCCGGGTTGCGCTTTTCCTTCTGCAACAGTCCGACCTGCTCGAGCGCAGCCCGTACCCGCCGAGAGGCTTCCCGGGTGCCGACTCCCGCGATCACGAGCGGCAGGGCAACGTTGTCGGCTACCGAACGGTCATACAGAAGCTTGTGGTCCTGGAACACCATGCCGATCTGCCGGCGGTAGGCTGGAATACGACGGCGCTTGACGCGTCGCGTGTTCTGCCCGTCGACGATAACCTGGCCGCCGGTGGGGCGATCGATCAGGGCGATGAGCTTCAGGAGCGTGCTCTTGCCGGCCCCGGAATGCCCGGTCACGAAGACCATCTCGCCCTTCTCGACGGCGAGGTCGAGACCAGATAGCGCCTCCTGACCCCCAGGGAAGCGCTTGGTGACGTTCTCGAGACGAATCATCGTCGGTCGTCACTCTCCATTGCGGTTCAACAGTGCGTCGACGAACTCATCTGCGTCGAACGGCTGCATATCCTCGGCGGATTCGCCGATGCCGATGAAGCGTACCGGTACGCCGAGCCGGTTGGCAATCGCAAAGAGTATTCCGCCCTTCGCACTGCCGTCGAGTTTTGTAACCGTGATGCCCGTGAGACCGAGCGCCTCATGGAACTTCTCGGCCTGTACGAGTGCGTTTTGCCCCTGACTCGCGTCGAGCACCAGCATGACTTCATGCGGCGCATCCGGGTCATGCCGCGCTACGACTCGCTTGATCTTGGCAAGTTCGTCCATGAGGCCTTGCTGGTTTTGCAGCCGGCCCGCTGTATCGGCGAGTAACACATCGGCGCCGCGCGCCGACGCCGCCTGCCAAGCGTCGAAGATCACGGCCGCCGGATCGGCACCGCTCTGCTGCGCGACGACCGGTACATCATTGCGTTCGCCCCAGGCCTGAAGCTGCTCGACCGCGGCGGCGCGGAACGTGTCGCCTGCTGCAAGCATCACTGACAGACCGTCGTCCTTCAGCCGCCGCGCGATCTTGCCAATCGTGGTCGTCTTGCCGGCGCCGTTCACGCCAACCATGAGGATGACGAACGGAGCGGATTGGCGCGGAATCTCGAGCGGTA
>CALZMR010000078.1 GCA_945788575.1 uncultured Woeseiaceae bacterium
ATCTGCAGTTTGACCATCTTCGCGGCGTCGACGTTTCGCGGCATGTCGTCGCGGGGATCGGAAAACGATACGGATCCTCCGTAGCACGGAGCGCTGCATTTGAAGTGCAACATATCCCCGTAAGGGGCAGCGGCGGCTTCCTCCCAGAGTGAATAGAATCCGCTGAAATCACCGTCCTCGACCTTTCCCTGGAATGGCTCGAACAGACCGTAGCGACGTGGTAAACACTCGTAGAAATATTTCCGGGCGGTCTCCACGAACACGCGCGCGGTCCGTGAGCCTCGCTTTGAGTAAGGCAAGTACCAGCGCAAATTCACGACGTCAATCGACTCCGCCACCTGCGGAGTCTTGTAGAGCTTCGGTCGCCGTTTAGGCCAGACGACTCCGTCCTCTTGCGGGTCGTAGAGGGCGCCCTGAAAAGATTTTGCCAACTGCACGCCGAGCGAGCGTGCCAACCTGAGTTCTGCCTGCGATGACGCAGAAGGTACGTTGATCTCGATCAGCCACTGTGGAGTAAGGACCAGACCCACTAACGGATCATCCACGTCCTCGGTCTCGATGCGGAATGGCCCGTCGAGAGTGAAAATCGGAACTGAATCTCCGCGTTTCTCCTTTCTAACGACGATGTTTCCCGAACCCGCCTGCAGACGGCCATCGACACGGAATTCGCCGCCACTGCGACGTCCCGCCAGGAAGTCCGATACGGCAGATGTCCCAGGTTCACGCGTCGAAACGACTCGGAGTTCGTAGCTCATCGTCGAGCGACTCTTTCTTCCACTTGTTTCTCGACCAGTTCCAGTTCGGCGTAGAGGTTAAACGAAGATTGTCGGCATGACATCGTCAGTCCGGCGACATTATCATCGCCGTGCGCTCAGTGCCCACCCGGCGCAACGGACGTGTCCCACCCCAGCACATTGTATTCCTCGAGGACTCGCCGGACTTCGTCGATCGGAATCGCCTCTAAGGTGCCACGTTCACTCGTGACCGCGAATTATTAGGACACTCACAATAGGCCCGCTATTGTGAGTGTCCCTATAGTTTCTATAGTTTTATTTGCCAGCTTCGTGTGCGAATCGAGATCGCCGCCGCCCTAGCGCAGGCAGCCCTGCGCGCCATCATGCTCAATGCGCATATTCCAGTGCGCTGACGGACCCTGACGCCAAAAGGAGACACCCTGTACTTGAGAAAAACTAACAGAAAAACAAACACGTGGAAGAGTTATGGGGAAGCCGCAGCGGAATGCGCGGCAGCGATTAGACATCGGGAGAAGTGCGGCGTTAGGATTCGCGCCGTGCCGGAGAGCCGCCGAACTCTGGCCATTACGTTTGGGCAACGGACATAGGACGAACTGATGAAGAAGTTTCTACTACTGCTCGCGGCGTTGTCTATTCAGACAACAGCCACAGCGCAGACAAATCAGCAACAAACACAAAGTGATCTGAGCTATTCCTTTGCCGAGCTTCGTTTTGTCGATGTTGACATCAGTGGTGGCGACGGCTTTCGGTTGGCCGGATCCTACGAGCTCGATGGACAGTGGATTCTCGTCGGTGCCCTGACCGCACTGGATTTCAACAATAATGTTGATTCAACACTATTGGAGATTGGTGGCGGTTACGTGTGGAAGTACTCGGACGATTTCGACCTGGTCAGCACACTCCGTCTGGTTCGGGCCGACGTGGATACACCAGGCGGTGACGCCGACGATACGGGACTCGCGTTTTCGGCTGGCGCTCGCGGTTTGCTGGCGCCGCAATTCGAGATTCGTGGATCAGTGAATCATATCAATCTGGATAACAGCGACACGTATCTGCAACTTGCAGGCGATTATTACTTTACGGACCAAATATCGGCCGGATTGAGCCTCGACTTTGCCGGTGATACGGACAGTATTAGTTTTGGTGCTCGGTGGTACTTCGATTAGATCTGACGGCCCGGCGGTGATTCGATAGTTCGGCCGTAATTCTTGACACGAAGTTGGGCAGCGCGTCTACATGTGTCCTGGTGCAACAATCAGCAGCTATCAGGACACTCACAATAAACTAGCTGTGCACGCCGTTTAGTCGAGTACCGGTTTCACGGCCGGTGGTTTCTACTGTCGGCATGGCTGTGCCCCGCCGCCAACTGATCGATAAAGAGCAGACGCCGTACAACCACTGCGTCGGTCGCTGCGTACGCCGTGGCTTCCTGTGCGGTAAAAATGCCTTTGTGCCGTAAATATAGACAGGCACGTTGGAACCCGTCCAATGTGCCTGTCTAAGCTTTCCCTGATGTCGTTGATAGTCGGCACTGATGGTCGGCGTACCCTCGCCGGGTTATAGCGTAAGATAACGCAGTGTCGTTCCCGCAAGCCATTTACGAGAAGCTGACGAACGAAGAAGATGCGCGCTTGTGCCGCGACATCGACGAACGCGCATGCCGCGAGTCGCCTAGAAACTTCTCCGTTCTCCTGCTTAGCTACTTTCTCACCAAACTCGGCGACGCGGTCGCCAGCCCCAAGACCACGCTCGCCTGGCTGACCTCGGCAGTGGGCGCTCCCGCTTTCGTGCTTGGACTGCTGGTGCCGATACGGGAATCCGGGTCGTTGATTCCGCAGCTCTTTATCGGCGGCGTCATTCGCAGGCTGCCGGTCAGGAAGTGGGTATGGGTTGCGGGCAGCGTGGCTCAGGCCGCCTGCATCGCGGGCATCGGCTTCGTTGCGTTCCGGCTCGAGGGCGCGGCGGCCGGTTTCGGCATTCTCGCGCTGATCACGCTGTTCAGCCTCGCGCGCGGGTTTTGTTCCGTATCGTCAAAGGACGTGCTCGGCAAGACCATCCCTAAGAAGACGCGCGGCCAGCTCAATGGCTGGTCGGCGAGCGCAGCGGGACTCCTGACGATCGGTATCGGTACGGTGCTGGCCTTGCCAATCGACGGCACCAGCGAGACCGGGTTGATCGGCATCCTGCTGATCGGCGCAGGGGCGCTCTGGCTCGTCGCAGCGATCAGCTACTCGCTGGTCGTAGAATATCCCGGGGAGACCGGCGGCGGCCGGAGTGTCATGGAGTCCCTCGGCAAGCTCCGGTTGCTCATCAGCGATAAACCATTTCGCCGTTTCGTCATGACCCGCGCGCTGCTGATGTGCTCCGCCTTGAGCGCGCCGTTCTACGTTGCGCTGGGACAGGACAATCGGGGCGGCTCCGCGATGGTCCTCGGCGGCTTCGTCATCGCCGCTGGACTCGCATCGCTGCTCAGCGCACCGGTGTGGGGCCGATTCGCCGACCGGTCGAGCAAGTCCGTCATGGTCGCGGCAGCCGTGCTGACTGCGTCGGTCGGACTGATTACGTTTGCCATCGACCTGCTGTCGCCATCGCTCGCTGCCACCGCCTGGTTCCTGCCGCTTGCCTACTTTGTACTGAGCATCGCCCATAGTGGCGTTCGCGTTGGTCGCAAAACCTACGTGGTAGACCTTGCCGGCGGTAACAAGCGGACGGACTACGTTGCCATCAGCAACTCCGTGATCGGCGTACTGTTGCTGCTCGTGGGTGCGGTCGGTGCCCTCGCGCCGCTGATTACCAACGGAGGTGTCATCGTGCTGCTGGCCTCGATGGGGTTGGGCGGCGCGCTGCTGGGGATGACATTGCCGGAAACCCAGAGCTGAGGCCGTGGCCACCGACGCGCACCGCCATTCACTAAACGATCGCGCAACAGACGCGAAGGGCCGGTACGTGCTGTACTGGATGCATCGTGCACAGCGCGCCGATTACAACGCGGCGCTCGAGCGTGCGATCGATCTCGCCGACGAGCACTCGGTCGCCGTGCTCGCCATGATCGTGTTGCCGGACCAGTCGCCGGCAAGCCTCGAGCGCCATCTCTGCTTCATGCTGGAAGGCCTGAACGAGACTGGAGCGAAGCTCGCGGATCTCGGCGTCAAGTTGATCGCCCGCCACGGCGAGCCGGACGACTGTGTCTCTGACCTCGCGGCCGAGGCTGTTGCCGTCGTCTGTGATGGCGGATACCTGCGCGACGAACGCGCTGCCCGCTCGTCCGTCGCCTCGTCCGCCGACTGCCTTGTCGAATTCGTCGAGACCGAAGCTGTCGTTCCGGTGCGATCGGTTTCCGATAAACGCGAGTACGCCGCGCGAACCATTCGTGGAAAGATCAACAGCAGGAGAGATGATTTCCTCGGCATATCGCGGCACAAGGCTCCGGGCAAGTCTTCGCTCCGTCTACGGACGAAGAGCGATCTCGACTTCACGGATGTGCCTGCGGCCCTTAAATCCCTCGACGTTGACACGTCGGTCCCGGCCGTGCGCCGCTTCTCGGGCGGCACGAGCGTCGCCCGCAAGCGCTTAACCGGATTCCTGCGGCGGCATCTGCCGGGCTACGCGGAGGCGCGGCTGGACCCATCGAAACCGCGCGCGTCCGAACTCAGCCCGTACCTCGCATTTGGTCAGATCTCCCCGGTCGAAGTCGCTGTAAAGGTCATGCGCTCGAAGTCCGCAAGCAACCCGGACAAGGAAGCATTCCTCGAAGAACTGATCGTGCGCCGTGAACTCGGCTTTAACTACGCGCATTTCGAGCCAAACTACGATACCTACGCCGCGCTGCCAGACTGGGCGCGTAAGACGCTGGCGGAACACAAAGACGACGACCGGGAGACGATTTGGACGCGCGCCGAACTCGAACGCGCCGAAACCGAAGACCCCTATTGGAATGCGGCAATGAACGAGATGCTCGCGACCGGCTACATGCACAACTACATGCGCATGTATTGGGGCAAGAAGATTCTCGAGTGGACCAACACGCCGGCGTACGCGTTCCGTACGGCGCTCTATCTGAACGACAAGTACTTCCTCGACGGCCGGGTCGAGAACTCGTATACAAATATCGGCTGGGTGTTTGGACTGCACGACCGTGCATGGACCGAGCGTGCCGTCTTCGGCAAGGTTCGCTACATGAACGCGAACGGGCTACGCTCGAAATTCGACATCGATAGCTACGTCGAGTGGGCGAGCGCGCTTACAACAGATAGCCGTGGGTGAAGCCATGCGCTGCCCGAGCAGGCATCACTCGAATCGCCAACGCGCACTTAATCGTGGAGAATGGGTCGCGCACAGCGTAGCCACGGACCTTTTTATCTGTCCTTGCCGATAACTCCGGAAACCCGTGAACAACGAAAATACATCTAAAAAGCTCGGCCTCGCACTGGGCGGCGGAGCAAAGCTCGGCGCCGCTCACATCGGCGTTCTAAAGGCACTCGAGGACATGTCGATCGATGTACACTGCATCTCGGGAACGAGCATCGGTGCTTACATTGCAGCGCTTTACGCATTCGGCGTTCGTCCCTCGGACATCGAGGAAGAAATGCAGGGCCTCAACTGGCTCGACATCTCGAGCTTCTCGTTCCTCAAGCTGAAGTTCGGGCTCCTCACCAATGACAAGCTGGGCCGCAGCATCGAGAGACTGCTCGGAGAGGTGCGGCTGGAAGACGCTTCGATTCCGCTGGCGATCGTTGCCACAGACATCGCCGAACGCGAAAAGGTCGTTCTGCAGGAGGGCGCACTCGCGCGGGCGGTTATGGCCAGTACGTGCGTACCGGGCATCTTCTCGCCGGTCGAGATCGGCGATCAGATGCTCGTGGACGGCGGACTGGTCGAAAACGTGCCGATTTCTCCGCTGGGGAAGCTGGGAGCGGATCTGACGGCCGGAGTTGACCTGAGCGCGAAGCGATCGTATCGGAGGCCGGACGACCTCGTAGATGTCCTCGTCAACTCGATCGACATCGCGATCGACAATGCGACTCGCCTGCAGACCTCCGAGGCCGACATCGTCATCTCGCCGGATCTTCGCGCCTACTCGCGAATGGATGCGGGACAAATCGACAAGCTGGTCGATGAAGGCTACAAGGCCTGCCGAGAGGCGTTCAGCGATTTGGATGTCGGTTCGGATTAGTCAGGCTTAAAGTTCCTGCACTACTCGCGGTCGCGAGTTGCTTCGATAGACACATAGAACTATCAGGACACCCACAATAAACTGAGCAATTCGGGGTCATACCCCCAATACCCTGATCCCTCTCTTTCTTAGAAGTACGGCAGGGTCAGCCCATTCTTCTGTCAATTACCACCCGGCGCAACGGACTCGTCCCACCCCAGCACGCCGTACTCCTCAAGGATTCGCATGACGTCCTCGACCGGAATCGCTTCCAGCGTGCCACGTTCACTCGTGACCGTCGTCGCCTTGAAGATCGCGTTGTAGATCGCTTCCTCGGTCGCCTCCGCTGTCGCGGCAAACAGCGGTGACATGGCGGCATTGACGAGAGACGGTGCGTCTACGGGCGTATCGCTCTCACGCGGACGCCGTACATCGGGATCTGTCGAGAACGCAATGACGTAGTCGCCCGAGCCGTTGCTGGCGTACGAGCCGGTACGGGCAAGGCCCATCATTGCACGCATCGCCAGCCGATCGAGGCTGCGAGCATTGAGCGGTGCATCCGTGGCGACCACCATCATGATCGAGCCGTCTTCCGGGTGCTCGCCGTCACTCGCGGTTTCCAGTTGGTCACGATACGCATAGTTGCCCAGCTCGCGGCCGACCGGCGCGCCGTTGATCGTAAGCACACCGCCGTAGTTGGTCTGCACCAGCACGCCGATCGTATAGCCGCCCAGAGATTGCGGCAGCACACGAGAGCTCGTGCCGATGCCGCCTTTCCAGCCGAACGCCTGGGTTCCGGTCCCGGCGCCTACGCTGCCTTCTTCGACCGATCCGCCGGAGGCGTTCGCAAGTGCTTCGAAGACGTGCTCGCGCTGAACCGGATCGGCCCACATGTTGTTGACCCGCGCGTCGTTGGTTTCGCCCACGACCGGATTGACGGTGTGTTCGCCCATTCCCGGCTGCTCGTAGGTCCAGTCCTTCAGCGCGTTTGCGGCACTCCAGACGCAGAGCGTGCAGGTCAGAAGGATCGGCGTTTCGATTTCACCGAATTCCCGAACCTGAGTCTCGCCAATGAGCTTGCCGTATCCGTTGCCGACATGAATCCACGCAGGCATCGGATGGGTATACAGATTGCCGGGGCCGGGAATGATCGCCGTCACGCCGGTCCGAATGTCATCGCCTTCGATGATTGTGGAATGCCCGACACGTACGCCATCCACGTCGGTGATGGCATTCAGCTCGCCGGTCGGAAATATTCCGACTACTAGGCCAATGTCACGGGCACGCGGGCGGTCGTCGGCGATTGATGTCCCGAAAGCGAGGAGTAGAAGAAGGATTGGGGTGATTCGTAGCATCGGTGACTCCTATTCAATGTCTCGCCGGGACGAGGGACCGGGGAATAAGGACACCCATGATAGCGTTAACTGAATTCGGGTCTGACCCCCAATTCGTGAGATTGTTGTATTGAGAGCGCCCTAAAACGCGCTCGCTTTCGAGAGAGTTTTATATACACCTGAATCCTTTCCTGAGACGATGACCGGCATGCCTGTCCCGAACCGCTCACAAATTTCCGACATCCGTGGTGCTGCGAGCATGCTTGTAGACGGAGCAATGGCGACGACCGAGGTTGTCGAGAAAATGCACCGCACGATACAGGCGCGCCCGTGGCCCTTGGGGGTGTCGGTGACCGACCGAACACGAGGCATGACCGGGCTGGTGTATCGCAGCATTCGAACTGGCATTCAACTTTTTGGTCGGGCCATCGAGGCCGGACTTACGCCCATGACGATGTTGCTGCCTGAGGGCGAGTCCTCGCGGCTTCGAAACGCGTACCGGTCTGCGGCAAATGGGGTGTTCGGTGACTACCTGGCACGAACCGGCAACCCACTCGCAATCGACATGAGTCTGCATCATCGTGGTGGGCAGGTCGATCTCAACGATCCGACGAACTTGCTCAGGCAACACGGCGATGCAGTACAGGCAGGCAAGCTCCTCGTGCTCGTGCACGGGTCTTGTATGAACGAGCAGCAATGGAATCGTGATGGACACGACCACGGAGCAGCGCTTGCTGATGACCTTGGATATTTGCCGCTGTATCTGCGCTATAACAGCGGCCTGCATATCGAAAGCAACGGCCGTTCGTTTGCAGAACTTCTCGAGACCTTGATCGGGAACCGGAAGCTGCCCGTAAAGGAACTCGCGATCATGGGGCACAGCATGGGTGGGCTCGTCGCTCGCAGCGCCTGTCACTATGCCCGCGCGGCAGGACACGCGTGGCCGAAGTACCTTCGCAAGCTCGTGTTTCTCGGAACGCCGCATCACGGGGCACCGCTCGAGCAAGGCGGTCGTGGCCTTGATGTCCTGATGGGGCTAAGCCCTTACTCTGTGCCGCTGACGCGCTTGAGCCGGGCACGTAGCGCCGGAATTTGTGACTTGCGCTATGGGACAGTTTCGGCCAGCAAGCATTCGGTGCCGCTACCCTCCGGTGTGAAATGCTATGCGGCAGCCGCGGTCCTTGCGGCAAAGCGTGGCCTGCTAAGTGACCGATTGGTCGGAGACGGGCTTGTACCGCTCGACAGCGCGCTGGGACGACATCGCGATGTCGATCGATCGCTTAAGATTCCAAAGAGCTGTCAATGGGTCGGGCACGGACTGGGACACCGTGATCTCTTGTGTCACCCCGATGTGTACCTGCAGGTTCGCCGTTGGCTATGACAACCGGAAATAGGGCTCGAACCAACTATCAAGTGAAATTGGGGTCTGACCCCAATCTCGCCTACGCGGCGATCATCTAGTCGTCAGACGAGAATATACTTGCCCGCCATCCAGTCGGGTCTCTCCCGTCGGCACCGTCCGATAGTTCCGCCTGCATCATAAGTTGCCCGTGGCCTTCCGGGTCGCCCCAAATGACCAGGTATCCGGATTCAGTAGTGTTGGGCAAGATGTTGATTGCCGTCTCCGGCGTGGCGGAGCCGTCTTCCAACGCCGGCGGCAATGCTTGCCTGGTCGCCTCGATCAAAGCCAGTGCGGCAGCTGAATCGATTGGCCCGGTCACTCGAACTTCGAAGTTCTGTGACTCCAGTGTGACGTAACGGCGAATTCTCGCCTCGTCACAATTCCAGGCAATGTCCGGGACCTGCCGCGAGCACGTCACCTGAAATGCCTGCTTGATTCCGGCAGTTTCTATGTGGGGAAAGTAGACTACCCACGCGACATCGTCATCGTATTCGAATTTGTTGAAGTGTCGCGTCGCGCCGGCCGCTTTGATGCCGGGACTGGACGACAGCAGTGGGTGCTGTGTCATGACCTGCGAGGTGATATCTCGGAGATCGGCGTCACTGAGTTCGAAATTCTCCGTGTAGTACCCGGTTCGAGCGGACGCCGATTCGTCAGCGAGAAGCGATGCGTCGAATGGGTACACGGCGACAATGAGGACAAGTAGTCCGAATCGAATTCGTCGTCTCATCGTGACATCTCTGTGTGCGATGTCTTCAAGTATAGCCGGGGAATCTGGCGCTCGAACCGCGATTTGCCGGCACCACCCGATCTGTCGAGATTGGGGTCTGACCCCAAATTCATCCGCCTGATCGTCTGCGCATCAGCTCCTGGCGAATCAGCCCTGGTTGCTCAATATCGGAACGATCGTTGCACTGCGTGCATCTTCAAGCGCTTCGTGTTGTTCTGCTTCGATGTCTGAGAAGCCTTTCTCCAGGTCGTCCAGCTTGAGTCGCAGAGTCTCGGATTCCTGTTCGGACTGATTCGCCTTCTCGCGATATCGTTCGGCGTCAGCTTCATGCTCTTGGCGGCTGCCTTCCAGTGCCTCTACACAGCTCACCAACTGCTTGTTGTGCAACTTAAGCTCCTCCAGCTTCGCGAGATCTTTGTCGCGCGCTTCGAGTTCCTGCTTCAGCCGCACGGCGTCACGCTGGAGTTGTGAGTTTTCGGCCTCCAGCTTGTTGACGTTTCGCTGCAGCATTTCCAGCTGCCCAAACCTGAGTTGGGCCGCAGTAAGCATGTTCTCGGGAGAGCCGTGTTCCAGGACGGATGTTTCCACAAGTCTGGTAAAGGACTCCTGCTCGGATCGTGCCTTGTTGATGTCTTTCTCGAGCACCTTGCGCTTTTCAAACGACTTCAGCAGTTCACGTTTGTAGAAGGCGCGGCTCTTGTCGAATTCTGTTTTGAGCGCAGCGGATTTCTCTCGCAGTGAAACGAGCGAATCCTGGATGGTGCTGAGCTTGACCTTGGTCTTTTCACGTTCTTTGAGAAGCGTGCGAACATTTCTTGCCACCGACCGGGACTTCTCAAGTACTGACTCAAGCTCAGTGCGGCTCTGCCGGTTATCTTCCTGAAGCTGCTCAATCTTCGATTTTGACTTCAGATACTTGTTGGCGATGTCATCTCTTTGACGGCTGACGTTTTCTAGTTTCGCCCGGGCCTCACTGGTCAACCGACTGATACGACGATTACTGACTGCGGCTAAGACCGCCCACCCAACAAGGAGGCCGACGATGCAGCCGCCAAGTGCGAAGAGCAATAATTGATAAAACGAGCCGCTCATAG
>CALZMR010000079.1 GCA_945788575.1 uncultured Woeseiaceae bacterium
GATCGTGGCCGTCGGCACACCCGAAGACGTCGCCTCGACGCGCGGCTCGTTCACCGGCGAGTATCTGAAACCGCTACTTAAGAACAACAGGGCAAGACAAAGCGCCTGATCGCCACAGTCCGGGGGAATCTCATGCGAACAAGTCTGACGCTACTATGCACTGTCGTGGGTCTCTCCGGCTGCTCGTTCGGATTTGAATATGAATTCGGCAATGACACAGGGAGTAACAGCGAAGCCATGGAAAATCTCGAGATAGAACGGCTATACGCTGCGCCGGACCTCGACGGCCCATCCCCCCGCGGCGTCAGGATCTCGCCGGACTCCACGCGCGTTACTTTCCTGCGCGGCAAGGAGACCGATCCCCTGCAGATGGATCTTTGGGAATACAACCTCGCTGACGCCGAGATGCGCTTACTCGTCGACTCGACGGCGCTGGTCGCCGGCGACGAGGAATTGTCTGAAGAAGAACTTGCCAGACGCGAACGCCTGCGCATCGTCGGGCAGCGCGGCATCGTCAGCTACCAGTTCTCTCCGGACGGCAAGCGCCTGTTGTTCCCGCTGAGCGGCGACCTGTTCCTGTATGACCTCGAGAATGGTGAAACACGCCAGCTGACCGCTACAGAAACGGGTGAGACCGATCCGAAATTCAGTTCGACGGGGCGCTACGTCTCGTTTATCCGCGATCAGGACCTGTACGCCATCGACCTCGAGTCGTTCGAAGAGATGCGCGTGACTCACGATGGCGGCGGGCTGATTCGCAACGGTATGGCGGAGTTCGTCGCGCAGGAAGAGATGGACCGTTACACCGGCTACTGGTGGGCGTCCGACGATTCCGCCGTCGCCTTCATCCGCGTCGACGAAACGCCTGTGCAGGTGGCGGAGCGATTCGAGATCTATGCGGAAGACTTCGAGATCTACGAGCAGCGCTACCCCGCTACGGGGACGCCGAACGCGCTGGTAACGCTGGGCGTGGTAGCGCCCGACGGCACGGACCTGCGCTGGATGGATATCGGCGAGGAAACCGACATCTATCTCCCCCGCGTGGACTGGTTCCCCGACGGTGAATGGCTGGCGGTACAGCGGCAATCGCGCGATCAGCAGACGCTCGA
Organism: uncultured Woeseiaceae bacterium; assembly: GCA_945788575.1. Classification (GTDB taxonomy): domain Bacteria; phylum Pseudomonadota; class Gammaproteobacteria; order Steroidobacterales; family Woeseiaceae; genus UBA1847. The sequence goes on from CALZMR010000079.1 coordinate 1,110, forward strand.
CCTGCTGAAAGTCAACGCACGAAACGGCGAGTCCGTCATTCTGCTGACCGAGACCAACGATACCTGGATCAACCTGCACAACGAGCTCACATTTCTCGAGTCGCTGCCGCAGTTCATCTGGAGCTCAGAGCGCAGTGGGCATGCGCATCTGTACCTCTACGACAATGACGGCGAGTTCATCCGGCCGCTCACGTCCGGCAACTGGGACGTCGCCCACGGCGCCCGCGCAACCTCTGCGCTGCTGCATGTGGATGAAGCCGGCGACAGCGTCTTCGTCACCGGCACGCTCGACAGCCCGATGGAACGCAACGTATACGAGGTCTCGATGTCCGGTGGCTCTGAGCCGCGCCGCATCAGCACCGAGCCCGGCTGGCATGGCGCCGACTTCGCCGATAGCGGTGAGTTCTATGTCGACAGCTTCTCGAATGTCGATACACCGCCCAGATTGAGCCTGTTTCAGTCCGATGGGTCTCTGATCGGTTTCATTGAGGAGAACCGGCTCGACGAATCGCATCCTTATTTTCCGTATCTCGCGACGCGGCCTTCGCTCGAGTTCGGGACGCTCGAGGCCGAGGACGGTCAGGCGCTGTACTACCGCATGTACAAACCGGCCGATTTCGACGCGGGTATGCGCTACCCGGTCGTCGTATACGTCTACGGCGGGCCGATGGGCCAAAGCGTCACCGACGAGTGGAGCGCGGGCTTCAACGAAATTCTCGCGCGCAACGGCTTCATCGTCTTCACGATCGACAACCGCGGCACGGGATTCCGCGGCACGGCCTTCGATGCACCGCTCTATCGGCAACTGGGCAATATCGAGGTCACCGACCAGATGGTCGGCGTCGACTACCTGCGCTCGCTGGATTTCGTCGACCCGGACCGCATCGGCATCTGGGGGTGGAGCTACGGCGGCTACATGACGCTGATGAGCCTGTTCAAGCAGCCCGACGTGTTCGCGGCCGGCGTGTCCGGAGCCCCCGTCACCGACTGGGCTCTGTACGACACGCACTACACGGAGCGCTACCTCGGCACTCCGCAGAACAACGCGGAGGGGTATGAGGCCTCGGGAGTATTCCCTTACGTGGGGAACCTGGATGCACCACTACTCCTGATTCACGGCATGGCGGATGACAACGTCCTGTTTACGAACAGCACCAAGCTCATGAAGACGCTGCAGGACGCAGGCCTGTCGTTCGACCTGATGACCTATCCCGGCAGCAAGCACGGTCTGACCCGGGTGCCTGCCTCCGGGCAGCACGCGTACGCGCTCATCCTGCGGTTCTTCCGGCAGCATCTGCAGTAGCCGAATGTCAGGCAACGGTGCCCGTAAGCGCCATCGCAAAGCGCCTCGCCGATTCGGGATCGGTGCGAAAATAGAGCGAGGGCTCGATCAGCTCAAGTTCCATGAGCAGGAAGCGCCCGTCGTCACCGCGCACGAAATCCGCACGCACATAGACGGGCCTCGGCTCGACCATGTCGACGATATTCCGGGCCGTCCGTTCCAGCCCGACTGGCGGTTCAACTGCCATTATCCTGGCGCCGTGCTCTTCCTGGGTGCGAAAGTCGCCGGCCTTGGGCGCTTTGAGGATCGCGTGGCTGTATCTGCCACCGAGAAAGAACAGAGAATACTCACCCTCGGTCCGAATGGATTCGATGAACGGCTGAACGAAGAAGGCGCGATCCTCGAACGCGGACGCAAGCGAAGTCATGACCTTCGTATCGGCGGATCGATCGAGCACGAACGTATCGGCGGCGTTTGCTCCGACCACCGGCTTGGCAACGAGCGACTCCACGTCGTGCGCCGCGAAGGCCGCTTCGAGATCGAATTCGTCGATACGGGAATACCAGAGGCTGGGGACGACGGCCGCTCCGTGAGACTCGAGCTCGCGCAGGTAGGTCTTCTCGAGATTCCAGCGGACGAGATCCAGGCTGTTGACCAGCTTCGCACTTGAACGATCGATTTCCTCCAGCACGTCGAGGAACCCGTGGACATCGTCAGGGTAATCCCACGGCGTGCAGATGTAGACCAGTTCGAAGTCGTCCCAGCCAGCGTTCCTCGCCCGCCAGGGGACCATTTGAACGTCCCAGCCCAGCGCATTCATAGGCGCGATACTGAGATCGGCGTCCGTTACGAAGTCGGACATATCGTCCATCGTAAGAAAGGCACAGCGCCGCGGCATCAGCCGTGATCGTCCTGACCGAATGTCCCTTCTTCGAGAAACCGTATCGTGAGGCGTATCGTGCTCCGGGCTCGCATCATCAGCGCGTGACTTTCGTCGACAACGACAAAGTCGTCCATGCCCTCCAGCCGAGTATCTTCGACAGACACCCTGCCGTCATCCGGATCGTCCAGCGTCGCAGACGTGATCGGATCGATCGTACGATTCCCTGCAATGATGCCAAGCTCGAAATCGGCCGGGCCCAGGCGCAGCGGCACGCTCTCCTCGCCCTTCCCGAGTTGAGCGCCCGCAGGTCCATTGAGCCACTCGAAGCCCGGAACGTCTCGCATCGCATCGACGGCAGCGCTGCCCTGGTTCGGCGGACCCATCATCACCACGCGGCCAAGTTCTGGAATCTCGTTTTCGGACAGATACTGGCGCACCAGAATCCCACCCAGCGAGTGCGTAACGAAGTGAATTCGATCGACGCCCGGAATCTCGCGGCAGCCATCAACTCCTTGTTCGATGGCGATCGGCGCAAGCTCCTCGATCGTCAGCTCGCGCGACTGATACGAGACGTTCACCGTCTGGAAGCCGGCATCCGCGATGGCATCCTGCATCGGCTCCATCGACGCCGGCGTGCGGATCATGCCGTGGATGAGTACGACGCATTCGGCTGCCGAGGCCGGTGCCGCAAGCAACATGAGTCCGAGACAACAGATCAGCCTCCTCATCCCGTCTGATCCTTTTGTACATCGTTCAATTGCCGGTCGTGCAACGACCCCAGCAAGACGATTGCCGCGATCGCGCCCAGGAGCGCCAGGGCCATGTCCGACTGCGTATCCCACACGTAGCCCTGCGTTCCGAGGAATGCTTCGGCGGCTTCGTCGGACAGCAGCGCGACCCACCACTCCACGAGTTCGTACAAGGCCGAGATGGCGAGGCATAGCGATACGACGAAGAAGTTCATCCAGGCCCTTGAATTGAACACGCCCAGTCGAATCACGACTTCACGCGCGACGATCGCCGGTATGAATCCCTGCGCGAGATGCCCGAGCTTGTCGTAATTGTTGCGTGTACCGTCGAACGCCTCGCGGAACCAGTCCCCGATCGGCACTTCCGCGTACGTATAGTGGCCGCCGACCATGAGGATCACGGCGTGCACGAGGATCAACCCGTACGCCAGCGTCGTCAGCGGGAATCGCTCTCGTGTCGCGTACAGCAGTGGCAGCGCGACGAGAACGGGCAGCACCTCCAGCAACCAGGTCACCTGATCCTTCGGTTGAATCCCCGACCAGATCAGCACCCCGAAGAGCACCGCAAGCCAGATTGCGCGTCGCGTCGTCATCTTGCGCTAACCTCCTGATTTCTCGATCTGGTCGTGCCGCCGCGATCGGAAGAAGCCGTCGCGGGCAAAGCACTGCCAGACCCAGGGCAGCCAGCGCAGCAGCGCGAAGCTCAGCCACAGCGCCCATACCAGAAGCAGTGCCTTATAAATCCACATCGGTACCGAGTACGCGGCGACCGTCGGCAGGACGGATTCGCTGCGGTCCGCGAACCACGACAGATAGTTGCCGTAGGAGCCGTTTCCGGTGATGTGCATGTCCGGCGTACCGAGTAAACCAAGCGGCAGGCTGACGACAAGCGATGCGAGGGCGATGACGGTGAAGGCGATGACACCGGCCTGCTGCAGGTTGTATCGCCACCAGACACCGTCGAAGCGCCACTTGTCGCGAGCACCGACGCCGATCAGCCAGACCACCACGACACCGAGCACCGGCCAGTTGAAGGTGCTGAATCCCAGCCCGAGCAGCAACCAGTGATGGGTCTTCAGCGGCGTCCAGTCGATCCGGCCGAGTATCAGCGCCAGCAGCACGAGCACCGCCAGCTCCGACCAGTAGAGCACCGCGGGTCCGAGCGCCGGGCCGCGGGTACCGAGCAACCATCGATTGCCGGGCATCGTCAGCCTGACGTTGATGTTGCTCGCGGGCGCACCGATATCGACCTCCGGCGTACGCGAGCGCACGCGAACGTCCGAGTCGGATCGCCAACTGATCGAAATCACGTGCTCGCCGGGGAGTATCGGCACAGTCAGTTCGCCGGCATCGGCTCGCAGCGGTTCCAGTTCGCCGTCGATCGTGACGCTGGTGACTTCCGCCGATTCGGGCAAACGGATCGTATGCTGGGCGCCGCGCGTGCTGCGATAGTTGAGCGACAGCGTGCCCGTATTCGAGCGTGCGCCCTGCGCGATCTGCATGGCCACCGAATCGAATGCCAGCGTCGTCCCCTCGGCGGCATCCGGCCTTGATGCGTTGATCACAAGCGTCTCGCCCGGTCGCGGGTGGAACTCGGCGTACCGCACACTTGCACCGCTCGAACCGGACTCGCTCTCGGGTACGCCGCTGAATTCGGCGTGCCATACCGTGCCGACGGCGACGTACCACGACTCCTTCCATGGTTCGCCAGAAGCCGCGGTGAGTTCCAGCGGCGAAGTTCTCGGCAGGTTCGACTGCCACGTCACCGACGTCTGGGTCGGGTTCATCGACACGAGCGCCTTGCCGTCCGATACCTCGATGTCCTCGGTGACGACCGTCTCGCCTTCCAACAGCGGCAGTTCAATGGTCAGTCCGCCCTGTGTCGGCGCGATGCGATTGACTGACGTCGTAACACGCCAGTCCAGTCCCAACTCGATCGTGCGATTGACGTAGACGAACGGCGGGAAACGGTTGTTCTCCCAACGCGGCGCCCCGTCCTCTGATTGCTCGCTCTGCAGTCGCGTGAGCTGCAGCGATCCGGACAGCAGCCTGCTGTCCTTGATGCCGGCGACGAACCAGCCGTCAGCATTCGCCTCGATGACACGAGGCGGCGCGTTAAACGCGATCTCGAACGAATCGGCGCCGCCGGCACCGCCGCGAAGCAACACGTCGTGCCGGCCTTCGGGCACCCGAATCCATAGGAGCTCATTCGCGCCGCGCACGACCTGCGCGTTGGACGAGCCGTCGAGCAGGACGGCGGCGGGCCGCCAGCCTTCGAGCGAGCCCGGCAGCGGCACCGCAACGTCTTCGAGCGCATGGATCGTCAGACGAATAGTGACCGCGTCGCCGTCGATATCGACGTCGGCTTCGAGTATCTCCGCGCAACGCGGCACGCAGTCCGCCGGCTCGGTCAGCCTCGACTCGAGCTCCTGCAGCAATTCCGGATCGGGGGTTTGTGCTTGTGCCGCCGGCGGTACCGCCAGCACCAGGAAACCCGCGAGCAATCCTGCCGCCGCGGACTTGCCGATCGTGACACCGCCTGGCAGCTGCCAGCGCTTGCCGAGCGCGCCGGCGGCGAGCATTGCGGCGAACAGCAACAATAGCAGCACCTCGAGGAATCGAAGCGTCGTCACCGCCCAGCGCGGCAGGATCATCAGTCTCAGGTCCTGATCCGCATCGACGGGCCCGTTCCACGACAGCCGATACGCGTTCCATTGCCATGCCGGGATTCCTCCGCCCACCTGCACGATGGCGTTTGACGCGTAGCGCGCGAAGTTCGTCGACGGCGGCCTCGATCCCGTGACGACGACCTCTTGCAGCGCAGAAGCCGCGGGCGCCTCCGACGCCAGCCGGCTTCGACGCCCTTCCTCTTCCGCGATCTCGTCAACCATGTTTGCGGTTACCTGCATCGCAGGCGACGGCATGTCCGCCATGCCGGCGCCGCCCACGAGATTGTACCCACTTCGACCGTGCTGCCAGACGCCGTACTGCGGCTCCAGCTGCGGGTAGATCGCGACGCGCAGCTGATCGCCGATGAACGGCACCAGCGCGAACACGAGCAGCAGCGCACTCACGCCGAGATAGCTGCGAACGGTCGTCATGAGCTTCCCGGCGGGCGCCACTTTGAACAGCGCTATCGCAACGAGAATGTTCAGCCACAACCAGGCCGGCGCGCCAGCCTCGTGGTAGGACATCGTCAGCGCAACGAGCGCGACGACTCCGGTCGCGCCGCCGAACAGCTTCCATGCCGCGATGGTAATGATCAGCACCAGGAAGAAGTCGAGCAGTTGCCAGCGGCCGGCCCAGCTCCCGCTTGCCGAATCGGCACCGGGCGCCGCGAACAGCTTGTTGCCCGGCGGCAGATACAGTGTGGTCGATACGGCGTTGAAACGGGCGTCCCAGCCCGTCACCGGCATCGCGCCTCGCAGATCCGTGCGACCGAGCGTCAACACGTCGACACTGGGCCGGCGCAATTCGATACCGGTCCGGCCTTCGTCGGCACCGTATGTAATCAGCAGATTGTCGCCATTCTCGGTCGCGCTCTCGAGTTCGAAGGGTGCGTGCATGTCGAGCCGCCAGCCACTGCGCATTGTGCCGGACAGGTTGTCGCGGACGGCGTAGCCGCCGCCCTCGAAGTCGAGCCACATGGAGCGATTTAGAGCCAGCTGGTTCTCCGCGGACACGATGCCGCGGCTGCGCTCGGTGATCGTGAGGGTATCGCCGCGATTCACTCGAAACGCCGGCAACCCGGCCCATGCGTTCGGCACCTGCACGCGCAGCGGATCGACGGGCGGCAGACCCTCGGGGGCGGTTACTCGCAGTCTGTCATAGGCGCGGTAGCTCCAGATCTCGGAGTCCGGCAGATTGCTCTCGGTGTCCGAAAGCGTGATCTCGTTGGCCACGCCGGGCGCGCGGGCTGTGAGCGACACCTCCCAGCGACCGGGACGCACCTGGACACGCAGCCGGCCATCCGGTTCCAGGCGCGCGGGGAGCGCGCTGTCGATCGATACCGGGACGAATCCTTCGGGCAGGATGGGACCGAATAGTTCTTCGCGGACGCTGCCGGAAACATCGATCTTCACCGTGGTAACCAGCCGAGTGGGCACTTGATCCGCGACGAGCCTGTATACGTCTACCCTTACAGCATCTCGCTCCTGCGCCTCCTCGCGGCGTTCGCCGAGAAACACGCCAGCCCGGGTGATCGCCGGCCGCGCGATGTTGTCGCCATCGACGGTCAGCGCGATCAGTCCGCTCTGCGCGGGAATACGCAGCACGCCGGGGCGCTCGTCCCATTCGAAGCGGCCATTGACGCGATAGCGGCCGGGCTGCACCCGGATACTCGGCGTGCCATTGCGCTCGATGACGGCGACGGCCGCTCCATTCGCTGTAACGCGATCGGGCCAATAAGCGGCATCGCCCGGCAACGGCAGCCAGGTATCCTCACCCGTAACCGTCCACGTCTGCTCGAATCGCCCGCTCTCGGCATCGACGCTCAGTACGAGTTCGCCCGGCCAGGCGCAGACGTAGTCTCGACGGTCGGTTGCGCCGCGATCGAAGTAGAAGATGCAGTCCCGGTACTCGTAGCCATCGAGCACCCACTCCTGCCAGTCTTGCAGGGCTTCAGGGACATCCTGCGACTGAGCCGCCGCGGACGCCGCCAACAAGACTACGATCAGTAAACCTTTCAGAGCATGTGACATATTCAGCCCTCCGTCACTGCGCATTCGACACTATACGTCAACGCACTGTTCCCGAACTTCGGGTTATCGCGGCGCCCGGAACATGACTCAACATGGTACGCAACCGGACTCTAGTAGTGTGGCGGCCGCTCGTCGCCTTTCGCCGCATCGGGCAGCGCCTCGTTCAGCGAAGTAACCCGCTCCACCAGTGAAGCGCACAGCCGCTCCAGCTTCATGATGGTTTGCTGCTGATTTGATAAGGCCTCGTTCAGCTCGTTGATCGTCTGGTCCTGATGGGCGAGCCGCGTCTCTATGTCGATCATGCGTTCTTCGGACATTGGTGGTCCCCGGTATCGATCCCCCGTGTATCCTAGGCGTTTTGTCCCCGGCGTTCTAAGCAATCACAGGTCCCCAGGCATGACGCTGCTACGCTTCGACCAGATCTCACTCGAGTTCGGCGACCAAAGAATACTACTCGACGCCGATTTCTCGATCGAAGCGGGCGAACGCGTTTGTCTTATCGGCCGAAACGGCGCGGGTAAGTCGACGACGCTGAAGCTGATCAGCGGTGAGATCGACGCTGATCGCGGCGAGATCGTGCGCAAGTCGGACCTGGTCGTCAGCCAGCTGGCCCAGGCGCTGCCCGACGCCGGAGATGCGCTCGTAAGCGACGTTGTGCGCGCAGGTCTGGCCGACACCGAGGCTCTCCTCAAGGATTACCGCCGGCAGTCCGCACTCGAACTCGACAAGCACGGCCTGCTCGAACTCGAGGCCCTGCATGCCCGCATCGACGCGCGCGACGGATGGCATATCGAGCAGCGGGTCGAAGAGACGATTACGGATCTCAGCTTGCCCGCCGGGAAGCGCATGAACGAGCTGTCAGGCGGCTGGCGGCGCCGGGTGGCGCTTGCCAGGGCTCTCGTGCAGAAGCCGGACCTCCTGCTGCTCGACGAGCCGACCAATCATCTCGACATCGCGACCATTCGCTGGCTGGAAGACCGCGTGTACGGCTATCCGGGTGCCGTGCTCTTCATCACCCACGATCGCGCCTTCCTCGAGCGGCTTGCGACCAGGATCGTCGAGATCGATCGCGGCCGGCTGACGAGCTGGCCGGGCAACTACGCCGATTATCTTCGCCGCAAGGAGAAAGCGCTCGAGGACGAGGCCGAAGCCAACGCGAAGTTCGACAAGCTGCTGGAGCAGGAAGAGAGCTGGATCCGCCAGGGCATCAAGGCGCGCCGCACCCGCAACGAGGGCCGGGTACGAGCACTCATGAAGTTGCGCGACGAGCGCGCTGGCAGGCTCTCGCGGGAATCCCGCGCCCGGATCTACATCGAAGAGAGCGAGTCGTCAGGCCGCAAGGTGATCCGTGCGAAGAACGTCAACTTCGGCTACGACCATCCGCTGGTCGAGAATTTCTCGATCAAGATCATGCGCGGCGATCGCATCGGCCTCATCGGCAACAACGGCGTGGGCAAGACCACACTACTCAGACTGCTGCTCGGCGAACTCGAACCGCAGTCGGGCACGATCAAGCACGGTACGAATCTGGAGATCGGTTACTTCGATCAGCTCCGGCAGTCTCTCGATCTGGAAAAGTCGGTGGCGTACAACGTCGGCGAAGGCCGAACCTATCTGAAGTTGAACGGTAAGGACCGGCATATTATCGGCTATCTGAAGGGCTTTCTTTTCAGTCCGAAGCGATCGGAGACACCCGTCAAAGCGCTGTCGGGCGGCGAGCGCATCGAGCAGAAGCTCTGCGAATACCAGGGAACGCTGATCGTCGTCAGTCACGATCGGCAATTCCTCGACAATGTCGTGACGAGCACGATCGTGTTCGAGGAGAACGGTCGCGTTCAGGAATACGTCGGCGGCTACAATGACTGGCTTCGTCAGGGACACACGCTGACCGAGACCGACAACCCGCTGGACGCCGACGGGACTGGCGGGAAACGTGGTTCGGATCGGCAGCGCAAGAAGCCGACGAAGCTGAGCTATAAGGATCAGCGAGAATTGGACCTGCTACCGGACGAGATTGCCGAACTCGAAACGAAGCTCGAGTCACTGCAGGAAACCGTGGCCGCCCCTGAGTTCTACAAGCAGGAACGCGACAAAGTTCAGGCGATGCTCGACGAACTCAGCGATGCGGAGACGTTGCTCGAGCAACGAATCGAGCGCTGGTCGGAACTGGAAACGATGCGTGACGAGTTAGCCGGCTAGAACGCTGCAACCGACGCACTGCTTCTTCGGGATCAAGAACGCGGGACTCAGCACGTCCTCGACCGTCTGTTACTACGGAAAGGAGACGCTCGATCGGCGGACTTCACTGCGCGCTTTCAGGCAGCCATCGGTCATCAGTGGACGTTCGAGTTCTCTTGTAGGAGCCCGCCATGTTGGACTGTTGCCGCCGATGTCGATCTTCAACAAGTGCTGCATTGTAGACCGGGCGATCAGCGGCGACTGCTTGCGGCCAAGAGCAGCCGCTCGCGACTAAATCAATTGGTCCGAAATATTGGGGCCAGATCACTCGGCCAAAACCGGTCGCTGGCACTTGTCAAGAGCCGACACTCTGCTCTGATCGCGCGCGATTGACTACCGCATTCACGCGCGGCTGCACATTCCATACGCCAATTGGAAAAAACCAGATCAGAAAGAACGTCCCAAGGTACTCGTGAAAAGTCGCTACAGAGTCGTTTTCGGCGGAAACGAGCAACTTGGCTGCTACGCCGAACGCATAGACCATTCCGAACACCGCCGACATATGAAGAACCACTACCAATTGCATTGGTATTAAAGGGTCATCAATTGTCGACGGACGCGGAAATATCCAAGGGCTGACACCCAGGTAGGCAAAAGCGAAAATCAAAGCAACCGCGGCGCGCGTAGCAGCCGCATTATTGACCTTAGTAGCCCTGATTGCGGAGCAAGAAGCAATTGACCAAATCCAGAAGAGCAACACAGCAAAGATGGGCATGCTCAAAATCATGTTTTCGATAAGAAGGGCGTCAAGTGCCTCAAAATCTGGTCTGTCAGGATTCGCTATATACGCGTCGATCGCATTTGACTGGCGAAATCCAATCAGCACGAAGACGGCAACAATAGGAACAAAAACTTGCCAATGCTTTAGTCGTCCAACTTTGGCTGCGAGGCGGGTAAACATTCGTGACTCA
>CALZMR010000080.1 GCA_945788575.1 uncultured Woeseiaceae bacterium
GCATGGTCCGACGCGCTGTCCAGCCGCACGGCCTTATCGTTCACCGACTACCGCAACGTGAGGCTGGGCGTCAGCAACGATGCCGAGAAGCTGGTCGCTAACGTCAGCGACGTGCGGGATATCCGCGAGGTCGGGTTCCGCCAGGACTGGAGCTGGCGAGCCGCCGAGGACCATCTGGTGCAGTGGGGATTCCACGTCTCGAACAGTGAAGCCGCCTACGATTACGACGCAACTGCAGATTACTTCGGACTGCCCGCATTGTTCGCCGGGCAGGCGTCCAGCGTCACGCGGTCGCTGACCGCCGCACCGGACGGCGGCAGCTACGGTGCCTGGGTCGCCGATCGCTGGAAGCTGTCGCCGAAAACGGTAATCGAGTGGGGCCTGCGGTGGGACGATCAGACCTACACCAATCTAACGTCAGATTCGCAGCTTAGTCCGAGATTCAGCATCTTGCAGCGGCTGGGCGAAGGCACGGAGCTACGCCTGAGCTGGGGTCGGTATCATCAGTCGCAGGGCGTACACGAATTGCAGATCGAGGACGGGATTTCGAACTTCTGGCGCGCACAACGCGCGGACCATCTGATCGCGGGCCTGACGCACCGCTTCAGCGAAAACCTGAGTCTACGCATCGAGGCCTTCCACAAGGACATGCGCGACATCCGGCCGCGTTTCGAGAATCTATACGACCCGCTTGCGCTGATCCCGGAGCTCAGCGCCGATCGCGTGCGGCTCGATCCGACCCGAGCCCATTCGTCCGGACTCGAAGTTTCGCTTGATGGAAACCGCGGCGACTGGGACTGGTGGGCGTCGTACACGCTCTCCGAAGCGGTGGACCGGATCAACGGGCGCGAGGAGCGGCGTAGCTGGGACCAGCGGCATGCGGTTCAGGCCGGCGCTCTGTGGACGAATGAACGTTGGACATTTGCTGCTGCCGTTAGCGCGCACACGGGCTGGCCAACGACTGGCCTCGCGCTCAACCAGGTAGGGCTCGATCCAATGACAGGAGAGCCGATATACGAAGCGGTACCCGGCCCGCGCAACGACCTCCGTCATCAAGGATTCGGCAGCCTGGATATGCGCCTGAGCCGTGCTATTGCGGTGCGCCGAGGTACGTTCACGTGGTTCGTCGAAGTTTCCAACGCGACCAACCGGCGCAACGTCTGCTGCATCGACTGGGACGTCGCCGATGGGCCGGGTGGGTCGCTCGTACTCGAGAACTCGGAGGACTTCTGGCTGCCGCTGTTGCCCGCGATCGGGATTCTCTGGGAGTTCTGAATCCTCGGCCGGAACACCGCCAATCATCGATTGGTGACGAACTCCGGATTTGAGCTGAGGTCGCGGTTGATGATCGCTGTGCGGACCTCGGTTACGGTTGAGCTTGCCGTGCCCTTCGCGCCGCCATGTTGAGACCTTCCACGAATGCGGAAAACGCCATTCCCGCGTAGATGTACCCTCGTGGGACATGGAAGCCGAATCCGTCGGCAATGAGTACGGTCCCAATCATGAGTAGGAAGGCCAGCGCTAACATCACAATGGTAGGGTTGGCGTGAATGAAATTGGCGAGCGGGTCTGCAGCAATCAACATGATCGTAACCGTGATCAGCACGGCGATCACCATGATTGGAACGTGTGGAGTCATGCCGACCGCCGTAATGATGCTGTCAATCGAGAAGACCATATCACAGACCACCGGCAATGAGAATCAAATCCCGCCATGAGAAGCCCTTTCCGAAAACGTCGAAAACCGGGCTGGTAAGTTCGACGATCCACACAATGGCAGCGAGAAAGATCAACCGAAGTACCAAAGCACCGGCTATTCCAATGCGTCGGGCGAATGATCGCTGCTCCTCGGGGAGTTTGTTGGACAACACAGAGATGAACAGAAGATTGTCGATCCCGAGAACAACTTCCATTACTGTGAGTGTGATCAGTGCAAGCCACGCCGCCGGATCTGTTATCAACGTTGCAAGGGATTCCATGAGGTCCGAGTTTACTGGGCAGACCTGCAAATGTCCTCTCCGGGCCCGAAGGCGACGGCTGCTCGATTTGGGTCACGATATCGACTATCGATCCATTCGAGTCGTCGCTTCTTACCGCTCGGGACGAGTTCCTGTAGGAGCCCGCCCCTGGACCGACCAACGCGGGCTCCTACAGGCAAAGCCCGGCGGCCGCTCGTAGCTGATTGCTGCCGGTCCCGTTCGCCCGCGTGGCGGGCCCTTACAGCAACAACGCCGGCACACCCCGCGAATCCGTCGCCCGGCGATAGATGCGCAGGTGTTCCGCCGCGGCATGGTTGTCGCTCGCGTCCGCTTCGAGTGATGCGTGCGCGATGTCGGCGACGACATCAACGGGAGTGGTGAAGCTGTCGCCGAGCACCGCGCTCGCTGATTCGTGGTTCGGGCAAACGACACTCGCTGCTCGCGAGATCGTCGACCGCCCCAGCGGGTTTCTTCCAACCGGCGTCGTTTCTCGACGCGTCAGCACATAAGGGATCGAGCGAGTCAGTGTCAGTAGCAGACCGGCCTGAGCGCCACGCGGTTCATGTATATGTGCGACCGCGACGTCCGGCATGAGGCAGTACGCCATGACGGCGGTCCTGACGACCGGTCCCACGCTTACGTTTTCGCAGACTGCGATTCGGCGCGCGAGCGCTGCGTTGGCGACGAGAACGTGCTGATCGATTCCCTGACGTGCCAGCGCCTCGAGGAGCCTTACGAAATGTTCGCCAATGCCATTCATTGACGTCGCAAGGTTGATGTGTCCGATTTTCACTTGCTGTCCTCCCTGATCCTGTCCGTTAGACGCAGTCAGTGCACAAAATCGGTCGGTTCGGCGTGGCCCCGGAGAAACAAACAGAGAAGGCGCGGAGCCCCAGGAGAGAGGCCCCGCGCCGGGGGGTGACGTGCAGATCCGGTCAGTCGGCGGTCAGGAAGCAGCTTTCGACGGCGGTCTGATTCCAGCTCTCTTCACGTGCGAGAACTTCGTATTTGAACTCGTCGGACTGTGAAAGGAACTCGTCCGGGACCGTCACTGACGTCACGTCGGGGGGTAGCCTAACGTTGAAGACGGTCGTGAACTCTTCGCCGTCCGGGCCCTCGATTTCAGTCTCGACGACCAACTCGTAGTTCACGATCGTGATATCGGGCGACGATTGCGGGTGACCGAGCGTGGGATGCGTTTGCGCGACCGGCGGCCAGCTGATCGTAACCGGGAGTACGACCGTTGGCGCGTCGTAGGCCGGGTCCTCGTCATCGCAGACACGCGCCATGCCCAGGCCGTTCACGGTCGGATCGGCAGGGGCAGGCATCGCGTGGGTTATCTCGGTCTCCGATTCCAGTTCCTGGCCGTCGATCGTGATGCCTTCGACGTCGTAGGTGCCTTCGGGGAATCGCCGGAAGAAGACTCGGGGTGGCAGCTCATCGAACGGCGGTTCGGCGCTCTCGAAGAATATCTCGGTCAGCCCCTGACGACGCAGCCGGCTGGCGGCTGTGACGTTCAAAATCCGCTTCTCGCGCGGGTTTTCTATCGTCAGGCGCTTCCATGGGTCGCCGTCGATGAGGGCATGGATACCCAGGTCGCCATCGGTGTTGTTGAGTTCGAAGAAGACTTCGGCAACGGCGAACGGAATCTCTTCCTCGTCATCGTCGTCGTAATGGTCTGCCAGTGCGAACGGTGTCAGCGACATAGCGCTGCCGATTCCGATCAGCGTTACTAATTTCTTGTTTTGCATAGCGTGTTCCTCGTCTGCATTCGGGGCGTACTTGTTTGACGAACCGACGCCGGATTTCCGGTCGCGACCGATTCCTCTGTCGTCGTTCGTCCAAACGACTACGCAGAATCGAGGAGCCGCTATGCGCATCTATGTCATCAACATGGCCGAACACCGTGACCGCCGACAAAGCTCGAAAGAGAAGCTCGACGCTGCAGGACTGGAGTTCGAGTTCTTCGAGGCGATCGCTGGACGTGAGGCATTCCGTGCGTTTGCCGGGTACCACGTGGATGAGTTTTTGCTCAATACCGGCCGGCCAATCACGATCGGCGAAGTCGGCTGCTTCGCCAGTCACCGTGCACTTTGGAAACGCTGTGTGCGGCTGGCTGAGCCGGTCCTGGTCATGGAAGACGATTTCGATCTGCTCGAACGCTTCGAAGCGGCGGTTCGAGAAGCTCTGCGGCTGGCGGCTCCGCTGGGCTTCATTCGCCTGCAAACGGATGTGCGCGCACGACGGACCCCGCTGTTCGACGCTGGCGGGTTCGTCGCGTCACGATTCACGAAAGCCCCGCATTCGACGATGGCCTACGCGATTTCTCCCGACACCGCCGGGCGTTTCCTCGCAGCGACCGAGCAATTCGACGCACCAGTGGATGTATTCATCAAGAAATTCTGGGAGCACGGTCAGCCGCTGCACGCGCTGACGCCGTATACGGTTGCGCCTTCCGTGCTGTCCGCCGCGACGACCATTGACGGCCGCGTCAAGGAGAGAGGGCATTTGCGCTTGTCAGTTCGACGCTTCCTGCGGAAGGGCCGCTGGTACTGGCAACGATGGTTGTTCAATATCTCGCAGCGATTCGCCGGCCGTCAGGCGCTCCGCGGCGATGCCGCGGATGCCCAGTTTCTGCGAAGCTGAGTCGTGGTGGATGCGCCAATGAAGCTCAATCGACCTGGGCGGCATGTTCCTCTGGATCGGCGGCGGTCAGCCTGCCGATGCCTTTCACGAATGCATCGACCTCGTCCCAATCGGTGAATTCGTAGCTCTGGGACAGGTCGGTCGGCCCCTTCGTGATCCGCATGATCAGGCGGATGATGTGCTTGTCGAAGAAACCGTAGCGGGGATAGTCGATCTTGCCGGCGAATATCCCGATGTGCTTCGGGCTCCAGGTGATCGACTTCAGGAACTTGCGGACGTAGACGTTGGTCTCGGGCGTGCGCTTTTCGGGCTTACGCGCAACGGCGTTCACCGAGAAGAAGGCGGCAGGCATCGATTCGAGCGAGTCGCGGTGCACGTCGATGAATTTTGCCACTTCCGGGCGGTGTTTGCCGTAGCGGATGCTCGCACCGATCACGACGGCATCGTAAGCGCCGAGGTCTGCGTCTGACCCTGGTGTGAGCTCCTGCACCGTCGCGCGCAGGCCGTCGGATTCGAGGGTTTGTGCCATTCGCTCGCAGATCTGGCGAGTGTGTCCATCCACCGTCGAGAATAATAAGAGTACGTCTGACATTCGTTGCTTCGAATCCTCTGGGTCGCGGCCGGCAACCGCTCGATACGGGCCACAGCCGGAACCCAGGGAGATTATAGGGCTGCGGGACGCCGCTGGACGTCGTGAAAACCACGTAGGCTCAATCGGGACGGCAGAATGACCATTTCCAGGGAGTCGGCCCGCCGGCCCGCACCCCTGACAAGCGCCCACAGGCGCGTGTATGCTCCGACGACCGCGAACCAATTGTCCCGGCGCGGTCAAACAACAGACGATATCCGATGGAGGGTTTCGTGATCCGAATTCCGCGCAGTCTGGCACGGTTGAGTGCCCTCTCTTTCCTTCTCCGGTCGTGCCTGGCCTTCGCCGACGACGAGTTGGCGACCCAGGTCCACATCCCCTACGAGCAGTTCCAGCTGGACAACGGGCTAACCGTCCTCGTGCACACCGATCACTCGACGCCGACCGTATTCGTCGGCATGTGGTACGGGGTCGGCTCGAAGGACGAACCGGAGGGTAAGACCGGCTTCGCGCACTTGTTCGAGCATCTCATGTTCCAGGGCACCGAGAACCGTGAGGGTGAGTACTTCTCGCCATTCATGGATGCTGGCGCGACCGGTATGAATGGCACCACCGCGGAAGACCGGACCAACTATTACGCGACCGTCCCGTCAGGTGCACTCGACATGGCGCTGTGGATGGAAAGCGACCGCATGACCTACCTGCTCGGTGCCGTGACCCAGGACGCGCTCGATGAGCAACGCGGTGTCGTGCAGAACGAGAAGCGCCAGGGAGAGACACGACCTTACGCAGGCATGTACGACCGCATCCGGGCAGGCATCTACCCGGTCGATCATCCGTACCGGCACTCGATCATCGGCTCGATGGAGGATCTCGATGCCGCTTCGCTCGAAGATGTGCATGAGTGGTTCAACACCTACTACGGTGCATCCAATGCCGTACTGGTGCTCGCCGGCGACGTAACGCTCGAAGATGCGCGCGAGAAGGTCGAGTTCTATTTCGGCGAGGCGCCGGCGGGCGAGCCTCTGATACATCCGCAACAGTGGATACCGGTGCTCGAAGAGGATCGCCACGAATCGATGTACGACCGCGTCGGCCAGACCCGAATCTCGCGCGTCTGGGCGCTGCCCGGTCTCAACGATCGGGACACGACGCTGATGTACCTCGTCAATGAGACGCTGGTATCGAACAAGAATGCGCCGCTGTACAAGGCGCTCGTCGACGATCTCAGGCTCGCGACCAACGTGCGCGGCAGCGCCTACGGCCGCGTGCTGAGCGGCGAGTATCAGCTCACGATCGATCTGGTGCCGGGCGCCGATCCCGACGAAGTCATGGCCGTCGTCGATCAGGTCCTCGAGGAGTACCTGACCGAGGGCCCCGACACCGAGCTGCTGGAGAATGCGCAGCTTGCCATCAACATGTACATGATCGGCGCACTGGAGACGACGTCTTCGATCGGCCGTCTGCTCGCCGAAGGCTATCTCTACTCTGACGACCCGCTGTTCATCAATACCGAACTCGAGTGGATCGGCGAGGCGTCGGAAGACGAGCTCCAGGCGACAGCCAACCGCTGGCTGCGCCGCGGGTTCTACGAGCTGACCGTTCTGCCGTTCCCGGAGTACACTGTTGCCGAGGCCCGGGCGGACCGCTCGACTATCCCGTCCGTCGTCGCGGACTCGGAAGTCGAGTTCCCGGAGATTGAATCGGTGGTGCTCGATAACGGCATCCGCCTTGTCGTTGCCGAGCGCGGCAGTATTCCGATCGTTGATGTGACGGTGCGCATCGATACCGGCGCGGCCGCGGCGCCGATGGAAGCACCCGGTCTTGCGACGATGATGTTCGATCTGCTCGACAAGGGCACACGCCGCTATGACGCTGGCGAACTTGCCTCGGCGCGTGATCGGATCGCGATGCTCGGCGGTTCGTTCAGCGCGGACATGGAAGACAGCAGCGCCAGCTACCGGATCCTGAATTCGAATCTGGAACGGTCGCTGGAACTGACGGCGGAGATGCTCCGTAACCCGATCTTCCCCGACGAGGAGATCGACAAACTCAAGGAACAGATCGCGGGGTGGCTCGCGACGCTCGAGCAGGCGCCAGCGAGTGCGGCGAGTAGCTTGTTCGACCGAGCGATCTTCGGCGAGCAAACGGCGATGGGCGCGGTGTGGTCTCTCGACTACCTCGCGCAGGTCGATCGGGACATGCTGGTCGACTTTCACGCCCAGCAAGTCAGCCCTGACCGGATGACGATCTACATGATCGGCGATGTCAACATCGACACGGCGCGTGAGGCCGTCGAGGACGCGTTCGGCCGCTGGACGGCGGAGGGCGGCGGAGCACGTGCAGCTATCGGCCCGGCACTCGAACCTCGAGCCCGAGTCATTCTCGTCGACTACGAGGGGGCCGAGTCGAGCACGATCGTCGCCGGACATGCACTGCCGCCGTTCGACCCGGAGCTGTCCACGGAATTGTTCATGGTGAATCAGGTGATCGGCGGTGGCTTCGAGTCGCGGCTCAATATGAACCTGCGCGAGGACAAACACTGGTCCTATGGCTATGGATCGGGTATCGCCTCGAACACGAGCGGCGACCAGATGCTGCGAGCTCGGGGACAGGTTCAGACCGACAGAACGGCGGACGCCATGATGGAGATAATGCGTGAGTTCAGCGAGTTCGTCACGACGGCGCCGGCGACCGAGAACGAAGTGGAGCGCATCAGGATCAAGCAGGTTCGCTCGCTGCCCGGGCGTTACACGACGAATCGCGGTTTTCTGGCGAGCATCGTGTCGTCGGACAGCTTCGGTCTGCCTTTCGACTACGCCGAGGGCCAGGGCGACCGCATCGAAGCCATAACGCTGAATGAGGTGATTGCCCGCGCCCGTGACTATTTCGATCCGTCCGAGCTGACCTGGGTCGTCGTCGGCGACCTCGACCGGATCGAGGAGTCGGTCCGGGCTCTGAACTACGGTGAAATCGAGGTCTGGGACGCGTTCGGCAATCGGCTGAGGTAAACTCCGGCGTTCGCTTTACGCCGGGGGAACCTAAGTGAGAACAATAATCCTGGCCGCCGCTGCGGCCGCCTGCCTCGTTGGCTGTGGTGCCGACGAGGCCGATAGTGGAGCCGGCGACGCATTCGCCAGCCGCTACACGCCGATGCCGAGCGAACCGACGCTCATCACCGGCGCCACCGTACTGACCGGCACCGGCGAACTCCTCGAAGACGCCGATGTGCTGATGGTAGACGGCCTGATCGCCGCGGTCGGTCAGGGTCTGAGCCACGACGGTGCGATCGTCATCGACGGCACCGGCAAGTGGGTCACGCCGGGCGTCATCGACGTGCACTCCCACCTCGGTGTCTACCCCTCGCCCGGTACCGAATCGCACTCTGACGGCAATGAGATCAGCTCGCCTGTCACAGCGGAGGTCTGGGCCGAGCACAGCGTCTGGCCGCACGACCCCGGCTTCACGACCGCGCTGGCAGGCGGCGTAACCTCCATGCAGATCCTGCCGGGCTCGGCGAACCTGATGGGCGGCCGGGGCGTTACGCTCAGGAACGTCCCGGGACGCAGCGTCATGGAGATGAAGTTCCCGGACGCGCCGCACGGCTTCAAAATGGCCTGCGGCGAAAACCCCAAGCGCGTGTATGGCGGTCGCGGTCAGGCGCCGTCCACCCGCATGGGCAACGTTGCCGGCTATCGCGAAGCATGGATCCGCGCCGCCGACTACCGCGACCAGCTGGCCGCCGCCGAGAACGGCGAGGGTTCGCCCCCGACGCGAGACCTCGAACTCGAGACGCTCGCCGGGGTATTGAACGGCGAGATCCTGGTTCACAACCACTGCTACCGTGGCGACGAGATGGCGATCATGCTCGAGATCGCGGACGAATTCGGTTACGAGATCGCGGCATTCCATCACGCCGTCGAGGCCTACAAGATCGCCGACCTGCTCGCCGAGAGCGGCACCTGCGCGGCGATGTGGGCCGATTGGTGGGGCTTCAAAATGGAGGCCTACGATGGCATCCGCGAAAACGCAGCCATTGTCGAGCAGGCGGGCGCCTGCGCGATCATCCATTCCGACAGCGCGATCGGTATCCAGCGGCTGAATCAGGAAGCTGCGAAAGTCATGGGAGCGGCGGCGCGCGTTGGCATCGACATACCACCCGAGGTCGCAATCCAGTGGATCACTCGCAACGCGGCTCAATCGCTCGGCATCGACGAGCAGACCGGCACGCTCGAGGACGGCAAGATGGCCGACGTCGTGCTCTGGAACGGCGATCCGTTCAGTGTCTATACGCGAGCGGAGCAGGTTTGGATCGACGGTGCGCTGGCCTACGACCTCAACGACCCGAGCGTCAATCCGATTACCGACTTCTCGCTCGGTACGACCGCGGCGATTGGAGGTGCGCAATGAGAAAGCTGATTGCCCTCTTCCTGTTCTTCGCCGTAACCGCACAAGCGGAAACGATAGCTATCGTCGGCGGCACCGTTCACACGGTCGGGCCTGATGGCACGATCGAGAACGCGACCGTCGTGATCGACAACGGCCGCATCACGGCCGTGGGATCGAACGTAAGCGCGCCGAACGGCGCTACGGTCATCGACGCCGCCGGCAAAATCGTCACGCCGGGCATCTTCTCGCCCGAGGGTAATCTCGGTCTCGTCGAGGTCGGCTTCTCGGCCGGACCGCTCGACTATGTGCAGACGGGTAATCAGTTCACCGCGAGCTTCGACATCGCCGATGCATTCAACCCTGCTTCGACGCTCATAGGCGTCAATCGCATCGAAGGTGTGACGCGTGCACTGATCGTGCCGTCGACAGGTTTCTCGGAAGACATGAGTAGCCACGTCATCTCCGGCATGGCCGCCGTCGTGAATCTCAGCGGCGACGACGACAGCATCGATCGGCGTGGCGCGGCACTCGTCGTGCATCTGGGTGAGCGTTCAGTAGGTCTTGCCGGCGCGTCACGAGTGTCATCGCTGCTGGTTCTCAGGAATGCACTCGACGAAGCCATCGACTACCGCGTGAACGGCGACGCGTACCAGCGCGGCCAGCACCGAGACTACGCGTTCTCCGTGTCCGACCTCGAAGCATTGCAGCCTGTCCTTAACGGCAGCGTGCCGATGCTCGTCAGCGTACATCGCAGAAGCGACATCGTAGGACTGATTGCGCTGACTGAAGAGTACGGCGTTCGGGCAATCATTTCGGGCGGCGCCGAGGCATGGATGGTCGCCGACGAACTCGCGGCCGCGAACATCCCGGTACTCGTGCATCCGAGTGCGAATCTGCCGTCGAACTTCGATCGACTGAATGCCAATGCGGAAGCGCCGGCGATACTCGCGAACGCAGGCGTGACGATCGCGTTCGCCGACGAGGAAACGCATAACGCCAGGAACCTCACGCAGTCTGCGGGTAATGCCACGGTTGTCGGCATGTCCTGGAATGATGCGCTACGCGCGATCACTCTGAGCCCCGCCGAGATCTATGGTGTTGCGGAGCGGCTCGGAAGCATCGAAGTCGGCAAACAGGGTGACGTCGTCATCTGGCCCGGCGATCCGCTGGAACTCGGTATATATCCGGAAGCAGTGCTGATCAATGGCGAGTCCGTCGAGATGCAGAGCCGGCAGACGCTGCTAAGGGACCGCTACCTCGATCCGGCGTCGACTACGCCGCCGGCGTACCGGAACTGAGCAAGGCGGGCTGATGGCGGCCGAGGGATCCGGCAGGATTCTCGCGGAGATCGCGGATATGGTCACCTCTCGGATCGCAGAATCCTGGGTGTCGGCGACCGTTGCTGCGCAGGTCGACGACGACCGAGCGGACTTCGTCATCTCCTATCTGGACTCGGACGGGAACTCGAAGCAGATGGACATCGAGAAAGCCATCGAGATCATTCCGGATCTCTCGGATCGATTCACGAGTCTCCAGGAAGCGACGGCCGACGGGGAGAAAGGCGTGTGGTCCCGGTGTCAGTACACGGCGCACAGCGACGGACGTTTCGACACCGAGTTCTCCTGGGAGCCGCCGGATTGGGCGTCCTGATCGGGCGTTGGAACGAACCTCAGCCCCCGCATCGCTTACATCGTCGGGCCCAAGACGTCGTTCGCCTTCTCGAATGGCCGGTGCTCGGCACCGCAACTCGAGCACTCCTTCTTCGGCATCGAGGACATGATCGTCCCGCTGCACAGTGGGCATTCGTCTGAGGCGTAAGGCTGAACCTTCGAGCGCCGGGAGTCGTGCGTGTTCCCAAGGGGCTTGAAGGCCCACCAGGACGTAAAGACGAATGCACCAGCGGCGGCGACCAGCAAGAACAGTGTGAAGCCGCCTTGCACCGTGGGGTCGTTCTTCCATACTGGTATCGCGACAACGATCGCGAGCGGTGAGACGAGCAGCCATGTGAGGATTCGAACTGGGCGCTTGGTTTCGGCTGATTCCGCAGGGTCCATGTTGCAGTTGGAGCAATACCAGCGCGTCCATACACCCAGAGGAATAATCGGGATCCAGAAGAAATGGCCGAAGTCGATCGTAAGTCTGCCGAACGTGAGCCTCTCGCACTGACACTGGGTGCACCAGTCGTTGCGAAACGCCACGAGCTTCGGAGCCCAGCGATACCAGCCAAAGAAAATAGGCATAGATTCTCCTTGTTATTCTTATTGAACGGACGACAGCAGTTTAC
>CALZMR010000081.1 GCA_945788575.1 uncultured Woeseiaceae bacterium
AAGCGCTTTCATGAGCAGCCAGACGGCGCCCGCGTAGAGCACCAGGCCGGCGACAGCGCCGATAGGACTGAGGCGGCCCGTGCTGAGCAAATCGTAGACCCAATACGCCACTGCGACCGAGAAGACTGCAATCGCAATCTGAAACCACCGCGGGACGGTGTGCTGATTCACAGCAATGCCGCAGTGGGGGCAGGTCTGCGCGTCATCCGAAACAGGCTCGCCACAGCCGGGACAGTCGAACATCGCCATGTTTGGATCTCCGCTTCACAAGGTAGCTACAAAAGCATAGCAGTCGCCATCGCCGCCGCATTTGCAGCGCTCATCTAAGAGGCGGCCTTCGCCTCTATACGTTCGCAGATGTGTTCCCCGATCGGGATCGCCGACGTGGCCGCGGGCGAAGGCGCGTTACAGACGTGAAGGCTCCTCGCGCTCTCGACGAACAGGAAGTCGTCGACCATGGCGCCGTGCCGATCGACCGCCATAGCGCGAACGCCGACGGGGTGCGGCTCCAGATCGTCGAGCGACAAGGACGGGCAGTATTTTTGGACGCCCTTGAGGTAGGCAGGCTTCGACAGGGCATTGCGGAACTCCCGGAGTCCGGTGCCGAGAAAACGCGACGTGATCCGCCAGAATCCCGGGTAGGAAAGCATGTCCCAGGTATCTCGCACACTGAAGTTCAGATGTCCGTAACCCTCCCGTTTCCAGCCCTGCAGGGCATTCGGCCCCACCGTTATGGACCCGTCGATCATCGGCGTCAGATGCACGCCGAGGAACGGCAGTGCCGGGTCGGGCACCGGGTAGATCAGATGCTTCACGATGTCGCTGCGCTCCTTGCGCAGCCGAAAGTATTCGCCACGGTAGGGCAGGATGTGGACCCCGGGATCCAGCCCGTGGATCCGAGCCAGCCGGTCCGACTGCAGCCCTGCGCAGGCAATGAGATACCCGGCGCGAATCAAGCCTCGCCGGGTTCTGATTCTGACTCCACTTTGGTCTTCAGACAGACGGACTACTTCGGAGGCGGTCATAAGCTCACCGCCTTGCGCCGTGAACAACCGAAGCATGGTTTCAGTGACCGCTCGATAGCTGACGATGCCGCTGGAAGGGCTCAGAATCGCCGCAGAACCGGCGACATGGGGTTCGAGTTCGCGCATGTCGGCTTGGTCCAGCCAGTGCACGTCGATGCCATTCTGTTGCGCTCGAGCGAGACGTGCCTGTAGCCGCTCGAGCTCGATTTCGTCGGTGGCCACGACGAGTTTGCCGGGCTGTCGGAAGGGAATCCCGTGTTCGCCGCAAAATTCGATAACTGCCCGGACGCCCGCCTTGCAGAAGCGCGCCTTCAGGCTACCAGGCCGATAGTAGAGGCCGGCGTGAATTACGCCCGAATTTCGACCAGTCTGGTGTGCCCCGCACTCAGCTTCCTTTTCGAGCAGGACGATTCGGGCGCCGGGATGTCGAGCCTTGAGTTGCCACGCGGTCGCAGCACCAACGATACCACCGCCGATGATCGCGAAGTCGTACATTTCGCCCTTCTCCATAGCTTGCGGACGGGTCAGTCCAGCGGCTCATTCTGCCTGAATCACAAGCCTTCACAGCGTTGCGAAAGTGCCACGGCTTGCCGTATAATCCCGCGCCAGCGCAAGGGTGGGCATTCCGTAGGATCTTTAGGGTCCGGGACTCGAGGAAGACCCACGATGTCGGGTAAGGCCCGACCGATAAAGCCCCGCTTTCGGGGTTTTTTGTTGCCCGAGCGGTGCCGACAGGATGTGGCACTGGGCAGCGACAGGCGCGGGTTGGAATGGGCCTTGGGCCCATTTTTTGTTGGTAAAACAGACGGTTGCAAGAGAAACGTGAATAGAGACGAGCTTGCGGAATTGCTCGAACCGACTGTCGAACGCCTGGGCTACGAGCTCTACGATCTCGAGGCCAGGTTTGCAGGAAAACAGGGATTTTTACGGGTGTTCATTGATCACCCGGACGGCATCGGCCTCGCCGACTGCGAGAAAGTCAGTCTCGCCGTGAGTGCGCTGCTCGATGTCGAAGATCCGGTACCGGGCCATTACGACCTCGAAGTGTCGTCCCCGGGGCTGGATCGGAAACTGACGAAAGTCGAGCACTTTCATAGGTTTACAGGAGAGGTCGTGAAAGTGCAGATGCGCTTTCCGATTGATGGGCGCAAACGCTTTCGCGGGCCTTTGGCGTCCGTGGATGAGGAAAACATCGTGGTCGATGTGGATGGCGAATCGCATACGCTGCCTATAGCGACGATCGATACTGCACGGCTCGTGCCGGTCGCCTGATGCAGGCGAAGTTGAGGAACACGTAAATGAGCAAAGAGATTCTGATGGTTGTCGACGCCGTCTCCAACGAGAAGGGCGTAGAAAAAGACATCATCTTCGAGGCCATCGAAGCGGCCCTCGCGTCGGCGACGCGCCGCAAACACGGCGACGATATCGACGTGCGTGTCGCGATCGACCGCGAGTCGGGCGAATACGACACGTTCCGGCGCTGGCTGGTATTCGAGGACGAGTCGACCGAGCTTGAGTTTCCCGATCGCGAACTGCGGATGATCGACGCCGTGGACGTCGATGAGAATGCCGAGCCCGGCGGTTTCGTCGAAGTGCCGATGGAATCGGTTGAGTTCGGCCGAATCGCGGCTCAGACCGCCAAACAGGTGATCGTGCAGAAGGTCCGTGAGGCGGAGCGCGAGCAGGTCGTCGAGGAATATCAGGAGCGCGAAGGCGAACTGTTGTCGGGTCTCGTCAAACGCGTCGATCGCAATGGTGTGTACATCGATCTTGGCGGCAATGCAGAAGGATTCGTGCCGCGAGATCAGATGGTTCCGCGCGAGCCCGTTCGTCCGCAGGATCGCATCAAGGCTTTGCTGACCGAAGTTCGCTCCGAGCCCCGTGGTCCGCAGCTCTTCATGACACGCACCTCGCCCCAGTTCCTGATCGAACTGTTCAAGATCGAGGTGCCGGAGGTGGGCCAGGGCCTGATCGACATCCTTGCGGCGGCCCGCGACCCGGGTCTGCGCGCCAAGATCGCGGTCAGGAGCAACGACAATCGTATCGACGCGGTCGGCGCGTGCGTCGGTATGCGCGGCTCACGTGTACAAGCCGTATCCAATGAACTGGCGGGCGAGCGCGTCGACATCATTCTGTGGGACGAGAACTACGCGCAGTTTGTGATCAATGCGATGTCCCCGGCGGAGGTCGTATCGATCGTCGTGGACGAAGACAAGCACAGCATGGACATCGCCGTCGAAGAGGACAAGCTGTCGCAGGCCATCGGCCGCGGCGGGCAGAACATCCGGCTTGCGAGCGAACTGAGCGGCTGGGAACTGAACGTGATGACCGCGGCCGACGCTGAACAGAAGAGCGAGTCCGAGATGAAGGAGCTGATCGAGCTGTTCTCGAAGCAGCTCGACGTCGACGAAGAAATCGGTCTCATCCTGGTTCAGGAAGGCTTCTCGACCATCGAAGAAGTCGCCTACGTACCAACGTCCGAGCTGGTAGAGATCGAAGAGTTCGATGAGGACATCGTCACGGAGCTGCGGAGTCGTGCCCGCGACGTTCTGTTGACGCAGGCGATCGTGAAGGAAGAGAAGATCGACGAGGCCGAGCCGGCCGAGGATCTCCTTAGCCTCGAGGGCATGGACAAAGGTCTGGCCTACGTGTTGGCGAGCAATGGCGTCGTAACCCGCGAGGATCTCGCGGAACTCGCGACCGACGATCTGCTCGAGATCAACGAAATGGAAGAGGAACAGGCAGCGGCGCTGATCATGAAAGCCCGCGCGCACTGGTTCGAGGCGGAACAGCAGGCGTAGCAGACCGCTGGGGTCTGCGTACGTGGAGTATATGAATGGCTGATGTGACGGTTGCACAATTTGCGGAAGTGCTGAAGGTACCGGTCGATAAGCTGCTGTCGCAGCTCGACGAGGCTGGTATCAAGGTCGGCGGGTCCGAGGATACGATCAGTGAAGATGCGAAACTCGAACTGTTGACCCACTTGCGGCGCAGCCACGGGCAGGCCGATACGCCGGCCACGGTCGCGGCACCGAAGAAGATCACGCTGAAGCGCAAGTCTCAGTCGGAGCTCAGATTGTCGGGCGCCCAGGGGCGTTCGCGCACGGTCAACGTCGAGGTTCGCCGCAAGCGCACCTACGTCAAGCGGGACGTGCTGGAGGAACAGGCTCAGAAGGAGCAGGAGGCGCTCGACGCGCAGCGGCGCGAGGAAGAGGAGCGCGTCGAGGCCGAGAAGCTCGCAGAGGAGCGCGAGAAAGCCGAGCAGCTCGAAGCCGAACGCAAGGCCGCGGAAGATCGGCAGCGCGAAGAGCAGGCGAAGATTGACGCCGAAGAGGAAGCCAAGAAGGTTGCCGAGCAGGCTACTGTTGCTGCGGCTGAAGAAAAGGCCCGGCTCGAAAAGGCCGAACAGGATGCGCGGACCCGCCGTGCCAAGGAGAAGCCCAAGGCGACGCCGAAGCGCCCCGAGACAAAATACGGTCGAAGAGAGCTGCACGTTGCCGGCGACAAGAGCGGCAGGCGGAAGCGGAAGCCGACGATGCGGCGCCGACCGGTGTCGGTCAGCGGCGATTCGGCGCACGGTTTCGAGAGGCCGACGGCACCTGTCGTGCGCGAGGTCGAGATTCCAGAGAACATTGCGGTTTCGGAACTTGCCCAGCGGATGGCCGTCAAGGGCAACGAAGTCGTCAAGGTGCTGTTCAACATGGGCGCCATGGTGACGATCAATCAGGTCATCGATCAGGACACGGCGGCGCTGGTTGTCGAGGAACTCGGCCACGTTCCGAAGCCGATCGCCGAGGCTGAGATGGATGAACAGCTCCTCGCCGAGGAGCAGACCACGGAATTGGAGGGCGAGGCCGTACCGCGCCCCCCGGTGGTCACGATTATGGGTCACGTCGATCACGGCAAGACCTCGTTGCTCGATTACATCCGCCGCACCAAGGTCGCGGCGGGCGAAGCGGGCGGCATTACACAGCACATCGGTGCTTACTCGGTCGAGACGGACAAGGGACGCGTCACGTTCCTGGACACCCCGGGCCACGCCGCTTTCACAGCGATGCGCGCGCGTGGTGCTCAGGCGACGGACATCGTCGTACTCGTGGTAGCGGCCGACGACGGCGTCATGCCGCAGACCGTGGAAGCGATTCAGCACGCCAGAGCGGCCGGAGTGCCGCTGGTGATCGCGGTGAACAAGATTGACCGCGAGAATGCGGATCCCGAACGGGTCAGGAACGAACTCACGCAGCACGAAGTCATTCCAGAGGAGTGGGGCGGCGATCATCTGTTCGTCAACGTGTCGGCACAGACCGGCGAAGGCGTGGAAAAGCTGCTCGAATCCATTCTGCTGCAGGCGGAGGTCATGGATCTCGAAGCCGTCGCCGAAGGTCCTGCAAGGGGTCTGGTGATCGAATCGAGTCTCGAGAAAGGCCGCGGCGCAGTGGCTACCCTGCTGGTTCAAGGCGGTACCCTGAAACAGGGCGACATGATCATCGCCGGCGAGGAGTACGGCCGAATTCGCAATATGTTCGACGAGACCGGGCAGTCCATAAAGTCGGCCGGACCGTCATCACCGGCGGTTGTTCTCGGTCTCTCCAAGACTCCGAGTTCGGGCGACGATTTCCTTGCGGTCAAGAACGAGCGCAAGGCACGCGAAGTCGCGGAGTTCCGTCAGGCAAAGACTCGCGACGCCAAGCTTGCTCAGCAGCAGGCCTCGAAGCTCGAGGACATGTTCAGTCAGATGAAGGATGGTCAGCGCGAGTCGGTTTCATTGATCATCAAGTCGGACGTGCATGGTTCCGCGGAAGCGCTGCGCGATGCGCTGACCAATCTGTCCAACGACGAGGTCGAGGTCAAAGTCCTCGGCTCAGGCGTCGGCGGAATCACCGAAACCGATGCGACGCTCGCCGCTGCATCCCATGCCGTCATTATCGGCTTCAACGTTCGTGCCGACGCCGCCGCGCGTACGGCGATCAAGGAATCGGGCGTCGATATTCGCTACTACAGCATCATTTATGAAGCTATCGATGACGTCAAAGCTGCGCTCAGCGGACTGCTGGCGCCGGAGATTCGCGAGCAGATCGTGGGCCTCGCCGAAGTGAAGGAAGTGTTCAAGTCGCCCAAGCTCGGCGACATCGCCGGCTCGATCGTGTTGGAGGGTTACGTCAAGCGCGCGAATCCGATTCGCGTGCTGCGCGACAACGTCGTGATCTACGAGGGCGAGT
Organism: uncultured Woeseiaceae bacterium; assembly: GCA_945788575.1. Classification (GTDB taxonomy): domain Bacteria; phylum Pseudomonadota; class Gammaproteobacteria; order Steroidobacterales; family Woeseiaceae; genus UBA1847. The sequence continues at coordinate 6,245 of CALZMR010000081.1, forward strand.
TGGAGTCGCTGCGCCGCTTCAAGGACGACGTGAACGAAGTGCGTTCAGGTACCGAGTGCGGTATCGGCGTCAAGAATTACAATGACGTCAAGGTCGGCGATCAGATCGAGTGTTTCGAGCGAATTGAAGTCGCTCGCACGCTCGACTAAGGAGGCCCTGGAATACGATGCCTCGGGAGTTTGCACGCCACCAGCGGCTCGGCAATCAGGTGCTGCGCACGCTGAGCGAACTGCTGAGGTTCGAGACCAAGGATCCGCGCCTGGCAAACGTGTCTTTGACGGACGTCGAACTGTCCCGGGACCTCAGTGTGGCAAGAGTCTATTTCAGCCTGATCGATCCGAACGAAGATCCGGCGAAGGTGACGGAAGGTCTCGAGCGCGCCGCTGGATTCCTGCGCCGTAAGCTCGGTCATGCGATTAAGGTGCGGCACGTGCCGGAGCTTCGATTCGCGCACGACGACAGTGCCGCCGAGGCCGTTCGTATCGGCAGACTCATCGACACCGTCGTCGAAGAGGACGCGGCTGACTCAGATCCGATCGACGATACCCGGTAATACCTTATGAGTGCCCGAACATACAGTCGGTCAGTCGCGATCGACGGCGTTCTCTTGTTGAACAAGCCCGCCGGACTGACGTCGAATCAGGCGCTGCAGCGCGTGAAGCGCCTGTTGGGCGCAAAGAAGGCCGGCCACACCGGAAGTCTGGATCCTGCGGCGACCGGCATGCTGCCGTTGTGCTTCGGCGAGGCGACCAAAGTCTGCGCGTTCCTGCTGGACGCCGACAAGACCTACCGCGTGACCGCCAAACTGGGGGTCGCGACCGATACCGGCGATGCTGACGGTCAGGCGATTCGAACGGCGGACGTGCCGGAACTCAGCAAGGACGATTGGGCCGTGATTCTGAACGGGTTTCTCGGCGAATCGATGCAGGTACCGCCGATGTATTCGGCATTGAAGAAAGACGGCAAACGACTCTATGAACTCGCTCGGAAGGGCGAGGTCGTCGAGCGTGACCCGCGCCCGATTCGAATCGATGAGATCGAGTTGCTGGAAGCAGCGGGGCAGAGACTCACATTTCGGGTCCGCTGCTCGAAAGGCACCTACGTTCGGTCGCTTGTCGAGGACATCGCGGAGCGTGCTGGCACCGTCGCACACACCGCGAGTCTCCATCGGGAGACCGTGGGCGCGTTCGACCCGGCCGAGATGCTGGACTTACCGGGTGCCGAGGCGCTTGTCGATGAGGATCCATCCGGGTTGCGCGAGCAGTTGATGCCGGCGGACAAGGCACTGGCCACATTGCCGTCCGTTTCGCTGACTGAAGCTGCTACCACGCGCTTTCTGCACGGCCAGACGGTTTCGAGCGAAGCGCTGGAAACGGCTGGTTTGACAAGGGTTTACGGGCCGGACGGCGAGCGGAATTTTCTCGGCGTCGGCGAACTGTCGGCTGGCGGCGAGCTGGCGCCCAAGCGGGTTTTCGGGCAGCCGACGAAAACGTAACTATTTGTTGTTTCAGACTGTTAAAGGGCCGGTGCAGGCGCTAGAATACCGCGCGTCGAAAAAGGCCCAAGAAAAGTACGGGTACATGAGTACCCTGGAGTATTGAAGAAATGTCACTTTCCACTGATGCGAAAGCGAAGATCGTAGCCGACTACAGTCGCGGAGACGCCGATACCGGCTCTCCCGAAGTCCAGGTAGCCCTGCTATCTGCACGCATATCCGAACTCACCGAGCACTTCGGTGAGCACAAAAAAGACCACCATAGCCGTCAGGGTCTCCTGCGGATGGTCAACAAGCGGCGCAAGCTGCTCGACTATCTCAAAGGCAAGGACCAGGATCGGTACCGTGAGCTGATTTCCCGGCTCGGCCTGCGCCGCTAAGAGAGCGCAGAGCACCCGGCAACCCTCTCCCGAAGTCGGCCCTTAAAGGGGTTCGCTACAGGTTCCTGTTGCCATTCGTAAAATCCATTGAGCAAATTATTGTGAATTCAACTACTAAAACGTTTAAGTACGGTGAGCACGAAGTATCCCTGACCACAGGCGGTATCGCCCGGCAGGCCGACGGCGCAGTCTTGGTCAACATGGCGGATACCGTCGTGCTTGTTACCGCGGTTGGCCGCAAAGCGGCAGACCCGGGCAGAGACTGGTTCCCGCTCACCGTCAATTATCAGGAGAAGACCTACGCCGCCGGCAAGATTCCGGGCGGCTTCTTCAAGCGCGAAGGTCGTCCGGCCGAGAAAGAGACGCTGGTCTGCCGACTGATCGATCGTCCGATCCGCCCGCTGTTCCCGAAGGGCTTCAAGAACGAAGTTCAGGTCATCGCGACCGTTATGTCGCTGAACCCGGAAGTCGATGCCGATATCCCGGCGCTGCTTGGCGCTTCGGCGGCACTGGCGATTTCGGGCATGCCGTTCGCGGGTCCGATCGGTGCAGCCAAAGTTGCTTATAAGGATGGCAACTACATTCTCAACCCATCCATTTCGGCCGTTAACGAGTCTGATCTCGAACTGGTCGTTGCCGGTACCGCAGACGCGGTTCTGATGGTCGAATCGGAGGCCGCTGGCCTTTCCGAAGAGGTCATGCTCGGCGCCGTCATGTTCGGTCACGAGCAGATGCAGGTCGCAATCGCTGCCATCAATGAGCTCGCCGCCGAAGTCGGCAAGCCGGCCTGGGACTGGCAGGCGCCGGAAGAAGATACCGACCTTGCATCCGCGGTTGCCGAGCAGGCGCAGGCGGGTATGACCGAGGCTTATCTGATAAGCGACAAGCAGGAGCGTCAGGACGCCGTTCGCGCGGTCAAGGATGCTGCTGTCGAGGCGCTTGCAAGCGACGAAGAAGATGCTCGCTGGTCGGCTGCCGACGTGCAGGGCGCGCTCTACAAGCTCGAGAAGAACACGGTTCGCCAGCGTGTCATCGCCGGTGAGGCGCGGATCGACGGCCGCGACCGCTCGACGGTTCGTCCGATCAGCGTCGATGTGGGCGTACTGCCGCGGGCGCACGGCTCCGCGGTCTTCACGCGTGGCGAGACGCAGGCCATCGTTGCCACGACGCTCGGTACCGGCCGTGACGCGCAGATCATCGATGCGATCACGGGCGAGTACAAAGACATGTTCATGCTGCATTACAACTTCCCGCCGTTCTGCGTCGGTGAGACTGGCTTCGTCGGCTCACCGAAGCGCCGCGAGATCGGCCACGGCAAGCTCGCTCGCCGCGGCATCGAAGCGGTCATGCCCAGCCAGGACGACTTCGGTTACGTTATTCGCGTCGTATCCGAGATCACGGAATCGAACGGTTCCAGCTCGATGGCTTCCGTTTGCGGCACCAGCCTGGCGCTGATGGATGCGGGTGTGCCGATCAAGGCGCCGGTTGCTGGCGTGGCCATGGGCCTCGTCAAGGAAGGCGATGAATTCGCCGTCCTGACCGACATCCTCGGCGACGAGGATCACCTCGGCGACATGGACTTCAAGGTAGCCGGTACCGAAGGCGGTATCACTGCGCTGCAGATGGACATCAAGATTCAGGGCATAACCCGCGAGATCATGGACGTCGCGCTGGCACAGGCCAAGGACGCGCGTCTGCACATCCTGGGCGAGATGGCGAAGGTCATCGACAAGCCGCGTGAGGAAATGTCCGAGTGGGCACCGACCATCATCACGATCAAGATCGACCCCGAGAAGATTCGCGACGTCATCGGCAAGGGTGGTGCGGTAATTCGTGCCATCACCGAAGAGACCGGCGCATCGGTCGACATCGACAACGACGGCACGGTGCGGATCGCATCGGTCGACGGCGCCTCCGGCAAGGAAGCGCATCGCCGCATCGAACTGATCACGGCGGATGTCGAGGTCGGACGTATCTACGAGGGCAAGGTTGCTCGCCTCATGGACTTCGGTGCGTTCGTCACCATCCTGCCGGGCAAGGACGGCCTCGTGCATATCTCGCAGATCTCGAACGAGCGCGTCGAAAAAGTCAGCGACAAGCTGGCCGAAGGCGACGTCGTCAAGGTCAAGGTGCTCGAAGTCGATCGCCAGGGCCGCGTACGTCTCTCGATGAAGGAAGTCGAGGCGGCGTAAGCGCTCCGAAGACCAACAGGTCTAACAGAAACGCCGGCCATTGGGCCGGC
>CALZMR010000082.1 GCA_945788575.1 uncultured Woeseiaceae bacterium
CCAGGCGCTTCAGATAGGACAGTGGCACGTCCTTCTCCATCTTCCGGCCGCGCAGCCGGATGCGCTGCCGCAGCGGACGCATTGAACAGCGGAGGTAGATCAACAAATCCGGCGGGCGGATCGCGTCGAGTATCGCGTTGTAGAACCCCTGATAGGTTTGCCAGTCGCGCTTGGTGATCTTGCGCATCTGATACAGCGCGGTCGCGAAAATCTCGGCATCTTCGAAGATCGTGCGGTCCAATGCGACCACACCCGGCTGCCGGTCGAGTTCCTGATGCAGCCGGAACTTGTTACTCAGAAAATAGAGTTGCGACTGGAACGCCCAGCGCTTCATGTCCTTGTAGAAGTCGGCCAGATAGGGATTCTCGTCGTTAGGCTCGTAGAAAGGCTGCACCTCATAGGTGCGCGACAGGAATTCGACGAGCGTGCTCTTTCCGGAGCCCATATTGCCGGCAATCGCGATCGTGCGTTTCGCGGTGGTAACCATCGGCGATTAAGATACCCCAATCCCGAATGGCGTCCACCCTCGCCTTCGCCTATTCTTCATTCTGCGTCTCGACGGAGTGAAACGTGAGCCAACCGCCCGAACTATTCAGCGAAGCCGACATCCTGGCCCGCGTCGACGAACTCGCTGCCGAGATATCCGAGGATTACGGCGACAAGGGGGGCATCGTACTCGTCGGCGTTCTCAAGGGCGCATTCATCTTTCTCGCCGACCTGTCCAGACGCCTCACGATTCCGCGCAGGATCGAGTTCATTGCGGTCTCCAGTTACGGCGACAAGAGCGTCTCGACCGGGGCCGTGCGGCTGGTGATGGACGTTCGCGGAAGCATCGAGGACCGGCACGTAGTCATTGTCGAAGATATCGTCGACACAGGACACACGCTCAGTTACCTGATTGGCGTGCTGGAATCACACAGGCCGGCGTCGATACGTACCTGCGCACTGCTCTGCAAGGCAGATGCCGTCGAGGTCGACGTGGAAATCGACTACGTCGGATTCAATATCGGCGATGAGTGGGTGGTCGGCTATGGGCTGGACTACGCCGAGCGCGACCGCACGCTGCCGTACATCGGAACGGTCGAGCCTGACGATCGTTAAACGTCACCGGTCGCTCAGGCCGCGATCCGCGCAGTCATCGTACTCGACCTCGATCGTCGAATGACCAATCCCGTACTCGGACTTCAATAGCGTCTTGACCTCGCGAATCAGCGAGGTTGGGCTCGTCGTTTCTTCCTCCAGGTTCAGGTGCATCGTCAGCATCAGGTCCTGCGGCGTGAGGCCCCAGACGTGCACGTGATGCACGCCGCAGACTCCGGGGACGGCCTCGCAGATGCGTGTCTCCATCGCTTCGACGTCCAGCCACTCCGGTGCGCCCTCGAGCAGGATGTGCCCGCTCCTGCGCACCAGGATCCATGCACTCCGCAGAATCAAGAGCGCGACGGCCACCGATAGCAGCGGATCGATGGGTAGCCAACCCGTGTAGATGATGACGAGCGCGGCGATGATCGCCGCCAGCGACCCGAGCAGGTCGCCAGCCACGTGCAGTGCCGCGCCGCGGATATTCAGATTCTGCTGATCTCCGCCATGCAGAACGATGAACGCGACGATGTTGACGACGAGGCCGGCCGTTGCCACCGCCAGCATCGTCGGTCCGAGTACATCGCTCGGCTCCAGGAAGCGCTGGACGGCTTCGAACAGGATCCAGCCGACAATGACGATCAGCGTGAGGCCATTGACGAATGCCGCGAGTATCTGGAATCGCTGATAGCCGAATGTGAGGCGGGCGTCAGGGGCACGTTTACTCACGTGGAAGGCGACGGCCGCCAGCCCCAGCGCCATCGTGTCCGTGAGCATATGCCCCGCATCTGCAAGCAATGCCAACGATCCGGACAGGATGCCGCCGATGACTTCGACGACCATGAAGGTGCCTGTCAGGCACAACGCGATCACGACTCGCCGCATATTGCCGTCGCTGTGGCCGTGATTCCCCATCCTAGGTCCTGCTAACGCCATGCGAATGGTGCCGGCCGAGCCTCAACGAGCGCCCGGCTAGGCGGAAAGAGCGCGGTGTATCCGCATGCACGAGCGACTGACAACGCAGCCGGGCACTCGTTGAAGCCCGGCCCCGCGGGTTGCGGCGCAAAACTCTCCATCCAGCGTTGCTCGTACCCAAAGGGCAGGCCTTCGCCCGCCTCGAATGACGAGGCTTCGCTCCTCGAGCCTCGAATGGCGCGTTTCGTGTCACAACAGGTTCTACTCGCATAGCGTTAGCAGGCCCTCTAGTCCTGATGTGACTCTTGGCTAAGCCGATAGATCAGAAACGCGGCGCGCTTGATTGCCGTGCTCATCGACGTCAGGTCGACTTCCTCGTTTGGCGTGTGACCGCCCTCGCCCAGTGCACCGAGGCCTGCCAGGGCGTCAGTGTAAGGCGCGACAAAGGAAATATCGGCTGCGCCCCGCCGGGAGGGATCCAGCGCCGGCATTTCACCGCGACCCAGCGCCTGATTGACCTCGGACAGCAGCAGCTGCAATCGGCGATTGCCGTCCGTCGGCGCCATAGGCGGATAACGATCCTCGAATTCGATAGTCGCATCGGTGTGCGGCAGATTGGCGGCGACGATTTCACGCATCGCCGCGCGGGCGCGTTCGAGCTGATCTGCGGATATGGTTCGCATTCCACCGTGGACGACCACGCTGCGCGGCACCACATTGGTCTTGCCGAAGGTGCGGCCGCGATTCTGCTGCGGGTCGTAGTCGATGTCGGTTCCCCCCTGGATGGTGCCGGCATTGAAGGTCAGGTACTCCTCGCCGCGCACTTCGTTGTAAAACCCGTCGAGAATTCGGGCAGCCTCGAAAATCGCCCCGGCTCCCGTCGACTCCGAGAAAATGCTCGACGAGTGCGCTTGCCGGCCGCTCACGGTCAGCGTCCAACTGGACGAACTGCGACGCGCGATCGTCGCCCAGTCCGTAGCGTCGTAGCGTACGGCCTCCTCGAAACCCAGTGCGACGTCGGCCCATTCCCCGGCTTCGATAAGGTCGCGGCGAGCGATAGACAGTGGCGCCCCCGTCTTCTCCTCATCGCCCGTGTAAGCCACGACGACCGATACGTCCTCCAGCAGTCCCGCCGCCTGCAGCGCCTTGAGCGCATAGACGATCACGACATTGCCGGACTTCATATCGGCGATACCCGGCCCTCGGGCGATATCGCCGTCACGCTCGAACGCCTGGAATTCATCGTCCGCCTCGAACACCGTATCCAGATGTCCGATCATCAGTATGCGCGGGCCGGTGCCGTTGGTCTGACGGCCGAACAGATGCCCGGCGCGGTTAACTTCGGGCGGCATCTCGATCCATTCGGTCTCCATCCCGAGCGCATCGAGCTCGCGGCGCATCACGCGACCTACCTCGCGAATGCCGTCGTGGTTCATCGTGCCGCTACCGATATTGACGGTTTCCTCGAGCAACGAGATCGCATCCTCGACGTGTGCATCGATCCACGCGGCCATTTCCGTCTCTTGCTCGTCGAGCACCGGCTCGGCGACGACCGCCAGCGGCAAAAAACCGATGGCCAAAACGAATCCCATGAATCTCATCACGTCCCCTCTTCGAAATGCCGCGGAACACGAATGTGTTCGACCAGGTGCTGGATCCGTTCGGGCGGCGGTGCCGTTAGGTGACTCACGACGATTGCGACGACGAAGTTCAGGCACATCCCGATCACTCCGATGCCTTCCGGCGAAATCCCGAGGAACCAGTTCTCAGCGACGTTCTCGCCCCAGGGCGAACCCGCCCATTTCAGGAACAGGCCCTTGTAAAATTCGATGTAGCCATAGGTGAACAGGAGACCGGTCAGCATGCCGGCGATCGCGCCCTCCTTGTTGATCCGCTTGAAGAAGATGCCGAGCAGAATCACCGGGAACAGCGAGGCCGCCGCCAGCCCGAACGCGAACGCCACCACCTGCGCCACCCAACCCGCCGGATCGAAGCCCAGATAGCCCGCGATCAGGATCGCGAATGCCGCCGCGAAGCGCCCTGCCACCAATTCCCGTTTCACCGAAATACCGGGCAGGAAGATACCCTTGATCAGATCGTGCGACACCGCGGCCGAGATGACCAGCAGTAGCCCGGCCGCCGTCGACAAGGCCGCTGCAATGCCACCGGCTGCCACCAAAGCGATCACCCAGTTGGGCAGCCCCGCGATCTCCGGGTTGGCGAGTACCATGATGTCCCTGTCGACGCGCAGTTCATTGCCCTGCCAGCCATATCGTTCGGCCGTTGCAGCGAAATCGGGATTCGCGTCGTCGTAATACTGAACCCGGCCGTCACCGTTGAGATCGTCGAACTCGAGCAGCCCTGTCTGCTCCCACGTCTCCATCCACGCGGGGCGTTCCTCGTACACGAGATTGCCATCCTCGGTGCCGATTTCGCCCGGCTGTACTGTATTGATCAGGTTGTAGCGCGCCATCGAGCCGACCGCCGGCGCGGTCGTGTAGAGAATAGCGATGAACAGCAGGGCCCAGCCGGCTGAAACGCGAGCATCGCGCACCTTCGGTACCGTGAAGAAGCGGACGATGACATGCGGCAAGCCCGCGGTTCCCACCATCAGCGCCATCGTTATGCAGAATACGTCGATCCTCGCCTTGGTCCCCGAGGTGTATTCGTGAAACCCGAGCGACGTCACGATGTCATCGAGTTTCTCGAGCAAGGCTGTGCCGGAACCAGAAATCTCGCTGCCGAAAGCAAACTGAGGAATCGGGTTGCCTGTAATCTGTATTGCGATGAAAATCGCCGGCACCGTATACGCGAAGATCAGGACGCAGTACTGCGCCACCTGCGTATAGGTAATGCCCTTCATGCCCCCGAGCACGGCGTAGGTGAATACCACGGCCATGCCGATGACGAGACCGACTGTGACGTCAACCTCGAGGAATCGTGAGAACACGATGCCGACGCCGCGCATCTGTCCAGCGACATAGGTGAACGAAATGAAGATCAGGCAGATAACGGCAACGATTCGCGCCGTCTTCGAGTAGTACCGCTCGGCGATGAATTCCGGAACCGTGAACTTGCCGAATTTGCGCAGGTAGGGCGCCAACAGCAGAGCGAGGAGCACGTATCCACCCGTCCAACCCATCAGATAGACCGAACCGTCGTAGCCGAGAAACGCGATGAGGCCGGCCATCGAGATGAATGAGGCCGCGCTCATCCAGTCGGCTGCGGTCGCCATTCCATTGGCGATAGGCGATACGCCCTTGCCGGCTATATAGAAGTCACGGGTCGAATGCGCACGCGACCAGATCGCGATGCCAATGTAGAGCGCGAAACTCAGCCCGACGGTCAGATAGGTCAGTGCTTTTAGCGTCATCGATCAGTCTTCGTGCACGTCGAATTGCCGATCGATGCGGTTCATGCGCCACGCGTAGAAGAAGATGAGCGCGACGAATACGTAAATCGAACCCTGCTGAGCGAACCAGAACCCAAGTTTGAACCCGCCAACCGATATTCGATTGAGTTCGTCGACCAACAGCACGCCGAAGCCGTAGGAGCACACGAACCAGATCAGGAGACAGACGGCGACGAGCCTGAGGTTGGCTCGCCAGTAAGCGAGCCGATTCGAACGATGCATGCAGTCCCCCGACTGTTCTTTTGCAGACCCGCAATGTAGCAAAGCATAATCGAAGAATCAGCCGATGGAGGGTCCGCATGGGTAGTGACTGGCAGGCACGGAAGCAGTATCTCGACGTCAACGGCCGCCGAATGGCGTATGTCGAGATGGGCGAAGGCGATCCGATCCTGTTTCAACATGGGAACCCCACCTCGTCGTACCTTTGGCGAAACATCATGCCGTCGCTGGCCCGCAAGGGCCGCTGCATCGCCGTCGACCTGATCGGCATGGGAGACTCCGACAAGCTGGACGATTCGGGGCCCGATCGCTATCGCTATGTCGAGCATCGAGATTTCCTGTTCGAGGCCTGGCGTCAATTGGGCGTGAAGGACAACGTCACACTCGTTCTGCACGACTGGGGATCCGCACTCGGATTCGATTGGGCGCGTCAGAACGAGCACGCCGTCCACGGCATCGCCTACATGGAAGCCATCGTTTGCCCGATGACCTGGTCCGACTGGCCGGATGCGGCACGCGGTATCTTCGAGGCCTTTCGCTCGAACGCCGGCGAGGAACTCGTGCTCGAACGAAACCTGTTCGTCGAGCGCGTCCTGCCGGGCTCGATTATCCGCGAGCTCGACGAAGAGGAAATGGACGAGTACCGGCGCCCGTTCGCGAACGCTGGTGAGGACAGGCGACCGACACTTACGTGGCCGAGGCAGATTCCTCTTGAAGGTGAGCCTACGGACGTAACGGAGATCGTCGCCAACTATGCGAGCTGGCTCGAGACCTCGCCGATTCCCAAGCTGTTCGTCAACGCCGAACCGGGCGCAATCCTCATCGGACCGCAGCGGGACTACTGCCGTGGCTTCGCGAATCAGACGGAGATGACGGTCCCGGGACTGCACTTCATACAGGAAGACTCGGCGGGGGGCATTGCGGACGCGCTAAGAGATTGGATGAGCGGCATTTCGACCTGACGTGACTACCGTCGCGGTCCCACGTGTTTGCCGTCGCGGTCCCTGGCCTGAGTGAGGTGCCCAGGTTCTGACCCTGACCTTAGAAGACGTTATGGCTGCGTTAGTACGACCAAAAAGAAAGGCGGTTCCCAAAGGAACCGCCTCTTACCAACGTTACGTACGTGGCACTTGACCCCCTGATCCCCCGCCAAGCCGTACCTGAAGGCGTCTTACGTTCGATTGGCGATCGCTATCGAGCAGATTTCTTGTTGTTCTGTTGCTCAAAGGCGACGCATCGACGCAACAGAAGTTCGCAGAAATACCGCAGAATGTCAATCTATTGGACCGTTTCCAGCCGTCAATGGGCGAAATCGAACTTGTGCGTGGCGAAAATGCAACATTATTCGGCGACGACGGCGTTGGCGAGGACGCCCACTGGATCGATGGCCACCTCCACGCGGTCGCCGGGCGCCAGCCAGACCGGCGGCGTGCGCGCTGCACCGACCCCGCCGGGGGTTCCGGTGGCGATCACATCGCCGGGCTCCAGCACGGTAAAAGCCGAGCAGTACTCGATCAGTGCCGGCACGTCGAAGATTAGCTCGTCCGTATGGCCGCGCTGCACGGTCTCCCCATTTACGCGCGTCTCGATTCCGAGCTTGTCGCCGGTTTCGTCTCTGGTGACCAGGCATGGCCCCATCGCACCGCTCGCGGTGAAATTCTTGCCGGGCGTGAATTGGGTCGTATGCCGCTGCCAGTCTCGCAAGGTACCGTCCATAAAGCCCGTGTAGCCGGCCAAATACTGGAGCGCGTCATCGCGACCGACGGCGGCCGCGCGGCGGCCGATCACGACGGCAACCTCGCCCTCGAAGTCGTACTGATCCGACGCTCGAGGACGCACGAGCGGCTGCCTGTGGCCGACGATGCTGGACGGGAAGCGAACGAAGAGAAGCGGCTTCAGGGGCGCCTCTCGGCCCATTTCTTTGAGATGCGGCCGGTAGTTCACGCCGACGCAGATGATCTTGCCGGGATTCGGGATCGTTGGAAGCCAGACCATTCGCTTCGCGTCGATTGGCTCAACCGAGAGCGCATCGCAGAGACCGTCCAGGCGATCAGATGCCAGCACGGTCTTGAGGTCCGGATTGCCGCGACGCCACTCGGCCGAAGCCTCGAATACCTGTTCGCCAATCTGCAGGCCGTAGGTTTCGCGTCCGTCGATCTCGAAGCTCAGCGCTCTCATGGGATTTCCGATTACAATGCCAGTCTGTCCGATGTTAACGAAAAGGCCCGGAAGTGAAAAACGTTTTTAAATCAGCTCTTTGCGTACTGGCTCTGGCGACAGCCGGCGCCGCCCACGCCGACACCGCACTGCACAACATCACCGGCTACACATCGACGGACGCCGGCATTCAGTCTTTTTCAGTACTGGTATTCGACGGCGCCGGCCGAGTAGTCGCCACGGGTGGTGATGAACTTCTGAGCGACTACCCGGACGCCGAACAGTTGGACGGTGGCGGATCGTTCGTGCTCCCGGGACTCACGGACGCGCATGCCCACCTTTACAGCCAGGGCTTTCTCCAGATCAGCCTCGACCTGGCGGGCACGCCGAGCCTCGAACAGGCCGTGGCGAGTATCGAGGCGTTCGCGGCCGCGAACCCACGCGCCGAGTGGATTCTTGGCCGCGGCTGGAACCAGGTGCTGTGGCCGGTGCAGGAGTTCCCGGCCGCCGCCGACATCGACGAGATCGTATCGGAACGGCCCGTGTGGCTGCGTCGTATCGACGGTCACGCTGGCTGGGCCAACACCACGGCGCTCGAACTCGCCGGCATCGACGAAGACACACCGGACCCGATCGGCGGCCTGATCGTCCGCGACGACAACGGTCGCGCTACCGGCGTGCTCGTTGACAGGGCGATGGACCTGATCGATCGGCACGTCCCCACCCCTGGCCGCGACGACATCCGCGCGGCGTATCTGGAAGCCATTCGCTCGCTGGTCGCACTCGGCATGACCGGCATGCACGACGCCGGCGCCAACATCACGGAGATGGAAGTGCTGATGTCGATGGCCGATGACGACGAACTCGACATGCGCCTGTACGTGATGATCAGCGGCGCGGGCGAAAACCTCGATGCGATCGCCCGCCCAATCATCGCCTACGGCAACGACCGGCTCGATATCCGGTCCGTGAAACTCTACTCGGATGGCGCGCTCGGCAGTCGCGGCGCGGCCATGATCGAGCCCTACTCCGACGATGCGGAGAATCGCGGCCTGCCCTTTTACACCCAGGACGAACTCGACGCGTTCGTACTCAAAGCCAATGACATGGGCTTTCAGGTCGGCATCCACGCGATCGGCGATCTCGGCAACCAGATGTCGCTCAACGCATTCGAACGCGCTCAGAACGGCCGGCGCTCGCCGCTACGGAATCGTATAGAACACTCGCAGATCATCACGCTCGTGGACATCCCGCGATTCGCCGAACTGGGCGTCATCGCCTCGATGCAGCCCATCCATGCGACCAGCGACATGAACATGGCGGAAGACCGCATCGGTCCGGACCGCATCCAGGGCGGCTACGCCTGGCGGCGGCTGCTGGACTCCGAGGCGGTCATCGCCAGCGGCTCGGATTTCCCGGTCGAGCGGCCCAACCCGTTCCTCGGTCTGTACGCCGCTGTTACGCGCCAGGACGGCGCCGGCATGCCCGAGGGCGGCTGGTACGCTGACCAGGCGCTGACCCGTGAAGAGGCGCTGCATTCCTTTACACTGGCTGCGGCTTACGCGGCTCACCAGGAAGACCGTCTCGGCAGTCTGGAGCCCGGCAAGTGGGCCGACTTCATCGTCGTCGACAGAGATTTCTTCGAGATTCCAGCCACCGAGATCGACGATATCCAGGTGCTGGAGACATGGGTTGGCGGCGAACGCGTCTATGCCGCGGAGTAAGCGTTGATTGTCGAGCAGATCTGGACGGGTAACGCTTACAGGAACTTCAACTACCTGATCGCGTGCCCGGAGACCGGCGAGGCGCTCGCCATCGATCCGCTCGACTACCGGAAATGTCTCAACACCGCCGGCGAGCGCGGCTGGAACATCACACAGATCGTCAATACGCACGAGCACGGCGACCATACGGGCGGTAACAAGGCTGTCGTCAAAGCCACCGGCGCGAAGATCGTAGCGCACCACGCCGCCGGCGGCCGCATTCCGAACATGGATCGCGGCGTCTACGCCGGCGACATCATTCGCGTCGGCAAAACCGTCGAACTCGAATGTCTGGACACACCGGGCCACACGATGAGCCACGTCTGCCTGCTTTCGCACACCGAGCAGCCAGCACTGTTCAGCGGCGACACGCTGTTCAACGCCGGCGCGGGCAACTGCCACAACGGCGGACACCCCGAGGAGCTGTTCGAGACCTTCGAGACCCAGCTCGCCACGCTGGGCAACGACACGCTGATCTATCCGGGCCACGAATATCTCGGCAACAATCTCAGGTTCACGCTCGATCGCGAGCCGGATAACGCGGACGCCGCCGTCCTGCTCAACACGATCGCGGACCAGGACCCCGACGACGCGCTGGTGACGACGCTCGCCGATGAGCGCCGGATCAATACGTTCTTCCGACTCGACAGCCCGTCAGTGATCGCGCGGCTGGCGGAACAGTTCCCCGACCCTGGCGACGGCCCGAGCCGGCGCGATGTGTTCCTGAAACTGCGCGAACTC
>CALZMR010000083.1 GCA_945788575.1 uncultured Woeseiaceae bacterium
TTGGTCGCGGTAACGACGATCTCTTCGAGTTCCAGTTGCGCGTGCGCGGGCACGGCAAGCGACAATGCGATCAAGGTTGATGCGCACAATAGTTTTCTTGGCATGAACTTTCCCCCTACAGCCAATCATCCGAGCAGAACTATACCGCCAATCGTAACCTATTTTCGCCGGAATTTAGCTCTCGCCGGGGCGGTAATCCGGCCGAAATTCAGCCATATACCCAAATTCGCCGGGAAAGTGGATGAAATCCATCGCCCCGGTTCGCCATAGCGAGATCGGCTGGTCGCCTGGCCTAAGCTGCCTTATGTCGCCTGCCACAGAGTGCAGGTTGCCCGTCAGGACCTGAGCGGCGTCATGCGGGCCAGCCAAGTCCTGTGGAATTCGCCGTTCAATCGAGGACAATGGCTGTCCGCGGCGGACGCGATCGCGGTGCCCTCGACAGGGCGTTTCAATGGGAAATATCAACGGAGCCACAGATGCGCATAGACGCGATCAAAATCGGTAACAATCCGCCCGAGGACGTCAATGTCGTCATCGAAGTGCCGACGGGCGGGCACCCGATCAAGTACGAACTCGACAAGGAAGCCGGCACGCTGGTCGTCGATCGCTTCCTGTACACACCGATGTCCTATCCGGGCAACTACGGGTTCGTGCCGCACACGCTGTCCGATGATGGCGATCCGATCGACGTGCTCGTCTGCAATACGCGCCAGCTGGTGCCGGGCTGCGTCATCAACGTGCGTCCGATCGGAGTGCTGATCATGGAAGACAACGCCGGTCAGGACGAGAAGGTTCTCGCGGTGCCGTCAAGGTCGTTGACGAAGCGCTACGATCACGTCGACGAGTATTCGGATTTGCCGGAAATCACCTTGCAGCAGATAGAGCACTTCTTCGAACACTACAAAGATCTCGAGCCCGGCAAATGGGTCAAGATCGGCGACTGGCACGGCGCAGAGAAGGCCCGCCGTCTGATCACCGAGGCGATCGAACGGGCGCAATCCGCCCTCGACAGTGTTCCCGAGACGCCGGTCGACGCGGATTGATCTTTAGTAGGAGGCTCGGAAGGACGAGGTCAATCATCCGCGAGCGCTTGGGCGAACTTCCAGATCGCTTAAATCTCCGCGAACATCTGCTCCATGCGCCCGCGCAGTTCGGCGTCGGGTAGCCGGCCATGCATCGCCATGATGTTGTCGTCAACGTGCCGCGCCTTCGTCATGCCCGGGATCGTCACCGTCACCGACGGGTGCGAAATCACGTACTTGAGAAGGAACTGACCCCAGCTCGAGCAATCGAACTCGGCCGCCCAGTCGGGTAGCGGTTGATCGCCGAGTCGCTCGAAGATGCGGCCGCCGCCGAAGGCTCGGTTTACGATAACGCCCATACCGCGATCGGCTGCCAGCGGAAGCAGGCGTTCGGCCGATTCCTGCTGTTCCAGCGAATAGTTGACCTGGATGAAGTCGAGTTCCTCGGCGCGCATGACGGCTTCGAAGTCCTCGTACTGATTTGCGCGAGACGTGGTGATGCCGATATAGCGAATGCGGCCTTCTTCGCGCCATTCGCGCATTAGCGGCAACGACTCCCGCCAGCCGCTCAGATTGTGAACCTGCATGAGATCGAAGCTCGAAGTCCGCATCTTCGCCAGCGAGTCGTTCATCTGTGCGTCGCTGGCTTCGCGTCCCTCGGTCTTATCGACCTTGGTCGCGAGGAATATCTCGTCACGAATGCCGAGGCCGTCGATCAGGTCGCCGAGAACGGATTCCGAGGTTCGGTAACTCGGGGCGGTATCCACGACCGTTCCACCGAGCTCGTGGAAGCGCGCCAGCGATTCGCGGAGCGGTGCGCGGGCTGCGTCGCTCGTATCGACACCGTAACGATTGGTGCCGAGGCCGACGACCGGGATTTCCTCTCCGGAGGAGGGTATTGGTCTGCGAATCAGGTCCTCGGGACCGGCTATTGCACCCGGTACCGCTGCCAGCAAGGCCGTTCCGAGCCCGGCTTTCGTAAACTCGCGTCGCGTGATCTTCATCAAGTGAACCTCTTGTTAGTAATTTCGCGGCTTCGTCATGCCTGCATATCTTCGAGTTCGATACCGCGCGTCTCGTGCACCATGACGATGACGAACGCTATCGATAGCACCGCACATATCGTATAGAAACCGTATGCACCGGCCAGTCCGATGCTGGTCAGCATGATCGGGAAGGTCATCGTGATCGCAAAATTCGACCCCCACTGAGCAAGACCGCTAACGGCGAGCCCGGTTCCCCGAATCTGGTTCGGGAACATCTCCCCCAGCATGACCCACATGACAGGTCCCCACGAGAAGTTGAAGAACACGACGTAGGCGTTCGCGGCGACGAGTGCGATCACGCCGAGGTTACCTTCGAGCGTGAGTGAGCCGTCCGCGGCCGTGGATGCGTTCGCGAACGTCCATGCAACGGTAGCCAGCGCGATCGCCATGCCGATCGAACCTATCAATAGAATTGGCTTGCGGCCGATCCGGTCGACCAGCAAAACGGTCACTATCACAGCGGCAATGCTCAGCCCGCCGCTCAGCACATTGATCAGCATCGCGTCGCCTTCGGTGAAGCCGACCGATTGCCAGAGTACGGCGCCGTAGTAAAACACCACGTTGATGCCGACAAACTGCTGCAGCGTCGCAAGGCCTATGCCGACCCAGACGAGTTTGCGGATGCGCCGGGTGCCGGGTACGAACAGGTCACGCATGTGGGGTCGATGGTGGTCTTCAGCCAGCGACGCGTCGATCTCGTCGACCTTGCGGGCCGCATGATGCTCGCCGTTCAGCCTCGTCAGGACCTTGAGCGCCTCGTCTTTCTGGCGGTTGAGAACGAGGAAACGCGGACTCTCAGGAATCAGGAACAGAGCGAGCAGGAATATGGATGCCGGCAGCATCTCCATCCAGAACATCCACCGCCATGCTTCGAAGCCGATCCAGAATTCGCTCGTCGATGCGCCCGCGGCATCGGCGATCAAATAGTTGCTGACGAAGGACATGAACAGGCCGGAGATGATCGCGATCTGTTGCACTGTGGCCAGCGCGCCGCGGAACCGGGCTGGAGTTACCTCACTGATATAGGCCGGTGCGAGAATGCTGGCGGCGCCGACGGCAAGCCCGCCGAGCACACGATAAATCACAAATTCCAACGATCCATCTGCGACGCCCGAGCCCCAGGCGCTGACGATGAACGCAACGGCGGCAATGCGCATAATGAATCGTCTACCGTAGCTGTCGGCCAGCCGGCCGGCGAAAAACGCTCCCGCGGCGCAGCCGAGGAGCATTGACGCCACATTGAAACCCGTGCCCACGCTGTCGGAGTCGAACGCCGTCTGCAGACCGTCGACCGTGCCGTTGATGACGCCCGAGTCGTAGCCGAACAGGAAGCCGCCGAGGGCGGCGATGCAGCTGATGACGATGATGTAGGTCGTGTTGGCGGGAACGGCGTCCCCCCTTTCGATATCTGCGCTCACACAACCCCCTATTGTTGTTCTGCACGTGAAGCTCTGCGCACTATACTATTGCACCCAATACACAACCACGGAGCCGCCCGCGTATGCCCGGCCTGTATTTCGAGGAATTTTCAGTCGGTCAGCAGTTTGACCACCCGATACGGCGAACGGTCACCGAGGCCGACAACGTGCTCATCACGACGATGACGCACAATCCGGCGGCGCTGCACCTCGACGCCGAGTACATGAAGAACACCGAGTTCGGGCAGCCCATCGTCAATAGCTGCCTGACGCTCGGGCTGATGGTCGGCATCTCCGTCAACGATACGACCCATGGCACGACGGTGGCGAACCTCGGCTGGGACGAGGTGCGCTTTCCGAAGCCGGTGTTTCACGGCGATACGTTGCGGATCGAGACCGAGGTTATCGAAGTGCGCGAGAGCCGCTCGCGGCCCGACAACGGCATCGTCGTGTTCGAGCACCGCGCCTTCAATCAGCACGGCGAGTTGGTAGGCATCTGCCGCCGCTCCGCGCTGATGCTCAAGAAGCCCGCATGATCAGAAGCTTCCTGTTCGTCCCGGCCGACAGCGAGCGAAAGCTCGAAAAGGCGAAGTCGACGAACGCCGACGCTTTGATCCTCGACCTCGAAGATTCGGTGACGCCTGATTCTCGTCCAGCCGCCAGGGAACTCGCCCGCGAGCACGCCGGGCCCGGAGTCTGGGTGCGGATTAATCCTCTGGATACCGAGGACGCCGATGCTGACCTCGAAGCCGTCATGCGAGCGGGACCGGCCGGCATCGTGTTGCCGAAGCCCTGGAACGCCGGCGATGCCATGGAGCTGGGCTTCCGCCTGTCCGAGTTGGAGCAAGAGCACGACCTCGAGCCCGCCAGTACCCGGATTCTTCCAATTTGCACCGAGCGGCCCGAGGCCGTCTTCTCGATGGGCGGCTACGTGGAGGCGACCGATCGCTTGTTCGGCCTGACCTGGGGTGCCGAGGATCTCGCCGCGGCGCTGGGTGCCACGCGCAATCGCGACGACGACGGTAATTGGTTGCCGCCTTACGAACTGGCAAGGACGCATTGCCTGATCTATTCCGCGGCTGCGGGTGTCCCCGCAATAGACACGGTTTATACCGATTTCCGAGACACGCAAGGACTGGCAAGGTATGCATCGAACGCACGCCGTGACGGGTTCTCCGGCATGTTGGCGATCCATCCGGCACAGATCGATACGATCAACGATGCGTTTACGCCGTCGGCGGCCGAGGTAGAGCGTGCGCAGAGGATTCTGGCTCTGTTCGCGGAGAACCCGGACGCCGGGGTTGTCGCTCTGGACGGTCAGATGATCGATCGTCCGCACCTCACGCAGGCCGAACGGATCGTGAGGCTGGCCGAGGTGGCAAGACGGAGCAACAGCTGACGAGAATTGCAGACAGTAAATGACGAATAAGGGTTACGACGAATGAGTGATTTCTACCCGGTAGACGATGCGACACGTTCTCGAGCGCTGATCGACGCCGAGCGCTACGAAGACATGTACAGGCAGTCCGTGGAGGACAGCGAAAAATTCTGGGCCGAGCAAGCGGGGCGCATCGACTGGATCAAGCCGTTTACGCAGGTGAAGGACGTTTCTTTCGCCAAGGACGATCTTCATATTCGCTGGTATCACGACGGCACGCTCAACGTCTGCTACAACTGCGTCGATCGCCATCTGGAAAGCAAAGGTGACGACACGGCAATCATCTGGGAGGGCGACGATCCGGCCCGTGATCTGACCATCACCTATCGTGAACTGCACGAGCGCGTGTGTCGTTTCGCCAATTCGCTCAAAGCATTGGGCGCGAAGAAGGGCGATCGCATAACGATCTACATGCCGATGATCCCCTTCGCCCGACTCGCTGGCTGGCCGCATCGACGACTGCGATTCCACGATCGTGATCACCGCCGACGAAGGCCTGCGCGGTGGTAAAGCGATTCCGCTCAAGAACAACGTCGACGCGGCCGCGGCGAAGCCGAACGTCACGACGCTCGAGAAGGTGCTGGTCGTCCGCAATACCGGTGCGGACATCGACTGGGTCGAAGGCCGTGATCACTGGCTGCACGAACTGGAGACGGAAGTCGACGCCGACTGCCCCTGCGAGGAAATGGGCGCCGAGGACCCGCTGTTCATTCTTTACACGTCTGGCTCGACCGGCAAGCCGAAGGGTGTGCTGCACACGTCCGGCGGCTATCTGGTTTTCGCGGCGCTGACGCACGAGGCGGTATTCGACTATCACCCCGGTGACGTCTACTGGTGCACGGCCGACGTCGGCTGGGTTACCGGGCACAGCTATATCGTCTACGGTCCGCTGGCGAATGGCGCGATCACCATGATGTTCGAGGGTGTTCCGACCTACCCGGATTCATCGCGTTTCTGGCAGGTCTGCGACAAGCACAACGTCAATATCTGCTATACCGCTCCGACGGCGATCCGGGCATTGATGCGAGAGGGCGACGAGCCCGTGAAGCGCACCTCGCGCAAGGACCTGAGACTGCTGGGTTCGGTCGGCGAGCCGATCAATCCCGAGGCCTGGGAGTGGTATTACAAAGTCGTCGGCGACGGCCGCTGCCCCATCGTAGACACGTGGTGGCAGACCGAAACCGGCGGCATCCTGATCACGCCGCTGCCCGGCGCACACGGACTGAAGCCCGGGTCGGCCTCGATGCCGTTCTTCGGCGTCCAGCCCGCGATCGTCGACGCGGAGGGCAATATCCTGGAAGGTGCCGCCGCGGGGCAGCTCGTCATTCTCGATAGCTGGCCGGGCCAGATGCGCACGGTCTACGGCGACCACCAACGCTGCGTCGACACCTATTTCTCGCAGTTCGACGGCTGGTATTTCACCGGTGACGGCGCTCGGCGAGACGAGGACGGTTACTACTGGATTACCGGCCGCGTCGACGACGTATTGAACGTGTCCGGGCACCGCATGGGCACGGCCGAGGTCGAGAGCGCGCTGGTCGCTCACAAAGACGTTGCCGAAGCAGCGGTCGTCGGCTATCCGCACGACATCAAAGGTCAGGGCATCTATGCCTACGTCACGCTCATGGAAGGCATCGAGGCCAGCGACGAGCTCCGAGCCGAACTGCAAACCTGGGTTCGCAAGGAGATCGGCCCGATCGCCAAGCCGGATCTGATTCAGTGGGCGCCAGGGCTGCCGAAGACCCGGTCCGGCAAGATCATGCGCCGCATTCTGCGCAAGGTCGCGGCGGACGACTTCGGTGACCTGGGTGATACGTCGACGCTGGCCGATCCGAGCGTGGTCGATGACCTGATCGAGAACCGGCAGAACCGGAGCTGAGATTTGCCAGGGCTGGTGCGACCCTCGGTAGAGGGTCGCTAGGCCTCTTCGGCCTCATCGTAGGGATCGTCGAATATCTCGGTGGGCTCGTCAGCGGGCTCGTCAGCGGGCTCATCGACTGGCTCTTGTGGCACTTTACCGGCGGGCGACTCCAGCACGACAGTCTGTTTGAGCGGCTCGACAGGTTCGTGGCGCTTGAAGTCGGCGATCTGACGTTCGTAGGACTGCACGAATTCCTCGGCGAATACTGACGGGAAGCGGCCGCTGCCGCGATCCGTCATGACCGGGTAGAGGTCGCAGTAGAGCTGCCAGTACTTCATCTTGTCGAGGAAGCCGAGCAGCGGCGTCGATTTCACGTCTTCCGAGAATCCCTGCGTCAGTTCATCGGGGTCGAAGCGGTCGGCGAACTCCGTGAATGCAGCCGTCATCGCCTCGAGGAAGGCGTCCTGATGAAAGAGCAGGTCGCGGCATACTTCGCGGACTGCATCGCGCGGTCCGAGGTATTCGCCTTCGCGACCGATAAGCAGCTGCTGGATCGAGTTGCGGGTGTTCTCTGAGAGCTTGAGCGGATTGTTGTGCCGCGGCAGGACCATCGTTTGATCCAGGCTGAATGACGTCTTGAGATTGGCGCGGCTGACGAGCAGTTTGTTGACGCCCTCGACGAACTCGCGCAGAACTTCGCCCGCATTTTGCATGACTTCCGCGAGGTCTACCGACGGATGCAGGTCGGTACGGCTGAGGCCGACGCCATCCAGGAACGTATCGACGAGGTCGTCCGACGTAACGTCTACACGCGTCGGCCGTATCTTCGCCGCTGGTGCAGGTGGCGCATGAGGCTCCGGCTCCGAAGCTTCGATTTCGGCAACGCCGGTCTTGGCACCGTCTCCGAACAGCGCCGACTGGAACTCGTCGTCGCCGGTCATAGCTTCTTCGTCGAGGAGCTGAACGCCCGTCTTGAAGGTCGTTTCGGGGACGAGTTGCTCGATACCCGAGGGGAATGTGTCGTCGTCGTCGAGCGGTATGGCGATGCTCTCGCCCTGATCGATCGACACCCGAATCTCGAATTCGCCCATGCGCAGCATGTCGCCGTGGAACAGGCGTCGGGGATTCTCCTTGCCGATGGGCTCGAACTCGCCGTTGACGTAGACACCATTCGAGCTGAGGTCCATTAGGTACCACATGCCACCACGGTAATCGATGATTGCGTGCTTGCCGGAGATGTAACGGTCCGGATCCGGGAGTATCCAGTCGCTGTCGAGGGCGCGACCGATGCTGCCGCCGTCGTCGCCGAATTCGTGCACCGCGTCGTCGCCGACAATCTCGGAGTGCTCACTAACGATTTCGAGCGTAAGTGACATGCAGGGTTCCCGGGCCATTGGCGCGGCCCATTGCCACGCCATTTCTGGTTCTGACTACGAATTCTGCGCCCAATCAAGGGCCTACGCTGCCAAACAGTTCACATAACGGTGCTGGAGCGCTCTCCGACCCAACCGCAATTGCGGTCTCCGTCCCATATTCGTTAGATGTCCGTCCACGCCCGGCGGACGCCGAATCCGGTAAACTACGCGCCCCGGACCAATAGCGCGGCGCAATGTCGGACAAACAGATATTCAAAGTGATCTTCATGGCCCAGGGGCAGGTGTACGAGATCTACGCCCGCAGTGTCGGCCATGGCGATCTCTTCGGCTTCGTCGAAGTCGAGCAGCTCGTATTTGGCGAACGCTCCTCGCTTGTCGTCGACCCGTCGGAAGAGAAGATCAAGTCCGAATTCGAGAACGTTCGGCGCACGTGGCTGCCGATGCACTCGATCGTGCGTATCGATGAAGTCGACAAGCAGGGGCAGAGCAAGATATCCAGGCTCGAGGGCAGCAATGTTGCCCAGTTTCCGCTCCCCATCTATACGCCGAGCGACAACTAGCTGCCAGAGCCGAAACGAGCCCGCTCTGGAGATCGGTAATCCCGACCGGTATCATCGCGGCTTCAATTGCCGAGCCTCCCTGATCAGGTCACCGCCTTGTCGAAACCTGCAACCCTGGTGCCGCCCTCCGTCGATATTCTGGAGCTGGCCGGTCAGTCCGCGCTCTCCGACTTTCGCCTCGCAAAACTGACCTTGACGCTGGAGCGTCTGGATCCGCGGGTCACGAAGCTCGAGGCCCGGTTCACCTATTTCGTCGATCTCTGCGAGCCGCTGTCGGAAACGAATCGAGCGCGTCTCGAGGCGATACTGTTGTCCGGTGATACGCCGGGTTCGCTCTCCCGCGGTTCGAAATCGATAATCGTGGTGCCGAGGCCGGGAACTATTTCTCCGTGGTCCTCCAAGGCGACGGACATTGCGCGCGCCTGCGACCTCGACGAGGTGAAGCGGATCGAGCGGGGCATCTGCTATGCGATCAGTTTCAAGGGCAAGGCCGATCAGTCCGATGCATTCAACCTTGCGCCGCACTTGTTCGATCGGATGACCGAGGCCGTGCTCGGTTCGGGCGGCGAAGCCGAACTGCTGTTCGAGACGCACGAACCAGCTCCGCTCGGCGTCATTGCGCTGGGTGACGATGGGTCCGCAGCGCTGCAGCAGGCCAATGTCGAACTCGGGCTGGCGCTCTCCGGCGACGAGATCGAGTATCTGGTCGACAACTACGCGCGCCTCGGCAGAGATCCGACCGATGCGGAACTCATGATGTTCGCGCAGGCAAACTCGGAACATTGCCGGCACAAGATCTTCAATGCGCAGTGGACGGTCGACGGCCAGCCGCAGGACAAGAGCCTGTTCGCGATGATCCGGTCGACGACCGAGGCGCAGCCGGACGGCGTCATTTCCGCCTATTCCGATAATGCGTCCGTCATTGCAGGCTCGGACGGTCTCCGCCTCATGCCGGAGCGCGATTCGAGAGAGTACGGTTTCAGCGACGAGCCGATCCACATTCTGATGAAGGTCGAGACGCACAATCATCCGACGGCGATCTCACCGTTTCCTGGCGCAGCGACCGGCGCCGGCGGCGAGATTCGCGACGAGGGCGCAACTGGCCTTGGCGCAAAACCGAAAGCGGGACTGGCCGGGTTCACGGTGTCACACCTGCGCATACCGGGCTTCGAGCAGCCCTGGGAAATCGACTTCCCGCATCCGGAGCGGATGGCGTCGCCTCTCGACATCATGATCGAGGGCCCGATCGGGGGGGCGGCGTTCAACAATGAATTCGGCCGGCCGAATCTCGCAGGCTACTTCCGTACTTACGAAAGTGCACTGCCATGGCTACCCGAACGGGAGATTCGCGGTTACCACAAGCCGATCATGGTCGCCGGTGGCGTCGGTAACGTCCGCGAGGAACACGCAAACAAGATCGACGTCCCGGTTGGCGCGAAGGTCGCGGTGCTTGGCGGCCCGGCCATGCTTATCGGTCTGGGCGGCGGCGCCGCATCGAGCCTCGCGAGTGGCTCGTCGAGCGAGGACCTCGATTACGCGTCCGTGCAGCGCGGCAATCCCGAAATCGAGCGGCGCGCGCAGGAAGTGATCGACCGCTGCTGGGCGATGGGTACGGACAATCCGATTCTGCTGATCCACGACGTGGGCGCTGGCGGTTTATCCAATGCCGTTCCGGAAGCCGTGGACCACAGCAAGCACGGCGCCGATATCGAGCTCCGCGACGTCGACAATGCTGAGCCGGGTATGTCGCCGATGGCCATATGGTGCAACGAGGCCCAGGAGCGCTATGTGCTCCTCGTTGGCGGCGATCGCATCGCCGAGTTCGAGGAGATATGCCAACGCGAACGCTGCCCGGTCTCCGTCATCGGCGAACTGACTGACGACGAACGCCTCGTCGTCAATGACAGGACGTTCGGCAACAAGGCGGTCGATATGCCGATGCAGATGCTGCTCGGCAACCCGCCCAAAATGACGCGGGACGTGTCTCGCGAAGACGTGTCGCCGGGGCCGCTCGACCTGAGCGACATCGAACTCGAGGAGGCAGCACTCGCAGTGCTTCGATTCCCGGCTGTCGCCGACAAGTCGTTCCTGATTCACATCGGCGACCGTACTGTCGGTGGCTTGTCTGTGCGCGATCAGCTGGTCGGACCCTGGCAGGTTCCGGTATCCGACAGTGCAATTACCGCGTCATCGTTTGGTGCTGAGACCGGTGAGGCGATGGCTATGGGCGAACGCACCCCGATTGCGGCCGTCGACGCGCCCGCTTCTGGTCGGATCGCGGTTGCCGAGGCCATTACGAACATAGCGGCCGCGCCGATCGGCTCCATCACCGATGTACGACTATCGGCGAATTGGATGGCCGCCGCCGGTCACCCGGGAGAGGACGCTCGTTTGTTCGATACGGTGAAAGCCGTGGCCGACGAGTTCTGTCGCGACCTGGGCGTTGCGATTCCGGTCGGCAAGGACTCGCTGTCCATGCGCGCTCGCTGGCAGGAGGACGGCGAGGATTACAGCGTCGTGTCTCCGGTGTCGCTGATCGTCTCCGCCTTTGCGCCGGTCACAGACCATCGCAAGCACCTGACTCCGCAGCTGCAGGCGGTCGACGAACAAAGTTACCTGCTGTTGTTCGATCTCGGCCGAGGCCGCAATCGCCTCGGCGCCTCTTGTCTGGCCCAGGCCCACCAGCGTACGGGAGGCGAGCCGCCCGATCTCGATGACGCGGATGCCCTCAAGCGCCTGTTCGCCGCGATTCAGGAACTGGGCAAGCGTGACATGCTGCTGGCCTATCACGACCGCAGCGATGGCGGCTTGCTCGCATGCGTCGCCGAGATGATGTTCGCCAGCCGGCTGGGCGTCACGCTTACGCTTGGCGGGTCTCGGCGAGACCTGCTTGCGCAGCTCTTCAGCGAGGAGATCGGCGCAGTCGTGCAGGTCTCGAGGAGTAAGCTGACTCAGGTGCAGATGACCCTGGACCGGCACGGCGTCGAGGCGAAGGCGATTGGCCGCGTCGAGTCAGACGCCGTGTTGACCGTCCTCAAGGACGATGAGGCCGTGCTGCGTCTCGATCGCAGCACGATGCAGCGCGCCTGGTCGGAGACGAGTTATCGGATCCAGGCCCTGCGAGATAATCCGGCGACCGCGCTGGAAGAGTTCAACCGCATCCTGGACAACGAGGACCCGGGCCTCAACGTCAAGCTGACATTCGATCCGAACGACGATGTCGCTCGATCGTGTCGAGGCGCGGCGAAGCCGCGGGTCGCGATTCTAAGAGAGCAGGGCGTCAACAGCCAGAACGAGATGGCGGCCGCCTTCATGCACGCCGGCTTCGCCGCCGTCGACGTGCATATGAGCGATCTGCTGGAAGGCCGCGACGACTTGTCCAACTATCAGGGTCTGGTCGCCTGCGGCGGCTTTTCTTTCGGTGACGTGCTCGGAGCGGGCGGCGGCTGGGCGAAATC
This sequence comes from uncultured Woeseiaceae bacterium, assembly GCA_945788575.1. Classification (GTDB taxonomy): domain Bacteria; phylum Pseudomonadota; class Gammaproteobacteria; order Steroidobacterales; family Woeseiaceae; genus UBA1847. The sequence goes on from CALZMR010000083.1 coordinate 12,180, forward strand.
AATCCTGTTCCATAATCGCACACGCGATCAGTTCGGAGACTTCTTCGCCCGTGGCGACACGTTCGCGCTCGGCATCTGCAACGGTTGCCAGATGATGTCGCATCTGCGCGAACTCATCCCCGGCGCTGGTCATTGGCCGCGCTTCCTGCGCAACCGGTCCGAGCAGTTCGAGGCGCGCCTGTCGCTGGTGGAGATCGTCGAGAGTCCGTCGCTGTTCCTGGACGGCATGGCCGGCTCGCGACTGCCGATCGCAACCTCGCACGGCGAGGGCAGGGCGGAGTTCAGCACCGAGGCGGACCGCTATTCGGCGTCGTATACGATCGCGGCACGCTACGTCGACAACTACGGTACGGTCGCCGACAGGTATCCCGCTAACCCAAACGGTTCGCTCGACGGCATCTGCGGCCTCAGTAACGAAGACGGCCGCGTGACGATCATGATGCCGCATCCGGAACGTGTTGCGTTTACCGCGCAGAATTCCTGGCATCCGAAACAGTGGGGCCGGGAAGGACCCTGGATGCGTATGTTCCGCAACGTGCGGCTCGCCGTCGGATAGACCCGTTTCGATGTCTGACGAACTCGAGCTTCGTCGATCATCACGACTGATTCGCATGCATCCCGTTCGTCCGGCATTGGGCCGTTACGGGCATCTGCAGCAGAGTGTCGAAGGGATTTTCGGTGTCCCGCACCGGGACGAGCAGTAACGCTCAGGCAGTCGACGCGAGGTCGCCGTCCTCGACAAAGAAGCGTCGGACCTTGATCGCTCGGGTGAGTTTTCCTTCGCGCACGAAGCACTGGTAGAACATGTCCTTCAGGACTTCGAGCAGCACGCCGGCCTGTACTCGGTTCAGCAGCGGAAGATGCTCTTCCTCACCGCTGTCGAACAGCACCGACTTGATTGGCGCAAAGCTGTCGTCGTCGATACCTGCGAGGTCCTGAGCGATAAGGACTTCCTCGAAAGCGCGCAGCTTGCCGCCTTCGCCCATGGATTCGAATGCGCTGGCGGCCGAGCGCCGGCACATGGACGCAAATGCGTTGAAGTTATTGATCGAGTAGCAGGAGAGCGCTTCGCGGAACAAAACCTCGGTGTGCTTCGGCAGGTATGAGAACGGGAACCGCTCCTTCGGCCGCTCCAGTTCGACGAAGTTGCGATACAGCTCGACGTGGTCTTCGCCGATCTCCTTCACCGCGAAACGCAGAAAGACAGGAGCATGTGGGCGTATACGCCGCAATACGGGCATTCCAGCCCGAGTCGTCCTTCGTCATCGCTCGCGAGACCGTCTGTTCTGTGCAGATGAATCGCCATCGTTCTTGTAGTCTTTTTTGACTTCCCCGGTACCCGCCGCGTGCGCGGGCCCTTATGTAATCCAGTATGCATCAGGGACTTAAGCGTCCAACCGGCGTTGGACATAATACGGAATTAAGTGCCGTTGTGTTGCCAATCTCCGACAGCGTCACGCGCCGCGTCATTGACGGGGCGCGCAATAAGGGCGTCACGACTCAGCGAAACTTCATAGCGTGCGCCGTCCGCCATCGGGACGTACGTGGCCGTGCCGTAGTAGGCATCGACGCCGGGCGTGAACATCGGATAGCTCTTCGCGATGTTCCAGATGTCCAACCGTCTGTCGGCCGCGAGTGAATGTACCGTGCGCGGTTCGCTGCGTTCGCGCTCGACGTCCGTATAACGGCCGCTCAGCCTCTCGAGTCTGTAAATGGGATCGAGACCTAGAATCGTCGCCGGCGGTTTCCACGTGACGACGCGCGCGTCGATCTGCCACTCGTCTCCCTGCATCGGCAAGAGTTGATCGAGCCGCCCGTCGATCATGAGTCGTGCCGTGTATTGTTCGGGAGCCGTCCGGTTGAACTCGATCGAGGCGACGACGATTTCCTCGGTGAGTCGCGCGTAGCTGAATACCGAGAAGAACAGCACGATGCCGGCACCGCCGATCGCGGCGCATACGACCCCACTGGCGAACGAGCCGCTCGCCCGCAGCACTTTGCCGCGCCGAAGATGGCGCTTCATCGTAAATACGAACACGACCGCAATGAGTGTGAATACAGTACTGATTGCAAGCAGCATATTCATCGACATCGGGATTGGGACTCAGGCCTCCAGACGCTTGTATTTTATCCGATGCGGATTGTCGGCGTCGGCCCCGAGACGGCGTTTTCGGTCTTCTTCATAGTCGGCATAGTTGCCGTTGAAGAACACGACCTTGCTGTCGCCCTCGAATGCGAGGATGTGTGTCGCGATGCGATCGAGGAACCATCGATCATGCGAAATGACCACCGCGGATCCCGGGAACTCCAGCAGCGCCTGCTCGAGCGCGCGCAGGGTCTCGACGTCGAGGTCGTTGGTGGGCTCGTCGAGGAGCAGGAGATTGCCGCCCGCACGAAGCATCTTGGCGAGGTGCACACGATTACGCTCACCGCCGGACAGCAAGCCGATCTTCTTCTGTTGATCGCCGCCGCGGAAGTTGAAACGGCCGACGTAGGCGCGTGACGACGTCTCGTAATTGCCGACCTTCAGAATGTCCTGGCCGTCCGATATCTCCTGATACACCGTCTTCGAGTCGTCGAGGCTGTCGCGGGACTGATCCACGGCGGCAACCTGTACCGTGTCGCCCAGGCGGACGCTGCCGGAATCGGGCTGCTCGGTACCGGTAATCATGCGGAAAAACGTCGTCTTACCCGCGCCGTTCGGCCCGATGACGCCAACGATGCCGCCTGCCGGCAGCATGAAGCTCAGATCGTCGATCAGGAGCTTGTCGCCAAAACCCTTGCGGAGATTCTCGACTTCGATCACGACGTCGCCGAGACGTGGCCCCGGCGGTATATAGATCTCGTTCGTTTCGTTTCGCTTCTGGTATGCCTGCGACGAGATTTCCTCGAACTGCTTGAGGCGAGCCTTGGATTTCGCCTGCCGGCCTTTCGGGTTTGTGCGGACCCACTCGAGCTCCGCCTGCATGGCTTTCTGCCGAGCTTTCTCGGTGGATTCCTCAGTGGCCAGCCGCCGCTCTTTCTGATCCAGCCACGATGTGTAGTTGCCCTCCCAGGGGATGCCGTGGCCGCGGTCGAGTTCGAGAATCCAGCCCGCGACGTTGTCCAGGAAGTAGCGATCATGAGTCACCGCTATAACGGTGCTCGGGTATTCGTCGAGGAAGCGCTCGAGCCAGGCGACAGATTCGGCATCGAGATGGTTGGTCGGCTCATCCAGCAGCAGCATGTCGGGCTGCGACAGCAGCAGGCGACACAGCGCGACCCGGCGCTTCTCGCCGCCGGAAAGCTTCGTGACGTCGGCGTCCCATGGTGGGAGACGCAGTGCGTCGGCCGCGATCTCGAGTCTTCTGTCGAGTTCCCAGGCGCCCGCCGAGTCGATCGCGTCCTGAAGTTTGCCCTGTTCCTCGAGCAGCGCATTCATCTCGTCGTCGTCCATGGGCTCGGCGAACTTCATGCTGATCTCATTGAAGCGGTCGACGAGTGCCTTGGTCTCCGCAACGCCTTCCTCGACGTTGCCGCGGACGTCCTTGTCGGGGTCCAGTTCCGGCTCCTGTGGCAGGTAGCCAACGTTGATGCCCGGCTGCGGCCGCGCCTCGCCGTCGATCTCGGAATCGATGCCCGCCATGATCCGAAGCAGCGTCGATTTACCCGAGCCATTGAGCCCCAGCACACCGATCTTTGCGCCCGGGAAGAACGAAAGCGAAATGTCGCGGAGGATGAATCGCTTCGGCGGCACGATCTTGGCCACGCGATTCATCGTATAGATGTATTGCGCCATTAGACGGATCTGAGAGTTGGAAAGCGCGCATTATCCGGTATGCTGCGCCGATAGCAAATCAGCCAGTTTGCCAATGAAAAACGCTGTTTACGTCTACAAAGGCGATGAAATCGCACGATACGGGTTCGGTGATCCGCATCCGTTCGGGACCGATCGTCACGATGCTTTCCACAACGAACTCGCGAAAGCGAACCTGGATGGCATCCACCTCGCCCATGGGCGTCGAGCGACCGTCGACGAGCTCGCGCTGTTTCACACACCTGATTACATAGATCGGGTGTCGCGCATGTCCGCTGACGGCAGGGGCTTCCTGGACGACGGTGACACGCCGGCCATACAAGGCATCTTTGACGCGGCGTCTGACGTTGTCGGCACGGTTCTAACCGCCGCGGATCGGATCATGCACGGCGAGACGAAACGTGCCTTCGTGCCGATCGCCGGGCTGCACCATGCCGCTCGGGACGGCGCAGCCGGCTTCTGCGTATTCAACGATTGCGGTGTCGTCGCCGAGTATCTGCGTCAGAACCACGGCCTGACGCGAATCGCCTATATCGACATCGATGCGCATCACGGTGACGGCGTGTTCTACGGCTTCGAGGACGATCCCGATCTGGTCTTCGCCGATATCCATGAGGACGGTCGCTACCTCTATCCGGGGACCGGCGCGGAGACCGAAACCGGCACCGGTGAAGCGCGCGGCACGAAGCTCAATATTCCACTGGCGCCGGGCGCGGACGACACGGAATTCCGGGCTGCCTGGCGGCGCGTCGAGGACTATCTGGACGCCGCCAAGCCGGAGTTTCTCCTGTTCCAGTGCGGGGCGGACAGCCTGGACGGCGATCCGATCACGCATCTTGCCTTCAGTTCGGCGGCGCACGGCGAAGCGGCTGCGGCGCTTTGCCGGATTGCGGACAAGCACTGCGAGGGCCGTCTCATCGGCATGGGCGGGGGAGGCTACAACCGCCGCAACCTCGCGCTCGCGTGGACGGCGGTCGTGCGGTCCTTCGCGGCGGCCGCGTAAAACCACGCGCGGCCTGCCCACGGGCCGCCGAAACAGGTAACATCGCCGCCTTCAGGCCCAAGCTGCCCCGGAGATATTCCTCAATGCTCGCCGAGTCCGCCCACGCACACTCAACGACCGTTTCCTCCCTCGAAGATTTCGATCCCGACCTCGCGGCGGCGATCGCCCACGAAGTTCGTCGCCAGGAGGAGCACATCGAACTCATCGCCTCCGAAAACTACGCCAGCCCGCGCGTTCTCGAAGTGCAGGGCAGCGTGCTGACGAACAAGTACGCTGAAGGTTATCCCGGCAAGCGTTACTACGGTGGCTGTGAGTATGTCGATGACGCCGAGGAACTGGCTATCGAACGGGCGAAGGAACTGTTCGGGGCCGACTATGCCAACGTGCAGCCGCACTCCGGATCGCAGGCCAACGCGGCAGTCTGCATGGCGCTTCTCGAGCCCGGCGACACGCTGCTCGGCATGAGCCTCGCTGACGGCGGCCACCTGACGCACGGCGTAAAGGTCAACTTCTCCGGCAAGCTCTATAACGCCGTGCAGTACGGCATCGATCATGACACCGGCCTCATCGATTTCGACCAGGTTCGGGCGCTCGCCGAAGAGCATCGTCCGAAGCTGATCATCGCCGGCTTCTCTGCCTACTCGCAGATCATCGACTGGCAAAAGTTTCGGGACATCGCGGACAGCGTGGGTGCCTGGCTGCACGTCGACATGGCGCACGTCGCCGGGCTGGTTGCTACCGGGCATTACCCGAATCCGGTGTCCGTCGCCGATGTCGTGACGACGACAACCCACAAGACGCTGCGCGGCCCGCGCGGCGGACTTATTCTCGCTCGCGCCAACGACGAGTTGACGAAGAAGTTCAACTCACTGGTCTTCCCCGGCACGCAGGGCGGACCGCTGATGCATGTCATCGCCGCGAAGGCCGTCGCGTTCAAGGAAGCGATGCAGCCCTCGTTCCGCGACTATCAGGAGAAGGTCGTCATCAACGCCAAAATCATGGCGGAGACCCTGGCTGAGCGCGGCTTTCCGATCGTCTCCGGCGGTACCGAGAACCACTTGATGCTCGTCAGCCTGATCGACCAGGGCATCACGGGCAAGGATGCGGACGCCGCACTCGGGCGTGCCAACATCACGGTCAATAAGAACGCGGTACCCAACGATCCGCAGTCGCCCTTCGTTACCAGCGGACTGCGGCTGGGTACGCCTGCCATTACGACACGCGGTTTCGGTGCGGATGAGACGCGCCTACTGTCGGGGTGGATTGCGGATATACTGGACGACATCGAGAACGAGGAAACCATCGAACGCGTGCGCGGACAGGTACTGGAGCTTTGCGCGCGTTTCCCGGTCTACGCTTGACGTCCGGGTCGATGCGTTGACGAGCACGTATGGAATGTCCTTTCTGCGGTCACGAGGAAACCAAGGTCATAGACTCCCGCCTCGCGGGTGAAGGCCGGCAAATCAGGCGCCGGCGGCAGTGTCTGGACTGCAACGAGCGTTTCACCACCTTCGAGACGGCGGAGCTCGTGATGCCGCGGCTCATCAAGAACGACAACAGCCGTCAGCCTTTCGACGAAACGAAGCTGCGCAGCAGCATGGTGCGCGCCTTGGAAAAGCGGCCCGTGCCGAGCGATGAGCTCGAGCAGGCGGTCGGCCGGCTTATTCACAAACTTAGGACGATGGGCGAGCGCGAGGTGCCGTCCCGGCTGGTAGGTGAACTCGTGATGGAGGAATTGCGGGCGCTCGACGAGGTTGCGTACGTCCGTTTCGCAAGCGTCTATCGCCGCTTCCAGGACGTCACGGAATTCGAAGAGGAGATCAAGCGGCTGCAGAAGATCTCGGATGCGGCTGCCAGCCGCGAGCAGATGTCACTCCTGCCTGATCTGCTCAGCAAGAAACGCCAGTAAGTCACGATGACCGAATCTTCACCGCAAGACGTCGCGCACATGTCGCGGGCGCTGGAACTGGCGGAGCGGGGACGCTTCACCGCCAGGCCGAACCCCATCGTCGGCTGCGTCGTGGTTCGCGACGGTAGCGTGGTCGGCGAAGGCTGGCACGTGCGCGCCGGCGAGCCACACGCCGAGGTCAACGCGCTGGCCGATGCCGGTGGCGCCCGTGGCGCGACCGTCTACGTCACACTGGAACCCTGCACACATCATGGACGCACACCGCCATGCGCGGATGCGCTGATCGAGGCGCGCGTTGCGGAAGTCGTGATCGGGGCACTCGATCCCAGCGACGTCGTCGACGGTGCTGGAATTGCCGCTCTGCAAGCTGCCGGCATCAAGGTTCGCAGCGGTTTGCTCGTCGAACGAGCCGAGTCTCAAAACCGTGGTTTCCTGTCGCGAATTCGCCGGCAGCAACCGTGGGTGACGCTCAAGGTTGCGGCCAGCATAGACGGTGCGACGGCGATGAAGAACGGCGAGAGCCAGTGGATCACGAGCCAGGATTCGCGGCTGGACGTACAGCGCTTGCGTGCTGCCAGCGGCGCCATCATCACCGGAATCGGGACTGTCGTGGCAGACGATCCATCGCTCAATGTTCGCGATGAGTCGATCCCGGCCGACGTCCCGCAGCCCATTCGCGCGGTCATCGACTCGTCGCTTCGCATGCCCGCAGCGGCGCGCATGCTGAGCCTGGAGGGGGAGACCGTCGTGTACTGCGTCGACGATGCCGGTCGCGAGGAACTCGAGGCCGCCGGCGCGTCGGTAATGATAGTCGAAAGATCGGCAGACGGCCGCGTCGTCCTGACGGACGTACTTCGAGATCTGGCCGTGAATCGACACGTCAACGACGTACTCGTCGAGGCCGGACCCGGTCTGGCCGGGTCGATGATCGAAGCCGAACTCGTTGACGAGCTTGTGATTTACCAGGCGCCCCATATCATGGGTAGCGAGACCATGCCGATGTTCGGCACGCCGTCGATGACGGCTCTGGCCGAACGGGTCGAACTCGACTTCGACGACGTTCGGCGTATCGGACCGGATATGAAGATAACGGCGCGAATTCGCAGATCGCGCAGCAGGGTGTGATGTTTACAGGCATCGTCAAAGCAATGGGCACGATCGCGTCGATGGAGACTCGCGGCGGCGATGTTCGTCTTCGGGTCGAGTCGGACGGATTGCCCTGGTCAGACTATGAGGTCGGTGAGAGCATCTGCGTGAACGGTGTCTGCCTCACCGCGGTCGAGCTGCATGACGATGGTTTCGACACCGATGTCTCGGTCGAGACTCTGGACGTGACCGCGCTGTCGACGCTGGCGCAGGGATCGCCTGTCAATCTGGAGCCATCTCTCAGCCTCGGTGACCGGCTCGGCGGCCATCTCGTAAGCGGTCACGTCGATTGCATCGGCAAGGTCGTCGATAGTCATGCGGACGCTCGCTCGGTTCGACTCGCGATCGAGCTACCCGATGAGTTCAGTCGCTACATCGCGCGTAAAGGCTCCGTCTGCGTTGATGGCGTAAGCCTTACCATCAACGAGGTATCGGGCAATCGCTTCGAATTGAATATCATCCCGCATACGACCGAAGTCACGATCATCGGACACTACAGCACAGGTTCGATCGTCAATATTGAAGTCGATCTTCTGGCTCGCTACCTCGAGCGGCTGATCGGCAAGGACGATGGCGGCCTGTCCGTCGAATTTCTGAAAGAGCACGGTTATGCCTGACAGCAAAACGAACGTCGAAAAGCTCGACACCGCCTTCAGCGACATCGAGGACATCATCGCCGACATCCGCGCCGGCAAGATGGTCATCATGGTCGATGACGAGAACCGCGAGAACGAAGGCGATCTGCTCATGGCCGCCGGAAAAGTCCGCGCCGAAGACATCAATTACATGGCGACGCATGGCCGTGGACTGATTTGTCTCACTCTTTCACGAGAGCGTTGCTCGCAGCTAAGACTGCCACTGATGGTCTTCGAGACCGATCAGCATCACGCCACGAATTTCACCATCTCGATCGAAGCGGCTGAAGGCATCACGACCGGTATCTCGGCGCACGATCGGGCGAGAACGGTTCAGGCCGCCGTCTCGGCAGATGCGAAGCCCGAGGATTTGCGCCAGCCCGGGCATATCTTTCCGGTGATGGCGCAGCCGGGCGGCGTGCTCACGCGCGCCGGACACACCGAGGCAGGTTGCGATCTTGCGCGTCTCGCGGGTTTGGAGCCGGCCGCGGTCATCGTCGAGATACTCAAGGAAGACGGCAGCATGGCCCGTCGACCGGACCTGGAGCGGTTTTCGCGCGAACACGGCATCCGGATCGGTACGATCGCCGACCTCATCAGCTACCGGCTGGAGAAAGAACGCAACGTCGAACGTATTTCGGAGATACCGGTGGTCACCGCGCACGGCGAATTCCGGATGATCTGTTACGACGATCTGATCAATCGCTCAGTGCACGTCGCGCTGGTCAAGGGTGACCTCGAGAAAGCCGATAACCCGCTGGTACGCGTGCACATTCAGGATACGCTCGGCGACGTGATCGGCGTCAAGAGCCCGTCGCTGGGTTGGCCGCTGGACTCCGCGATCGAGCGCATCGCCGCTGAGGACGCGGGCGTCATCGTCATGCTCAGGGAGCAGGAATCCGCGCGCGACTTCGTCGACGCCGTCGAGAATCTCGGCCAGCATCGCGACGAGTTCAATCAACGCCGTTCGGGCGATTCCGTGCTGCGCACCTACGGCGTCGGCGCACAGATCCTGCGTGACCTCGGTCTGCGCAGAATCCGTGTATTATCGGCGCCCAAACACATGTACGCGATCTCGGGCTTCGACCTGGAAATCACCGAGTACGTTTAGGCGCAGCACTTCCCAATGGACAAAATCAAAACAGTCGAGGGAGACCTTGTGATTCGCGATGCGCGTTTCGCGATTGTCGCTTCCCGATTCAACGAATTCATCGTCGAGTCCCTCATCAAGGGGGCCGTGCGCTGTCTTCGTCAGCATGGCGCCAACGATGCCGATATCGAGATCGTGCGCGTGCCCGGATCCTTCGAGATGCCGGTCGCCGTCGGCAAGATCGCGGCATCGCGCCGGTTCGACGGAATCATCGCTTTGGGCGCCGTGATCCGAGGCGGTACGCCTCACTTCGACTACGTCGCTGGCGAGTGTGTCAAAGGCATATCAATGGCCGCTCAGCAGCATGGCGTACCCGTGGGGCTCGGCGTGCTCACCGTCGACACGATCGAGCAGGCTATCGAGCGGGCCGGCACCAAGGCCGGCAACAAAGGCGAAGAGGCGACTATGGCCGTCATCGAGATGGTCAATCTGATTCGCCGAATCGACTAACTCCAACCGTCGAAACCCGTCAGCCGCAGCGATACGGCGATCAAAACGGCCTCAAAATGCTGACGTACTTCTCGTGTACACTCCGCTTTTTCGGCCGCCTTCCCTTGTCTCGCGAGCACCTGACGGACTTCGAGCAGCTATTTATTAGATGACGACCAAGACTTCAACCGGTGCGCGAACGCGTTCACGCGAGTTAGTGCTGCAAGCGCTTTATCAGAAGCAGATTGCCGGCCATGAGTGTTCGGAACTGCTCAGTCAGTTTCGTGAGCAGACAGCCTACGCACGTGTCGATCAGGATTTCTTCGAAGAGATGCTGACAAGCATCTGCAAGTCCGAGACAGACCTCAATGCCTCGATTGCGGAGGTCGCTGACCGGCCGTTGGAGCAGCTCGATCCGGTTGAACGGGCCGTTCTGCTGATCGGCGTTTTCGAACTCCGTGAGCGCACGGACATTCCCTTCCGAGTCGTGATCAACGAGGGCGTCAATCTTGCGAAGCGCTTCGGCGCCATCGACGGCCACAAGTACATCAACGCCTGTTTGGACAACGCCGCCCAGTCTTTTCGACAGATCGAAATCGGCGCCGGCATGTAAGCGCGTGGATGAGTTCGATCTGATCCGCCGCTATTTCTCGTACCACGCCCGAGACAAAGGCGTGCGGCTCGGAGTCGGCGACGACGGAGCCGTACTCGAACCCACGCCCGGAACCCAGCAGGTTCAAGTCATCGATACGCTCGTCGAGGGCGTGCATTTTCCAACAGACTTCAATCCATCTGACGTCGGTTACCGCGTCGTCGCGGTCAACGCGAGTGACATCGCGGCGATGGGCGCGACGCCGCGCTGGATGACGCTCGCGCTTTCGATCCGAGAGGCCGACGAAGCCTGGCTTGCCGCGTTCGCGGAGGGACTCTACGCGGCGGCGGCCGATTACGACGTGCAGTTGGTCGGCGGTGACACGACGCGCGCCGATCAGATCGTCGCGACCGTCCACATGAGCGGCGAGCTTGCCGCGGGCATGGCAATCACCCGCGCCGGCGCCCGACCTGGAGACACGATCTGGGTGACCGGC
>CALZMR010000084.1 GCA_945788575.1 uncultured Woeseiaceae bacterium
ATCCGCGCCAACCGGAGTTGATGCTCAAGCCGTTGAGGGCGGATTGGGAGCCCGTCTTACGGGCGATCATGGATTCGGTCTCCGCTGTTCCTCCAGACGTTCCACTAAAGATCAATCCGCGCCAACCGGAGTTGATGCTCAAGCCGTTGAGGGCGGATTGGGAGCCCGCCGCGCCAAAGCATCGCCTACGCAATCGTCATTCGATGCGTGCCGGTGCGCAGACCGGGCGATCCCAACTCAGGGCCTTAGTCATGCTCGACTGCCTGCTTGCTGATGAGGCTGGCATCGGAGCAACAGAGACCGTAAAGAAAAAGGCCGGCTTTCGCCGGCCTTTTTCGTACCTGTACTCGCGCCTTAGGTCGGCGGATACGTGTAGCTCGCGCCGAAGCCCAGCGGCAAGCCGATCGCGTAGTAGATCAGCAGGAATATCGTCCAGGTCAAAAGGAACCACAGCGAGTACGGCAGCATCATCGCCGCCAGCGTGCCGATTCCGGTGCCCTTCACGTAGCGCTGGCAGTAGACAACGACCAGCGGGAAGTACGGCATCAGCGGCGTGATGATGTTCGTGCTCGAGTCGCCGACACGGTAGGCCGCCTGGGTCAGGTCGGGCGAGATACCGAGGCTCATGAGCATCGGCACGAAGATAGGCGCGAGGAGCCCCCACTTGCCGCTGGCGGAGCCGACGAACAGATTCACGAAGCCGGTCAGCAACACGATGCCGACGATCAGTATCGACGGAGAGTTCTCCAGGCTCTTCAGTGCCTCGGCGCCCGCAAGCGCGAGCAGCGTTCCGAGATTCGACGCACCGAACGAGTACACAAATTGCGCGATGAAGAACATGATGACGAGGTAGTACGCCATCTGATGCATGGAATGTGTCATGCCGACGATGACGTCCTTGGTTCCTTTGAGGGTGCCGGCGACGTAGCCGAACACGATGCCCGGAATCAGGAACAGGAGGAAGATCAGCGCGACGATAGAGCGCATGATCGGTGCCCCGAAGGTCGCGAGATCGCCATTCGCGTCACGCCAGGGCGACCCTGCCGGGATCAGCGTCGCGATCAGAAGCGCGAGCCCCAGCACCATGACTATCAGCGCCCAACGCAGTCCCCGGCGCTCTTCCGGTTTTAGCTCGTGCAATTCCGGCAGGTCTTCCGCGTCCCCATCGATCGGCGTTCCGCTGACACGTGGCTCGACAATCTTGTCGGTGATCCACCAGCCGAGGCCGACGATCAGCACCGACGAGGCGGTCGTGAAGAAGTAGTTGTTGAGCGTATTGACCTCGATGCCCGGTTCGAGAAGCTGTGCGCCGCCCTGAGTCAGACCCTGCAGTAGTGGGTCGAGTGCGGCCGGCACGAAGTTGGCTGAGAAGCCGCCGGAGACCCCGGCGAAGGCCGCGGCAATACCGGCCAAAGGATGCCGCCCGGCCGCGTAGAAGATCACGCCGCCGATCGGGATGACGAGCACGTATCCGGCGTCTACGGCCGAGTGGCTGACGATGCCGACGAGGATTACCATCGGTGTCAGTAGCCATTTGGCCGTCACATTCAGCAACGCTCGAATACCGGTCGTGATGAAACCGGAATGTTCGGCGACGCCGATGCCCAGCATCGCGACGAGAACGGTACCCACCGGTCCGAACTGCACGAAGTTCGTGACGAGATTCGTCAGGAAGGTCGTGAACGCCGTCCCGGTCAATTGATTGATGATGACGATGGCTTCGCCGGACCGTGGGTCTACGAAGCTGTAGGTGAAGTAGGACAGCAGCCAGGAAAGAATCCAGACGACGCCCAAAAGGCCTACGAAAAGCATCGCCGGGTCGGGCAGCTTATTGCCGATCCGCTCGACGGCACCTAAGAAGCCGGAATTATTGTTGGTTACTGCTTCCGCGGACATCGGTCTTCCCCCATTGGACGCCGCCTTCGAGCGGCCTCTCTTCTTCTTCTGCAGGAGCCCGCCATGCGGGCGATCATCCCTTGGTCGCCCGCATGGCGGGCTCCTGCCTTGAACTGCGCCGTTCCGTTCGTCGGCGCTTTGTTATTACCAGCCGCAGCTGCGGCCTTCGTTCTGCTCTCTAAGATACCCCATGAGCGGCTGGAAGTAGTCGACGATCGCCGTCGCATCCATCTGCCGCGTACCGGTGAGCTTCTCGAGCGTATTCGGCCACGGCTCGCTGGAGCCGGCCTCCAACATCGCCCAGAAGCGCTCGCCGGCTTCCTCGCTGCCGTAGACGGAGCATTCGTGCAGCGGGCCCTCGTGTCCGGCCGCGTCGCAAAGCGCGCGGTGGAACTGGAACTGCAATACGCGGGCGATGAAGTAGCGGGTGTACGAGACGTTGGCCGGAATGTGGTATTTCGCGCCTGGATCGAAGTCTTCCGTTCCGCGCTCGACCGCCGGTGCGACGCCCTGATAGTTCAGGCGCAGATCCCACCACGCGTCGTTGTAGTTGTCCGGCGTCGTCTCTCCGTTGAACACGCCCCAACGCCACTCGTCAACCAGTTTGGTCCACGGCAGGGCCGGAACGATGCCGAGCGCCATCTGCATTTGCCGGTTGATGACGGCCTCTTCGCTCTGCTCGGCCTCGCCGATCAGTCCCACCTCGGCGAGATAGCCGGGGGTCATCGATAGCACGACAGTGTCGCCGATCGCTTCGTGGAAACCGCCGTTCGCGCCGTCCTGGAAGATTGCCGGCTGGTCCCTGTAGGCACCTTGATAATAGTTGTGGCCGAGCTCGTGATAGATGACGCGAAGCTCGTCGTAGTTCTGGCGGATGCACATCTTGATGCGCAGGTCGTTGCCGCCGTCCAGCCCCCACGCGCTGGCGTGGCAGACGACGTCGCGGTCGGCCGGCTTAGTGAACATCGAGCGCTCCCAGAACGTGTCTGGGAGTCGCGGCATGCCAAGCGATACGTAGAAGCTTTCCGCGGAGCGGACCATCTCCTCCGGCGAATAATTGCGGCTCTCGAGAGTCGACGTGACGTCAAGTTCGGCGACTCCGTCGTAGGGCTCCATGATGTCGTACAGGAAGGACCAGCTCTGGGCCCACATGTTGCCGAGCAGGTGTGCCGGGATCGGGCCGTCCTGCGGTACGACGTCCTCGCCGTAGTATTCGCCAAGCTCCGCGCGGACATGGCAGTGCAGCTCATCGTAGAGCGGCTTCATCTCGTTCCAGAGCCTGAGCGTGTCTGCTTCGAATTCGGCCGGCGTCAAGTCGTAAGAGGAGCGCCACATCTCGCCGAGATCGGCATAGCCGAGTCCGCGCGCGCCTTCGTTGGCGAGTTCGACGAAACGGGCGTAGTCGTTGCGCATCGGGATGGCGATCGTCCGCCAGCCCTGCCACGCGTCGAGCAGTGCGTCCGGGTCACGGCTGGACGTCATGAAATTCTCGAGCTCCTGGCCGCCGCGGCAGTTGCCGCCGGCGTCACAGTATTCGCCGGCTCCGTAAGCGCCTTCCATGCTCGTGCCGAGTTCAGCCAGTTCGTTGCGCTTGTCGGCATCGTCCGGGGCCGGCGCGGACGTGTTGAGCTTCAGCAGGTCGAGTGCGCGGCGCGTCTCCGCGGGCAGGTCCTGACCGTCGTAGCGCATCGACTCCTCGACCATGCGCGTGTGCCATTCCGCATAGCGTGCGTTGGCGCGCGACTGCAGCAGCGCGGTGTCTTCGGTAATGTAGGTCGAGTAAACCCAGCCGGCGGCCCCGGCCTCACGATAATGCCCGGCAAGTTCAGTGTTCATCCGTGCGACGAACTCCTCGGCCGTCTCGGTCGATGCAGCGGCCTCGCCACCGTTATCGTCCGACGAGCGCTGAGCGCACGCGGCAAAGCCGAGCGCGAAAAAGACGACGAGCAGTAATAGATTTCGTTTCATTGTCCCAAACCTCTAAAACGATGCGGCGGCACTTCGGCCGCCGCTTGATGTTGCGATGTAATCCTCTAATGGATGCCGTGCATCCAGCGCCTGAGAATCGGCGAGATGATCAGCATGAACACGCCGGTCCCGATACCGAACCACATCAGGAATTCGAACAGGCTGGTGTAGGTCGCCAGGGACTGACCGATGTCCTGAGCTTCACCGCCCGACGTGTCGATCGCCGCAAGCCGGCCGAGGCGGGTCGCGACGGTCTCCGATAGAGCGGTTGCGAGGAACCACGTACCCATGCTGACGCCGACCACGTTGCCAATGGACAGCTTGGTAACCGCAGACAAGCCCACCGGTGACAAACAGAGTTCGCCGGTCGTGTGCAACAGATAGGCGAGCACGAGCCAGATCATGGCGACCTGACCGGCTTCATTCGGGAACTGCGCGCCAATCACCAGCGCACCGAAACCGAGGCCGGCCTGCAGGATGCCGAGGGCAAACTTTACGGGTGTGTTCGGCTCGAGGTCCTTCTTCGCGAGCCAGGTCCAAAGCGCCGCGAACGGAATGGCGAGCAGCATGATGAAGCCGGCGTTCAGCGAACCGAACTGTGCGGCGGTAAATGTGACGTTGCCGGCCGTTCGGTCGACGACCCGGTCCGCAAACAGGGTCATGGACCCTGCCGACTGCTCGAACAGCGCCCAGAACACGATCGTCGACAGAATAAGAATCATCAGAACGACGGTTCGTCCGAACTCCTCGGAATAGTGGGTGACGAAACCGTAAATGACGAATCCGACGATGAGCACGATCGATAAGAGCAGCGTCTCGTCGGCATATTCGGCGAGTCCTTCAAGCGCCGCGAAGGAGTGCAGGTTTGCGAACACCGCGAAGATGCCCGATATGATCGCGACCGCCGCGATTCCATAGGCGACGCGGTTGTCGTGATCCTTCTTTGTGTGAATCATCGAATAGAGGATCAGGCTGACGATCGCGATGATCAGGAAAACGTTCTGCGTAATCAGCACGATCGGCTCGTTCTGCACGAGTAGCCAGAGTACGCCGAGCACCGGGAGGCTCAACAGATAGATGGATTTTTCCGTGCTGATCGGGCCGAGGAGCGGCTTCTCCAGTTTCTCGGGTTCGGAAGGTTCCGCATGGCCCTTCAGGTATTTCTGGCCATACAGGAACGTAAACAGGCCGAAGATCATGCCGATTCCGGCGGCACCGAAGCCGTACTTCCAGCCAAAGGTCTCGCCGAGCCAGCCGCACAGAAGCGTCGCCGTGAACGAGCCGATGTTGATACCCATGTAGAAAATCGTGAAGCCCGAGTCGCGGCGAGGATCGTCCTGCGAGTAGAGCTTGCCGACGATCGTCGAGATATTCGGCTTCAGGTAGCCGACACCCATGACGATCAGCGCGAGGGCGAAGTAGAAGACATTGAGCGCGCCCGTGTCGCGCATGGTGATGTTTTCCGCGAGCACGGTACCGGCGACGAGGACCTGTCCGGAGGCCAGAGTCAGGTTCTCGGTCAGCGTCGTTCCGGCGGCGTAGAAGATGGCCTGATAGCCCTCCACCGCCATCAATATGTGTCCCAGCGACAGCAGGATGCCGCCGAACACGACCGATTTGCGCATGCCGAGGTAGCGGTCCGCGATCATGCCCCCGATCAGCGGCAGTGCGTAGACGAGTCCGGCGTAGGACCCGAGGACGTCGAGGCCCATCTGGACGGTAAAGAGGTGGTACATGGTCAGGTACAGGAGCAGCAGGTATTTCATTCCGTAGAACGAAAACCGCTCCCAGAGCTCGGTTGTGAAACAGACGTACAGGCCTTTCGGATGGCCAAACAGCTCGTCGTCGTGGGAATAGTCTTCCGCGGGTGCGGTGACGGCGTCGGTCATATTGTCTCCCCCGGTTGGTTTCTACACCGGTGTTGTAAACGGAGCGGGTCCGTGGCCTGTGCGCGCAGGCGCCCCGCATTAAACCCCATTTCATGGGTAACTTTCTACTGGACAAGCAGAATTATGTTTGGTTTCAGGGGTCTAGGGAAAATGTCGAGCCGATAATCCGCCACCAGGGCTGATCGGGGCATCGCCGGAAGGACCGGTCAGCAATCCGCTACTGACGCCGCTTGGAAATCTGCCAGAAGACCGCTCAGGACTCCGGTCCGGCAGGCTCCTCCTCGTTACTGGTCCGCCGGCGGCCGAAGATTCGCGACATGTAGAGGCCGATCTCGTAGAGCAGATAGACGGGTATCGCCAGAAGCGTTTGGCTGATGACGTCCGGCGGGGTGAGGAACATGCCGAGGACAAACGCCATCAGGAATACGTACGGCCGCGCCTTGGCCAGTTTGTCCGGCGTTGTTAGCCCGGCCCAGACAACCAGCACCGTCGCGACCGGGACTTCGAAGGCCAGCCCGAAAACGAACGACACCATGACGACGAAGCTGGCGAAGACGGACATGTCCGGCATTACCGCGACATCGTCCGGTGCGAACGCGACGAGGAAGTTGAATGCCAGCGGGAAGAGCACGAAATAGGCGAACGCAACTCCGGCGTAGAACAGCAGGACGCTGGAGCCCAGCAGCGGGAAGGCAAAACGCTTCTCGTTTTTGTACAGACCCGGCGCGACGAATGCCCAGAGCTGATACAGGACGATGGGCATCGCGAGTGCCACCGCGACGAAGAAGGTCAGTTTGTATGGGGTCAGGACGATCGCGATCAGGTTCGTCGTGATCATCGTTTCATCTTCGCCTAACGCCGCGTTCAGGGGCGCGGCAATGGTCGAGTAGATTTTGTGCGCGAACGGGAACAGAACGATGAATACGCCGACGATCGCCGCGAGCATCTTCAGGAGCCGGTTACGCAGCTCGACGAGGTGCGACATCAGCGTGCCCTCGGAGAGATCCTGCTCTACTGGCTTCTCAGCTGTCTCTTCGTTCGCCATCGTCTTCGGCCGCGGCGTTCGCGTCGGTCTCGGGCGCCGTCTGTTCAGGTTCGGCGGGTGGTTCTTCCTCGTCCGCTGGCGCCTCAGTCTCCGCTTCGACTTTTATGCCAGAGGCGGGCGAGTGCAGCGGGGAAAAGGTGTCGTCGTCGTTCGGCGGGACGTAGGCCTGGATCTTCGGCCGGATATTGAGGCCCTTCTCGATGTCGAGTTCTTCCTCGAGCTGCCGCTTCAGTATCCGCGTCATGCGGCGCGCCTTGCCGACCCAGCCGCCGACTTTACTGGCGATTTCCGGCAGGCGCTTCGGGCCAAGGATGATCAGCGCAATCGCGCAGATCAGCAGGAGCTCGGTAGGATGCCAACTGGCCATGGCGGGCGCTTGTTCCGCAGAGGTCCGGTGGACTACCCGTCCTTACGGGTTTCTTCGGCCGGCGTCGTGTCGAAGTCGGCATCCTTATTGACGTCTTCGGAAATCTGTTCTGTCGTCTGTTCGGCTTCGTTCATCGCCGAACGAAAACCCTTTACCGCGCCGCCGAGGTCCGAACCCACGTTCCGCAACCGTTTGGTTCCGAAGATGACCAGGACAATGACGAGCACAATCAATAGCTGCCACGGACTGATGTTACCCATCTGAATAAACTCCTGGGGCGGACCCCTCAAACCTGTGCCACAAGCGGCGCGCGGGCTGTGCCGGGCGCGAATCACCTTATGATACCGCCCGCCGCGCAACAGACTGCAACTATTTCACGGCCATCCACCAGTGATAAGGAAAGAGTTCGCATTTTCAAGGCAATCCGCCCCAATCCGCCCACGACGGTTGCGCCGAGACACCGGCTGTCGCGGATTGATCTTTGGTGCAATCCGCCCACTAGTGGCTTTTCCACGGCGGCGGTTAACGCGGATTGATCTTTAGTGGGAGGCTCGGACGACCGGGAAGGCCTCCTTCCGCTTGATCGCCCGGTCCACGTGCCAGCCCGTATCGAATGACGATTAGGTCGGCGACGCCTTGGCACGGCGGGCTCCTACAGGGGCCCTGGTGGGAAAATTCTTCGCAGGACTACGACTCCAGCCAGAACGTCACCGGGCCGTCGTTGGTGAGGCTGACCTGCATGTCGGCGCCGAAACGCCCGGTTTCCACAGTCTCCAGCCGCTCGCGACAGGCGGTGACCAGCCGGTCGAAATACTCCGTGCCCTTCTCGGGCGGGGCCGCGCGGGTAAAGCTGGCCCGCGTTCCTTTTTTTGTATCGGCGGCCAGCGTGAACTGGGGCACGAGCAGCAGACCTCCGGCGATGTCCTCCAGGCTAAGGTTCATGCGGCCTTCGGCGTCCGGGAACACACGGTAGGTGCAGATGCGTTCGGCGAGCCTGGCAATGTCCTTGTCGGCGTCGTCTCGATGCACGGCGGCCAGAACCAGCAGGCCCTGCCCGATCCTGCCAACCGTGTCGCCGTCGATGTCGACTCGCGCCGACGTCACTCGCTGCAAAAGAGCGATCATTTCTCTACCGTGCCTCCACTTATCGTGCATGGCGAGCGTTTATTTACGCATATCCGAGTAACAGGGCGCCAGAGTGGGCCGCAGAAGCTGCGAGTCTGTGGTTTCCGGTCGGCGGGTGGCGTGGAGCCCCGAGTGAGGCGGGGTATGGGTCGGTCAGCCAGGGACGGCAACCACCCTTCCAGGCCCGTCGACCGGGCCTTTGCGGTCTAAAAATACACTAAGCGAACCAAAATTTAGTGCTTATGCGATTTATCTCCCACTAACGGACAAAGTATTCATGAGTGGGTTTTGCATATCTCATCGGTCCGGAAATCCGATAAAAGTGGGGAGAAGGCATTCAATCATGCGCATTGCGGACTCCGCGTAGCTCAAGCCCCATCGGCACCGACGGCAGGCCGGGCTTGTCTGGTATCCCGTAGTTACCGCCCCTACACTAGCGCTCGACAACAGGATTTCCGGGGGACTTCATGAAGCGACGACACTTCGTTGGCGGCCTTGCAGCGGCAGCCGGGCTGGCTGCCTGCGGCAATGAGAGCGCCGATTGCGACGGTGCCGGTGTTGCCGGCCCTGCTGAGACCTTCGAATGGTCGATCGTGACCTCCTGGCCGCCCCGGTATCCGGGACTCGGGATCGCCGTCAACAATCTCGCCGACCGCATAGACGCGGCGTCCGGCGGTCGCTTGAAGATCAAGGTGTATGCCGGCGGCGAGCTCGTGCCGGCGTTCGAGGTCTTCGACGCTGTCAGCCGCGGCACGGTCGAGATGGGTCACGGCGCGGGTTATTACCATCGCGGTAAGGTGGATGCGGCGCAGTTCTTCACGACGATTCCCTTCGGCCTGAACTATATGGAAATGAACGGTTGGCTGTACTACGGCGGCGGCCTCGAGCTCTGGCGCGAACTCTACGAACCGTTCAACCTGATTCCGTTCCCCTGCGGTAACTCCGGGGTTCAGATGGGCGGCTGGTTCAACAAGGAGATCAACTCTATCGAGGACCTGCGCGGCCTGAAGATGCGCATTCCCGGGCTGGGCGGTGAGGTCCTGCGGAGGGCGGGCGGCACGCCGGTTACGCTGCCGGGCTCTGAGATCTTCACGTCGCTGCAGACCGGCGCCATCGATGCGACCGAGTGGGTCGGCCCGTATAACGACGTTGCGTTCGGTCTTCACAACGTCGCGCGCTACTACTACTACCCCGGCTGGCAGGAGCCGGGCCCGACACTCGAGTGCATCGTCAATCGCGAAGCATGGGATTCGCTGCCGGACGATCTCAAGGCAATCGTCGATATCGCATGCCAGGCGATCAACGGAGACATGGCCGCGGAGTACACGCACGGCAACGTCAACTCGCTACAGCAGTTGGTCGACGACCCGGACGTTGAGTTACGCGAGTTCCCACCCGAGGTGCTGGAACACCTGAAGGCAATCACCGACGAAGTCGTCGCCGAGATGGTGGCCAACGATCCGGAAGTTGCTCGAATCTACGAGTCGTTCAACGCATTCCGCGAGAAGTCGGAATTGAACCAGCGCATAACGGAGCAGGAGTTCCTCGCGACGCGTGACTAGGCAGCTAATCCCCGTAGATGCGTTCAGGCAACCACGTTGCCAGTTCCGGAAACGCTGCGAGTAACAGCAGCGCCAGTAACTGGATCGCCACGAACGGCATGACGCCGCGATAGATCTGCAGCGTCTCCACTTCCGGCGGTGCGACACCGCGCAGA
>CALZMR010000085.1:0-17810 GCA_945788575.1 uncultured Woeseiaceae bacterium
GCAGCCGCCGCATCATGTAGGCGTACAGCGCGTCGAAGTTCTCGGACATGCGCTCGTCGGCCTTGTGGTTGAGGCTCGCCTGCAGGCCGTTGATGATGCTGATCGCATCCGAGATGCTGGTACCGCGATCGGCAACCTGTCCGTTGCGAAGTTGTTCGCGAGCAAGACCGATCTTCGCCAGCGCACGCTCCATCATGAGCTGAATGAGACGATGCGGCGACGCATCCTCGATCCGGCTCTCGGTTTCGAGCTTCTGGTATTCCTTCGCGGCTCCATAGCCACTCGTCGATAACATGTGTCTATTCCTTATGCCTGGTTCGGTCGATCTGCGCCCGGCAGGTTCGCGAGCTGCTGTGTCAGAAAGTTGCTTGTCGAATTCAACTGCGCGAGCAGCGAATCCAACGCATTGAACTGACGAAGCAGCCGCGTCTCCAGCGAGGCGAGACGTTCGTTCAGAGATACACGCTCCTCGTTGAGGCCCTCGATCTGACTTTCCAGACCCTGAGTGCGTGCGTCGAGTATTCCGTCGGATTTCAGGAATCCGTCAGTGAGATCGAACAGCCTTACGGCGAAACCGTCCGAGGCCGAGAAGATCTCGCCGAATCTGCCGAAGTCCTGCTCGAGTACTTCGGACAGGCGTTCGTCGTTGATCTTGAGAGTTCCGTCGAGCTGCGTCTCGACACCGAGATCGGAGAGATCGCCGAACAAGGCGGCCGGGTCGGTCACGCCTACGCTCAACTCGCGGCGAATCTGATCGCGGATACCACGCACGGTGGCATCGCCCAGCAAGGGTCCGCCGAGGTTCGACTCCGCGTCGTAGTTGGAGAGGCTGTCGAAGTTGGAAATCAGGGCGTTGTAACTATCGACGAAGTCGCGCACGAGGTTGCGCGCAGCCGAGTCGTCGTTCGCGACCGTCAGTGGATCGGTGGCGCCACCGGACTCGGCGAATATATCGATATCCACGCCGTCTATTGCGCCGCTGAACGAGTTCGTCGAAGAGACGACGTCGAAGCCGTCGATCCGAATCAGCGCGTCCTGTGCCGCTACCGATTCGGTCAATGAGTTGAGGCCACTGCCGGGATCGTATTCCAGTGCTGCCAGCCCTCCGTCGCCGCCCGATTGGGTGACCGTTATCGTGCTGGCCGCCCCCGTCTTGTCGCTGGTCAGTATGAGATAGCTACCGCTATCCGCATTGACGATCGTCGCCGATACGCCGGGATTTTCGGTCGCTGAGTTGATCGCGTCGCGAATTCCCGCAAGCGTGTTGTTCTCGTTCGTGATCGCGAGATTCACTTGCTCGGCACCGACGGCGATGTTGAGCGTTCCCGTGCCCACGACGGCGTCCGAGCTTGCGAATGCACCGGAGGTCAGACGTTGCGCGAGCGCGAGTTGGACGACTTCGATGTCGTAGGTTGCCGGATAGGCCTCCCCTGTCGCCGTGGCCGTGAAGATGTCCTCGTTAGAGGATGCGGCAGAGCGTGCGATGAACCCGTCCAGGGTCTTCATTTCGCTCAGCTTGTCGCGGAGACTGGAGAGCGCGGATTTCAGTGAGCCGAAGGCGGACAGCTTCGCCTGAGCCCTGGCCTCCTTCTGCGCGATCCTCGTTTCCACTGGCTGGCCCTCTGCAGCGACGAGTCCCTGCACGATGCCTGCGATGTCCAGTCCCGAACCGATGCCTGAAGATATGATGCTGGCCATGAACTGCTCTACTTATGATCCTGCAAGATAACTACAAGAACCGTGCCAGGACCGGGTTCACCGGTCAGACACTTCCGTCGTATAACCGCATGTTGATCTCGCCGCTTACCGACACGCTGTAGCGGGCCTTCTCGGGCGGAATCTCGCGGATGATCTCGCCGGTTTCCCGGTCGAGCACCTGAATGACCGAACTACCGTTGGCTATGTCGACCTTGAAGCGCAGGTCACGGCCGATCGCGATGCTCACGCGATTGAGCTGCTCCGTGAGCGCCTCCAGGTCGGGTTTATCAGTGGCCGGCACATCCTTGCCGGTCTCGGGCGCCGGCTTGCCGGCGACTTCGTCCTTCGGAATGGTCAGGACCGGATAACTACCCGTCGAACTGGAGATAGCTTTTATGTCTGAAGTCGACATCGGCGTTCTCCTTCAAGAACCCGTGTCTGGCGGCATCCGTGCCGCCAGACTCCGGGCTATTACCTGCCTTACTGCAGCAAGCTCAGCGCGAGCTGCGGCTGGGCATTCGCCTGCGATAGGACGGCTACGCCGGCCTGCTGCAGGATCTGCGCCTTGGTCAGCGCCGCCGTCTCGGCTGCGAAGTCAGCGTCCTGAATACGGCTACGCGAAGCGGCCAGATTCTCAGATACTGCCTGCAAGTTGGCGATCGTCGATTCGAAGCGGTTCTGGATAGCACCGAAGGTGCTACGCAGCGAGCTGACCGAAGTCAGAGCCGAGTCGATACGCTTCATCGCGTCGTTGGCGTCGTTGACCGTGAGCACGTCTACCGACGACAGCGCCGTCGTGCTCTTGGTGATCGACTGAGCGAGGTTGAAGCCGACTACCGCTTCCTGACCACCGCCGAGCTGGATCGTCTCGTTCGCGCTCAGCGTGATCGTGCCGTAGTTGACCTGACCCGTTACGCTGGCGTCGACGCCCGTTCCCGTACCGCCGGTACCGAGCGTAATGGCCTCGGTGACGTCGACGTCGCGGCCATCGACCGTGTCGAACGTGATGATGCCGGTGGCTGCGTTGACGCTGGCCGAAACACCTGTCGTACCGGTGTTCAGGTTGACCGCGTCAACAATCGTGTTGGCCGTGATGACCGTGCTCGCCGTGGTCTCAGCGAAAACGACCGTGCCGTTGATGTCCAGCGAGTAGTCCTGCGTACCGCCGGTACCGAGCGTCACGTCGTTGAACTGCGTGGTTTCGGCGATCGAGTTCTGGGCGGTCGCCGTCAGTCCGGCAACGTTGGCAGAATTGATCGCTTCAGCCTTGGAGTATGCGCTGAATGTCGACTGGCCAGCCTGGCCGCCGAGGAGCGACGCACCGACAGCAACCGTCGGAGACGTGCCAACCTTGATCGTCAGGCCGCCTGCGTTGAGTGCGGCAGCAGTAACCGCGCCACCCTCGAGCTCTGCGATCTGACCGATCTGCGTCGAGCGCACACCCGTGTTCAGAGAGACCTGGATCGTCTCGCCGACGTTGGCGCCGATCTGGAAGCTCGCATTACCGAATGAGCCGTCGAGCACCTTCTGACCGTTGAACGCGGTCTGCGAGGCGATGCGGTCGATCTCAGCGATACGCTGCTGTACTTCCTGGTCCAGAGCCGCACGGTCGGACGACGAGTTCGTCGCGTTCGCCGACTGCACTGCCAGTTCGCGGATGCGCTGCAGGTTGTTGGTAAGCTCGGCGAGCGCGCTTTCAGCGGTCTGCGCCAGTGAGATACCGTCGTTCGCATTTCGAACGGCCTGATTGAGACCGCGGATCTGCGTGGTGAAGCGCTCGGAGATCGCGAGACCTGCCGCGTCGTCCTTCGCACTATTGATTCGCAGGCCTGTCGAAAGCCGCTGCAATGATTGACTCAGCAAGCCCTGCGAACGATTCAAATTACGTTGCGCATTAAGCGAAGCAACGTTTGTATTGATCGTCTGTGCCATTTTCCTAACTCCTGGTTAATGAAAAAACCCCGGGGCTGCTATTGCACCGGAAGTCATAGTCAGGGCCGCGAAATCCATTCATGACCACCGTTCAATTCTGGTATCGGTCATGCGGTTAATTTCTTTAGGAAAAAGCGGGAGCGTAGTGAGGTTGCCCCCCGGCCGGTTCGGCCGATTCTTTAGCGCCCGTTGGAGAAACTGTGACGCCTGCCGCAAAAAAGTGCGCTATAGGAAGTTGAACAGCGAGAGGCCTTGTGTGCGCACAAATGACTGCTGCGCCGCTTCGAGCGTCGTCAGCTGCTGGCTCAGCCGGGACAGCGCCTCGGCATAGTCGAGATCCTCGAGCCCAGCCAGCGTATCCTGCAGCGTAAGCACGAGCGCTCCGTTGTCGTCGACCTGCTGCTCGATAGCGTTAAGACGAGAACCAACCCGGGTACGAACATCGAGAACGTTGCCGATCGCCTGATCTATATTGAGTAATCCGGCATTGATACCGTTGTTGAGCGCCGCACGAGTTGCACCATCGTTGACGGACATCTCGACGGCCGAAACGAGATCGTCGATGGCCGTGAACATGTCCTTGAAGGGACTGCCTGCCACATCGAACTGGTCGCCCGCGAGCGGTTCGCCCGTAATCGAGAACTCGATCCCGCGAAACGCGATCGTATCTCCGGACTGGAACGCACCTGTTCCTACAAGCCCGCCGCCGGAATCGCGCACCTCGTAGTTGGCCGGGTCCAGAAACGTCACCGTGTACTGACCTTCGTCCCACAGGGTGGGATTCGTCAGGCTCCCCGGCCCAAGAACGCCGGTGCCCGTATTCGCCGCGGATGGCGACGTCGTGAATTCGCCGTTGCCGGCTCGGATGCGGAAGAATACGTCCGCGCCCGAGTCTCCGTCGGCAACCTGCCGGGACTCGCTGATCTGAATCAGGCGCTGCCGCTGGTCGCCGTTATAACTGAATGTGGAGCCACTGCGCGTCACCGGCTGAGTCTCTGCCAGTAGCCCGGCGAACATATACTGGCCGTTGCCGCCCTTCTGGTTCGCGACCTGGACGAGGCCATCGAGCAACTCGCGCATCTCGACCGCGATAGCCGACCGCGACTCGTTGCTCTGCGTAGCATTGTTCGCCTGGATAGCGAGCTCGCGTACGCGCTGCAGTGCGTCATTGACTGACGACAAAGCGCTCTCCTCCTGGGAGAGACGGTTCTGTGCGATACCCGCGTTGCGATCGAATTGGCCAAGCCGCGCGATCGACTCGCGCATGTCCAGCGCTCGTGCGGATGCCACCGGATCGTCGGACGGTACGAGAATTCTGCGGCCGGAGGATATCTGCCGCTGCGTCTGGTCGAGAGCGCTCTGCAAGCGCTGCATCGAAGTCAGCCCGTTCAGATAAGAGGACAGTGTGGAAACCCGCATGTTTAGCGCCTCGTCGCACCGAGCAGCGTATCGAACAGGGTCTTGGTGACGGAGACCACCTGCGCCGCGGCCTGATAGGCCTGCTGGTAGCGGATCAGATTGGCCGCTTCTTCGTCCAGGTTGACGCCAGAGCGCTCGAAAATGGCGTTCTCGGCGTTACTGAGCACGACATTCTGCGCATCGAGGCTCGCCTGAATTTGATAGGTCGCTGAACCGACGGTCGACACGAGCTGACTGTAGTTTTCACCGATACTGATCGAGCCGCCGTCAATGATGCCGGTCGACTGAATGCCGGCCAGCAAGAGACCGTTGCTGTTGTCGCCGGTGGCGCCGTAGTTCGCGATCAGAGTGAACGTGTCGCCGGCAGCGGGCGTACCCGTGATGACGAACTCGCTGCCGTTGACGGCAATCGGGGCACCGTCAGTGTACGGAAACGACCCGACGCCATTGACAGAGTAAGTGCCGGGTCCGGTGAATTGAATTAGCGCGTTCGACAGCAATGCCGGGTTCTGAGGGTCCACGACCGTCGGTTGCGAGATGACCGCATCGCCGGTATTCGAAATGACCGATTCGGTCCGAGTCGGCGCTGCCGCCGCGATTGCCTGCGGATCCGTGATCAGGCTCCGAAGCGAGCCTATGGCGTCCTGCGTGGAGCGGATTAGAAGGCTGTCCCCGGCCGCGGGTGCCCCACCCACCTCGATGACGAGGCCCTCAGCGACGAACGGATCGGCCGCCGTGCCAGTGCCCGTCATGGGAACGACGACATTCGTGTCTGCGTTGCGCAGATTCCAGGCCGCGCCGTCGTAGTCGAGAACGTAGTTCCCGCCCGTAAGCGCGCCCAGATCGCCTACCGCTACGGTCGTTGACGGACTTCCGGTGTTGCCGGACGACGGCAGAACGGCCGGCCCGTCAACACTGAAGAAATCACCGCCCAGATTGCCGCGTAAATCGAGTCCGCTGGAGTGTTGGGTGTTGAATGCGGTAGCTAGTGTATAAGCCGTTTGCCCCAGCGCCTGCTTGGCCGGGTCGAGAATTCTGGACCGGAACTCGAGCAATCCGCCGAGAGCACCGCCCGTCAGCGCAGTGTTCAGGGTCGTGGAGCCAGCAGCGCCTTCATAGGTAACGTCGAGGCGAGTGGGGTCGAATTCGCTGCTGACTACGCCGAGCTTCTGCACCCGGCTGCCAACGACCAATGATTGACCCGAGCCGATGAAGACGTTCATCGTGCCGTCGTCCTGCAGCGTCGTGCTGACCCCGATCTGCTCCGAGAGCGCCGCAACGAGCCGGTCGCGCGCAGAGTTTCAGGCGGCCGTTGACTTCGCTGTCCATTGCGGAGAGCTGCCGGTCGAGCGACTGCAGCCCGCTGGCGATCCCATCGGCCTCGCCGATGAGCGCCTGACGAGCCGGAATCGACGCCGGGTCGTTGGCGACGTCCTGCAGTGCGCCGAAGAAGGATTGCAGCCTGGAATTCAGGCTCGTATCCGCGTCAGCCAGAAGCGAGTCGATGCGGCTCGAGAGATCGTTGAGCGTGCTGAAACGGGTCTGCTGCGTGGTTGCCGACTGCATCTGCTGGCCCAACAGCGAGTCGTAGATGCGACGAATCGTCGTTATCTTGACGCCGGAGCCGATGAACCCCGCACTCGAGGCCTGGCTGCCACGGGTCGCAAAATTGACTACCTGGCGGCTATAGCCGGGCGTATTCGCGTTGGCAATATTGTGACCGGTCACGTCGAGCGCACGCTGAAATGCGCGCATCCCGGTAAGACTGGTCGTCAATAGATCAGGCATCTCAATCCCCTCAGAGGCTTATCGGCGCATCACCGCCGTTCTTGAGCGCGTCGAGGACCCGCTGCATGGTCGGACTATTCGCGATCTCTTCGATCTTTCGCGCATAGTCGGGATCGGTCGCGTAGCCCGATTGTTGCAACGCCTCCGCGAACGCGCGCACGTCTCCCCGCTGGCCGCCGACCCTCGAGTAACGCGGGTTTTCCTGCAGCAAAGTTGCGTAGTCATCGAACGTCGCCCCGACGTCGGAATAGGCTCTGAAGCGGGCGAATTCGCTTCGAGGTATCTCACCATCGAACTCGAGCGTCTGCTGCGCGACGATCTCGCCATTCCAGCCCTGCCCCGCTTTGATGCCGAACAGGTTGTAGCTGCTCGCGCCATCGCGATCGGCCATGACGTGTCTGCCCCAGCCAGTCTCGAGGGCCGCTTGCGCAAGTACCGCCTCGGGTGCAACCCCGAGTTCGTTCGCGACCCGCTCGGCGTGCGGCCAGACATCGCGAGCGAAACTCTCCGGACTGTCCCAGACGGCAGACCTGCCGGGCGCCTGAGCGGCGCCGTAGGCCGCCTGGTCACCGCCAAGCTGCCTGACGAGCATGTCGGCGAGGCCAACGCCCTTGCCGCTCGCCATTTCCAGCGCGATCTGCTGATCGAGCATGCCCTGGTACATCTCGAACTGATCGGACTCGCCGAAAATCGGGTCGCCGACCGAGGCATCGCGCATGCTCTTCAACATCGTCTGCAGGAACAGCGCCTCGAACTGACCGGCTACTTCCCTGAGTGCGGCTGGGTCATTGTTCTCGGCCCTCGCCCGTAATCCGGCGAACTGAGACATGTCGTGAACCGGCGCTACCATGATCCGCTTCCGTCAGATGATGACCAGCTCAGCGCGCAGCGCGCCGGCCTGTTTGAGGGCCTCGAGGATCGCGACGAGGTCGCCGGGGGCGGCGCCGACGCGATTCACGGCCTGTACGATCTCGTCGAGACTGGTGCCCGGCTCGAACAGGAACATGCTCGCTTGTTCCTGTTCGATTGTGACGTCGGAGTCGCTTAGCGCGACTGTCTGGCCGGCATCGCTGAAGGGTGCGATCGGCTGACTGACACCGGGCGTCTCGCTGATGGTGACCACGAGTGAGCCGTGTGACACGGCCGCCGCGGTCACCCGAACGTTCGCACCGATCACTACCGTGCCGGTCCGCGAATTGATGATGACCTTCGCCTGCACTTCGCCGGGATCGACCTCGATGTTCTCGAGCGCGGCGACGAACGCCGTACGCTGAGTCGGATCGATAGGCGGTCGGATGCTGACGGAGACGGCATCGATCGCTATGGCCGTCCCCTCACCAAGCGTTCCGTTGATCTGTGCCGCAAGCCGCGTCGAGGTCGTGAAGTCGGGGGTGTGCAGATTCAGCATGATCGCATCCTGAGTCAGGAACTCGTTCATGACTTCGCGCTCGACGGTCGCGCCGTTCGGAATTCGACCCGAACTGGGAATATTGACCGTCACGCTCGAGCCGTCACTGCCCTCGGCGCCGAAGCCGCCGACGACGAGATTTCCCTGCGCAATTGCGTAGACGTTGCCGTCGGCACCGCGCATAGGCGCCATGAGCAGGGCACCGCCGCGCAGACTCTTGGCGTTACCGATCGACGATACGGTGACGTCGATGCGCTGGCCGGGTTTTGCGAATGGCGGCAGGTCCGCTTGCACGGTTACCGCAGCGACGTTCTTGAGCTGCAGGCTCGTGCCCGGCGGGATCGTGATGCCAAACTGGGTGAGCATGTTGATGATGCTCTGTACCGTAAACGGTGTCTGTGTCGTCTGGTCGCCCGTGCCGTTCAGTCCGACGACCAGCCCGTAGCCGACGAGCTGGTTGTCGCGCACGCCGGCGACGCTGGCAAGATCCTTGACGCGGTCCGCCTGCGCGGGTTGCACTATCAGTGTCAGCGATATCAGTGCTGCCGCGAGTGATTGTCGAATCTTCATGGCCAGTCCTCTAGTAGGGATGCAGCACGGAGCTGAAAAAGCGCGAGAGCCAACCCTGGCGGTTCGCGTCCGCCAGCGCTCCGCGGGAGCTGTAGGCGAGCTGTGCGTTTGCGATGCGGGTCGAAGGCACGCTGTTATCCAGGCGAATATCCGATGGCCGGATAACGCCGGAAACGCGGATGAACTCTCGGCCCTGATTGATCGTCAACCACTTCTCACCCTGAATGATCAGGTTACCGTTCGGCAGCCTTTGCACGACGGTGACGGTGATGTCGCCGGACAGGCTATTGCTCTGGCTGGTCGAGCCGGATCCATCGAACGTGTTCTCGCCCTCGAGACTGCCACCGATCAGCGGATCGCCGTTGCGGGTCAGCGGCCGGCCGAGCATCGTCGGGTTCGCGATCGTTGCCGAAGATTCCTTCGAGGTCGACGTCTGCGAGTTGTTGCTCGCGGCGGTCTGCTCGGTCAGCACGACGGTGAGGATGTCGCCCACGCGAGCCGCGCGCAGATCCTCGAACAACCGTACTTCGGTGCCGGAACGATAGATCGTGCCGTCAGCCGCGGGCTCGAACTCCGGCTGCGGCGGTAGCGGATGGTCGTAGAATCCGGGATCGTTCTGGGGCAGCACGGAGCAACCCGAAGCTGCCGCGGCAAGAAATAGAAGCAACAATCGATTGGTCATATCAGCATCCGTTACAGGTTGTTGTTGACGTACTGCATCATCTGATCGTTGGTCGAAATCGCTTTCGAGTTCATCTCGTACGCACGCTGCGTCTCGATCATGTTGACGAGTTCAGCAACGACGTTGACGTTGGAGCCCTCGAGAGCGCCCTGCTCCAGCGTGCCAAATCCGCTGGTACCGGGCGTGCCGGTCTGGGCGGTGCCGCTAGCGCCAGTTTCGATATAGAGATTGCCGCCGATCGACTGCAGGCCGGCCGCGTTGATGAAGTCCACGGTCTCGAGCGTGCCGACCTGGGTCGGTGAGGTCTGTCCGGGCTGTCTGACCGAGACTGTACCGTCGTCGCCGATCGTTATGCTCTGCGCGTCATTGGGGATCGTGATGCCGGGCTGCACCAGGTAGCCGCTCGCCGTAACGAGCTCGCCTTCGGCACTAAGTTTGAAGGAACCGTCGCGCGTGTAGGCGAGATCGCCGTTGGGCTGCAGTACCTGGAAGAATCCGCGTCCGCTGATCATCACGTCCATGGCATTGCCGGTCTGCATTACCGCTCCCTGGGTGTGCATTCGCTCGGTCGCGACGACCCGCACACCCGTGCCGAGCGAGAGGCCCGTCGGCAGCTCGGTGTCCTGCGAGCTCTGGCCGCCGGCCTGACGCACGTTCTGGTACAGCAGATCCTCGAACACGGCACGGCCCTGTTTGAAGCCGGTGGTGCCTACGTTGGCGAGGTTGTTCGACACGACCGTCATGCGCATCTGTTGTGCGTCCAGCCCTGTCTTCGCTACCCAAAGTGCCTGATTCATCTTCTAGCTCCTATACCCTCTGTCAGCCGAGCCGCATTAACTGTGCAGCGGCGTCGGCGTTCTCCTCGGATGTCTTGATGACGTTGACCTGCATCTCGTACTGACGAGCGAGCTCGATCATATTGACGAGCGTTTTGGCCACGTTGACGTTGCTCTGTTCGAGCTGGCCTGACTGCACCGTCACGCTGGCATCGGCCACCGCGGCCGTGCCGTCACGCATGTACAGAAGGCCGTCGGCGCGTTTCTCGATATCTTCGTGGGCTGGATTGACCAGCTTGATACGGTCGATCTCGCTCAGCGTGTCGGGTGTCTGTCCTTCCGGCACGATGGAAATCGTGCCGTCCGATCCGATCTCGAGCTTCGCGTTTGGCGGTAAGGCGACCGGACCGCCATTGCCGATCACCAACTGTCCCGTTGCCGTTTGCAGCAGTCCGGTCGCGGCGTCGATATTCAGGGCTCCGGCCCGTGTGTAGGCCTCGCCTCCATCCGGCGCCTGCACAGCAATAAAGCCTTCGCCCTGGATGGCGATATCCAGCTCACGATTCGTCGTAACAATTGGCCCCGACCTGAAGTCGGTGCCCGAGGTTTCAACGACCGCGTTGACGCGCGAGTCGACTCCGGGGCCGTCGATTGCGATCGAGCTGAACGCGTGCAGGTCGGCGCGAAATCCCGTCGTCGAGACGTTTGCGAGATTGTTGCTGTTGACCGCCTGCGCGTATTCGGTCTGCTTCGCGCCGGTCATCGCAATGTAGATCATCTCGTCCATACGGGTTCCTCAGCCGTCAACCGGATTACCGGATATTGATGACGGTCTGCGTGACCGTATCGGCGGTAGAGATCATCTGCGCGTTCGCCTGGAAGTTGCGCTGCGCCGTGATCATCTGTACGAGCTGTGCGGTCAGATCGACGTTGGATGCCTCCAACGCGCCTGACTGCACGTTACCGAACGACGCCGTGCCGGCCTCGCCGAGCAGTGCGCTGCCAGACTGGAAGGATTCGGCCCAGGTCGTGTCTCCAATCTGCTGCATGCCCTGCGGGTTGATGAAATTCGCGAGCGCGAGCTTGCCGAGTGAGGTCGATTGACCGTTCGTGAAACGGGCGAATACGATACCTTCCGCGTCGACACTGACACCCGTCAGTCGGCCGGTCGTGAAGCCGTCCTGCGACAGCGAGTTCACACCGAAGGCGTCACCGAACTGGGTCGCGCTTGCGAAGTCGAGTGACATCGCGATATCGGCCGCACCCGTTCCGGGGTTATATGGAGCAAGCGGCATCAGCCCGCCGACCGGAGTATTCAGCGTGCCGTCGGGATTGAAGACGATCGGGGTCGCGCCCACTACCGGCGAACCGTCGATTTGTACTTCGGTATTCCAGGTATTGGGCGCCGGGTCTTTGATGAAGTAAACGGTTGCCGTGTGCGCCGCACCCAGCGAGTCGTATACGGTTACCGAAGTCGTGTGGTTGAAGGAACTCGGATCGGCAGGATCGAACACCGGGTTCGACGGCACCGGCGCATTGGCCGGCAGGTTGATGCCGAACGAGGCGCGGGTCGTTGCCGACGGCGGGTTCGCGCCCGTCGTTAGCTGCAGATCGACAGGCGTGCCCGTATTGAACAAGCCCGCGCCGGCGAAGGGATAGGCCTGCAATCGCGCACCCTGCGGGTTGACGACGTAGCCCTGATTGTCGACACCGAACGCTCCGGCGCGTGAGTAACTCCTCGCACCGTTGTCGTTGAGGACGAAGAATCCCTCGCCGCCGATCGCGAGATCGAGCGCGTTATCGGTGAAGTCGATGTTGCCCTGTGTGAACTGTTGCGCGATCGCCGCCAGTTTCACGCCGCTGCCGGATGCGCTGGAGCTGATGCTCTGAGTACCGACGGCGAAGACCTCGGCGAACTGCGTACGCGACTTCTTGAAGCCGTTGGTATTGACGTTGGCGATGTTGTTCGCCGTGACGCCGAGATCGGCTGAGGCGGCATTGAGTCCGCTGAGTGCAATTGTGAATGGCATGGCCTTGTCTCCTTGCTAATTTCTGTACGTCTGAGCGTTTAGATAATCTGGTAGATCTGGTTGAGCGAGAGGTTTCCTCCGCCCGCGAGATTGAGCGTCATCCCGCCGCCGAACTGGCCGAGCGTGACGGACTCGACCTTAGCCCGCAGGTAGGCCGGCACCGACTCGACGTTCTGGCCTCGGACTACGCGCGCCGTGATCCCGTACTCGCCGGGAGGCATCACGTCTCCATCGGGGCTGCGGCCGTCCCAGTCGAAGCGCACCGTCCCTGCGGATTGCTCGCCGAGATTCAGGGTGCGGATCAGCTGTCCGGACCGGTCGGTAATATCGATTTGAACGCTGCCGGCCGCTGCCCCGAGTTCAACGGCCCCGCCGACTGGCGAAGCTCCGTCGAAGAAGCCGCTGTCAGCCTGAGCGAGTACCGTACGGCCGACGAGGTTGGCGGCCTGCAGTGCCTGTTCGTCACGCAGCGCGCCGGCGAGTGACGAGAAGCCCCCGTTCAGTGAATCGATGCCGCTCACCGTGCTGAACTGTGCCAACTGGCCCAGGAACTGACCGTTGTCCATCGGTTCGAACGGATCTTGATTGCGGAACTGCGTGATCATCAGTGTCAGAAAATCCTCCTGACCGAGATCGCTGCGATCCTCTTGTTGCTGTTGCCCGCTGATGCCGGCGGCCTGAAAGTCGATGGGTGAAATCATTACGGAAACTCCTAGCGTCCCATTGACAGGGTCTGCAGCAGCAGATCCTTGGTGGTGTTGATGATTTCGACGTTGTTCTTGTAGGAACGCGATGCCGAGATCATGTTGACCATCTCTTCGACCGCGTTGACGTTGGTTGCCCAGACGAAGCCCTCTTCGTCCGCCTCCGGGTGGCCCGGCTGGTAGAGCTGCGTGGGCGGTGCGTCGCTTTCGACGATGCCGTCGAGACGAACGCCTGAAACGCCCGACTGAGCGTTGAGCGTGTCCTGAAACGATGCGAACACCGGGTGCTTCGCGCGGTAGACGTTATCCGGATTGCCGCTAACGCTGCCCGCATTGGCCAGATTGCTGGAGGTCACATTCATGCGCACGGATTGCGCGTTCATCGCGCTACCGGCGGTATCGAATACGTTGAACAAAGACATCAGTCGCCTCCTTTGAGGGCGTAGCGAATCGAACGAATCTGACTATCGATGAACGAGAGCGCGACGCGGTACTGAAGCGCGTTCTCGGCGAACTGGGCTTGCTCGACGTCAGTCTCGACCGTGTTGCCGTCGAGCGTCGGCTGTGTCGGCACGCGGTAGACAGCATCTGCCTGCCGGCCCGCAGCTTGTCCCCAGCTCTGCCGGTGTAACTCGCTTGTAGTGCTCATCGACAGCGAGTCACCCTGTGCGTGCGTAAGCGCGCTGCGAAAGTCGATATCGCGCGCTCTATAGCCGGGCGTGTCGGCATTGGCGATATTGGCGGCCAACACCTCGTTGCGTTGTGCCCGCACCCGGAGCGCGGTTTCATATGTAGACAGTACGTTCAGTTCCATCGTGGTCGGCTCTTCGAGAAGCCCTCGCGTGTTTTCCTGCAATAGCCAATGCAATCGCCGTGCCAGTTTGGAAATACGGATTGAAAAGTCCGCGCTGTGTCTGTGAGTAATCGTCCGCTGCCGCAAGCAGCGATTCGGCCGGCAAAGTCTTGCCGGCAATGCGGCAATTGACCGCAGGATGCGGCGAGGGCGTCGAATTTCGCCATGGCATGGCACTTGCATAATGAGTCTCGGGAGACGTCCTTTTGTGCGAGTCACAGACCGCAGGACTGGGCAGTT
The DNA here is from genome assembly GCA_945788575.1 of uncultured Woeseiaceae bacterium. Taxonomy (GTDB): domain Bacteria; phylum Pseudomonadota; class Gammaproteobacteria; order Steroidobacterales; family Woeseiaceae; genus UBA1847. Next base: position 14,101 of record CALZMR010000085.1, read on the forward strand.
CCTCGCCGGCGCACAGGGCGCCGCGCGACATTGGCTCGAGGAAAGGCATGATCGAATCTGTCAGATATTTGACGCGCCGGCGGATCCGCCGCCCGCAACGTGTCGGGCTTTTGGCGCTCGCCGTGCTGTCGATGGGCTGGCAAATGGCGTGGGCAAGCGATGCAGCGGAGTGGCACGACGTCGAGGATATTGCGAATTGTGCTGAATCCTTCGTCATGGATCGTGCGGCTGGACCGGCTGACGGCGGACAGACGTCGGCCAGCGCCGCGGCGCTCGATCCGCGGCTCCGGCTGGCGGCCTGCGAACGGCCATTGACCGCGACGCTCAGGCCCGGGGCCCGAATCGGCCCGCGCACGATCGTCGCCGTGAGTTGCGAGGGCAGTCGCCCGTGGCGCCTGTTCGTGCCGGTGGAGGTTACCGTTCGGACACGCGTGTGGACGGCCAGACACCCCCTGCCCCGCGGGCACCTTCTAAGCGCTGACGACATGGTGTCGGACGTACGGGACGTGTCGAGGATGAACTCCGGGTACGTGTCGAACATCGAGATGCTGCTCGGACAACGGCTGCGGAGCTCAGTGCTGGCCGGCCGGGCACTGACACTGCAGCTTGTCGAGGCAGACAAGCTCATCCGCCGGGGACAGAGCGTTACGCTCGCCGTGAACGCCGGCGGCATCGAAATCCGCATGAGCGGCACGGCGCTGTCAGATGGCGCCATGGGACAGCGTATCCGCGTCGAAAACGTCAATTCGGGGCGCGTCGTCGAGGGCATTGTGCGCTCACGCGAGGTCGTCGAAGTACTGGTGCCGAATAGCTCCGGAGTAATTACGAGCAGTCGGTAAATTATTAGCCGTTATCCCTAAAGTATCGGGGCCCAGGGCCGATACCCGGATAACAACAATGATCGTTGAGGAAAACTTATGACAAACAAGATAGGTCCGATGGATCCGAACATGAGAGTTGGGAATAAAATTGACGAGTCGAGGCCGGCAGAACGGACCTCGACAGAGCGAGCGACAGCCGACAGTGCTGCCGGCGCGAGGCCCGATGCGGCCGGCGACACGGTAAGTCTCACAAGCGGCGCGCAACTCCTCGAACGCCTCGAGAAGACCCTCGAAACCCTGCCCGCGGTCGATAGTCAGCGGGTCGACGAGATTCGAACGGCCATCGAGAACGGAGATTACGAGATCGACTCGCAGGCAATTGCCGATGCGATGCTGCGTCTCGAACGCTCCTTTGGTGAGTGACAGCGATGACACGCCCCTCGCCGTCCGATGCCCGTGAACGAATCGTCCAGATCCTGGGCGACAGCGTTATTCACGCGCTCGGGCTCAAGCAGCTGTTGCTGGACGAGCGCGAAGCGCTCGAGCGCCAGGACACCGACGGGCTCGACAGGGCCGTCGACGACAAGGGCCGTTACATCGACCAATTGCAGGCCCTGGAGAACGATCGCGGTTCGCTGTGCGAAGCGTCGGGATTCCACGCAGGGCCAGAGCAGATGCAGGACATGACCGAATGGTGTGACGAGAACTCCGTCGTAGCCGACGGCTGGTCGCACCTCATGAACGTCGCTGCCGAATGCAACCAGCTCAACCTCGCCAACGGCGCGATCATCCGTCTGCGGCAGCAGCACGCGGAAGCCGGCCTCGCCGTCATACGCGGCCGCGACCAGGATCCGGCCACCTACGCACGGACGGGCAGCGACTCGGCCGCAAGGCTGAACCGCACGCTCGCCGAAGCCTGAATCGAGTTCCAGCAACAGGAAGGACCTTAGCCATGCTGATAGTCAGTCGAAAGGACGCAGAATCGATCGAGATCCGACCCGGAGACGGGATCGATCCGCAGATGACTCTCGCCGACCTCTTCGCCAGCGGTCCGATCGAGATCACGATCTTCTCGTCGACCGCAAATCGCGTGAAGATGGGCGTGCAGGCTCCCGAACAGCTCTGCATCTGGCGCAAGAAAGCGGCAGCGGCCTAACGCTGCCCAGGCGGCAGACGCGCCGCCCCGACCGAGGCCCGTAAGAAGCGGGCCATGTGTATCACCGCGTGCATAAGGACTGTGCCGCCGCGGTCAAGAGATCGAGGGACGCGATGCGAATTTCCGCTCTCCTGACGATATCGCTCACGGCCATGCTGGCGTCATGCGGTGGCGGCGGGCCTGCGGATGTGCCGAACTCGCCGGCCGGACGGTTTCTTCGTCGACGAGCGCGCAGGAACCGCACAGAGCTATACCATCCACCACGTCCTCGATCCAAACGGCGGCTGGGAACGCTGCACCGACGATTTCGAGCAGGCGGCCGCATGGGAAGCCGCGGACAACGCTGAGCGCAGCGTGAGCGGCTACTACGTGGGCTCGATCGAGAACGACCGCTATTTCGAGTTCGTCCGTGAGTTGAGCTACAGCGACGACGTCGGCAACATCGGGGATCCGACTTCGCCGGGCTTCGCGAGGGTCTTCAAATGCAGTCATACGGACCGCGAAAGTGTCGATCGCTCGGCATTGAGCGGCTACGCAGGCACCCTCAATCTGCGGCCGGTTGATACCGAGGCCGTCGCCATGTTCGCGGAGTACCTCTGGCAGTTCGCATTCTTCCCGCAGCGCTATCGAAAAGTCCTCGATACATGGTCGGATGGCGACTCACACACGCTCCTGCTCGGCTTCGCAAGCACACAGGGCGCCGGCCAGTGCGACCTCATCGAAGTCGTCGAATGGAGCTTTACGGCCGATTCCGGCAGCGGCGCCATCGACAGCGACTTTAGCCTCGTCCGAAGTTTCCGCGCGGAACTCGCGGACGGCAGTCCGCGCCTCTGCGACTGAGGAATACACGTATCGCAAATCCGGCTGGCGTGCCGCTATAATGCCTCGCCCGCGGGCGCACTATTTCGGTGCGCGCCGAACGTCGATTGTTTTCATCCCTGCCATGGAGCGGCTTCTCCAGCCGCGACGTTGAGGGCCGTGATCAGAGAAGCCGAATGACGACTACGCTAGATACGCTGCAGCGCTGGGTGGACAAGATCGCTGCCCGTACCCAACCCGACCATATTCGCTGGTGCACCGGCACCGACGCCGAATACCAGCGGCTGATAGAGCTCATGCTCGCCGACGGCACGCTGTCGAAACTGGATCAGGAAAACTACCCCAACTGCTACCTGCACCTTTCGGACCCCAGCGACGTCGCACGCGTCGAGCACCTGACCTACGTCTGCACGTCGAATGCCGACGATGCGGGGCCGAATAACCACTGGATGGACCCCGCCGAAGCGCATCGGAAAGTGGACGTATTGTTCGACGGTGCGATGCGCGGCCGAACGATGTACGTCATCCCGTATTGCATGGGGCCGATCGACTCGCCGTCATCGCGATGCGGCGTCGAAATCACCGACAGCCCTTACGTCGTCGTAAACATGAAGCTGATGACCAGAATGGGTGCAGCGGCGCTCGAGCGGATCGAGCGTGAGGGGAAGTTCGTCAAAGCGCTGCACTCGCTCGGCGACCTGCATCCGGACCGACGGCTGATTCTGCATTTCCCGGAAGAAATGAAGATCAAGAGCATCGGCTCCGGCTATGGCGGCAACGCGCTCCTCGGCAAGAAGTGTCATGCGCTCCGGATTGCGAGCTGGCAGGCGCGCAAGGAGGGCTGGCTTGCCGAGCACATGCTCATCGTGGGCGTCGAAAGCCCGCAGGGGGAGATCCATTACGTCGCCTGCGCC
>CALZMR010000085.1:17856-18540 GCA_945788575.1 uncultured Woeseiaceae bacterium
ATTCACACCCTGGGCGACGATATCGCGTGGATGCACGTTGACGACGACGGTCAGCTTCGGGCCATCAACCCGGAGTCCGGCTATTTCGGTGTCGTACCGGGCACGAACGTGAAGACCAACCCCAACGCGTTCGAGATGATCCGTCACGACGCGATCTTCACCAACGTCGCCAGAACCGAGGACAACCGGCCGTGGTGGGAAGACAAGAAGAAGGGTACGCCGGCCATCGACTGGCAGGGCCGGGAATACGACCCGCAGACGGGACCGGCAGCGCATCCGAATTCGCGCTTCACGGTAGCGGCCAGCAACAACCCCAGTTACTCGACATTGGCCGAGGCGCCGGAGGGCGTACCGATCTCGGCGATCGTATTTGGCGGACGCCGCAAGGAGCTCGCGCCATTGGTCTATGAGGCGCTCGATTGGCGCCACGGCGTGCTGGTCGGTGCGGGCGTAGCCTCGGAGACGACGGCCGCGAATATCGGCGAAGTCGGCGTCGTGAGACGCGATCCCATGGCGATGAAGCCGTTCTGCGGCTATAACTTCGCCGACTATTGGTCTCACTGGCTCAGCTTCGAAGGCAAGAGCGACAAACTGCCGAGAATCTTTCACGTCAACTGGTTCCGTCAGGACGGCGACGGCCGGTTTCTCTGGCCCGGCTTCGGCGAGAATCTCAGGGTTCTGCGC
>CALZMR010000086.1 GCA_945788575.1 uncultured Woeseiaceae bacterium
CCGGGCCGCATCGACGCGCCGCAGCGGATCGGCAATGTGTCGATATGATTCGCGATGCGGCGCGCCGCGCGGGGATCGGTCAGCGCGACGGCGTAGTAGGTGTCAGTGTCGGGTACGGTCAGCCACTCACCGACCTGGCGTATTCTGCTGGTGTCCTGCCGGAACCAGGCGACAGGGAAGTCGAGGGCCTCGCCGCGGCGCACGACTCTCGCTGATGTTCTCTCACGGCAATCCCGCCCGCCGAGCCGGACAAGGCCGAGATGCGGCTGATGCTCGAGGAAGAAGATGATCGCGTCCTCATGCGGGAAGGTCCGCAGCAATGAGCATTGACGGCTGCGAGAACCGTAGTCGTTGGTATTGGTCAGTACTCTGTAGTTGCTGCAATCATGTACGCTGCCGGCCGCCGCGATGCTCAAAGGTCCGATCAGTGCTTCGTCGCCGAGATGGGGGATGCCTACCTCGGGCCGTTGCGCGCCGACCTGCTGCGGCCGAGACTCGATTGAGCGGGGCATATCGGGGCCTTCGGTCTCGGTCGCCGCGAATCGAGTGCCCGGTAATCGAACGTAGGCGCTGACGCTCAGCGTCGTGAGTTCCTGCTGGTCGTCGCGCGGTGTGACCGTAAGCCAGTACTGGTATAGCTCGTCGTCGATTCGATGCGCCTTGCCGCTGAGTTCGGCGTTGGCGAGTGCCTCGTCCGAGGTCAGTTCGATCGCTGCGTTCGCTGCGATGTTGTTGCCGATCAGCTCGATCGTCCCTGCGAGCGCACTACTGTCATCGTCCTCGTCAGCCGTCGGTACGACATAGTTGCCGCCGGACTGGCGAAGCAGTTCACAGGAAAGCTGGTGGGCGAGATGCTGTGCGAGCAAGTCTGTCTGTGTCTCGTCGAACGGGGCGTCGCGAGTTCCGATGAACGTCGTGTCCACTGCCTGGCGCCCGACCGCCCGCCGTTCCGCGCCGCCCAGTCGACCTCGCCACGACAGCGCGAAGCCGTTGACCCAGTTGCGATCCTCCAGGTCCAGCGCGCGAACACGGACGCTCAGCTGATCACCCACACGCGCGGACAGGTCGAGCCCGATGTAGTAGTGGACGTCGTCGCGGGTGCAGTCCAGCGGGCCGGGTCCGCTTCCCTGCTGCAGACCAACGCGAATTTCGCCCGTGTCGAGTGCTGAGTCCAGCAATCGATCGCGAATAGACAGAGCGAGTTCGTTACTGACCGATGCCGGCGCTTCGCCGTCCAGCACGACGAACATGACAGTCTCACCACGGAAGCGCGGGTGCGTGAGCAATTGCTCGGTGACATACGTGACGAGTCGTTCATCGACCCAGCCATCGAGGTCCTGCTCGGAAGCGAGCGCCGAAAACGAGACGAAGAGCAGCAATGGCAGCCAGCGGACCATCACGAGGCCTCCAGTTCGAGCACGCCGCTGCCCCGAATCACGAGAGAGCCGCCGGAGTGTTCGCGCATCAGCGCGTCGAGTTGGCTACGCAGACCGCCGGGCAGCGTTACACCCCAGTCGACCACCGATGCATCCGCACCGGCCCGCTGCAGCGCATCGACGACAGGTCTCGGTACTGTAGTGGATTCCATCTCGTGGAATGAGCCGGGCGTCGACGCGTCCCAGAAGCTGATACGGCTTTCGCTAACTGACATTCGCCTCGCCCGGCCCGACTCGATAGCGTAAAAGCCGACCTGGCCGGATGCGACCAGCCTGGTCAGGGCAAGGTCGGACTCGAAGCGCAGCGTAAAGCCTTCCTGCTCTTGCGGCGCAGGGGTAGGAGCAGGCGCGGTCGGCGCAGCCGACACGGGCGCCGGATCCACTGCCGCAGCAACAGGTTCGGGCCGTGTTTCGGGAATGCGCTCGGGAACGGGTTCAGGACGAGTCAGTTCGGCTGTCGTGCGCGGCTGAAACGTCGAGACCCATTGCGGCCGGGTCAGGACGATCTGTTCTTCGGCCGGCGGAGCTTCGACCGGCGGCTCGACCACGTCGGCTACGACCGGTTCGGCCGGCGACTGCTGCACCGGCGCCGGTTCGATCTGCTCCGCGACCTGCGGCACGGGTAGCGGCTCGGGGGCTAGCGGGATGCTCTGCACGAGCGCGAAAATCGCGACGAGGCAAAGCGCCAGGATCGCCATGAAACGCATGATGTCGGTCTGCAGATCGGCCGCACCACCGGAGTCGGCATCGATCCCGCGCGTCAGCGGGTAGGCAAGCGGCGAGCGGCTCACGGGCCCTCTTCCTCGTCATGGCGACCGAGATGCTGCTCGATTCGTTGCAGGCTCTCACGCATCTCGGACGTATCGGCGCGCGCGGCGCGGTCGTAGCATTGCTGAAGCTCGGAGCCCAGTGAAACCGTCTTGTAGACGCGCATCAGGTAGCCGCCGACGCCGCCGAAAATGGTCGTCGACAGTGCAAGCAGAATGCCGCCGTCGATCATCCGTTCGAGCATCGCGAACGCGCCCTGGCTTAGCGCGGCGTCGCGGTCGCCGAGTGCGAAGATCAACGCGCTGCGCATGCCGATCGCGGTCCAGATGACGCCGGTGCCGAAGAACAGGGTCGTCCAGGTATCCGTCAGATGATCGAACTGCACGATCTGGTTCACCGGCCGCTCCTCATCGAGCATGCGTCGCAGGCGCCCCAGTGGTGTGAAGAACGCGATCAGCAAAATGGCGAAGACTGGAATGGAGGACCCGAGATTTACGTACGCCCAGTGCAGCCACTCGGCCGGCGAGCCGATGCCCGAGCCGTCCAGTTCCATGAGGTCCGCTCGAGCGAGCGCGTACATGATCGCGGCGCCACCGACGAAGGTGCCGGTGAGCCCCGCGACCATTCCCTGCAGGAAACCTCGACGCTCGGTCATCACGAATTACCGGGCTGCCGCGCAGGCCATGCAGGTCGCTTCGAGAACGAGCTCGACTTCATTGAACAGCTGGTCGGCACGGTAGTAGCCTTCGCTGTCCTGGCTGACCAGCAACAGACCTCGCTCCTTGTCTGACAGCTCGCGCTCCATCTCGATCAGGAGGCGCTGACGATTTGGACAGGTGTGCGAACAATTGTTGTAGTCACCGCGCATCGACATGAACTTCACGTTGAAGAAGCGGTTGTAGTAGTCCTCGGCCTGACGCCGGCTCAACAGGCCTGCATCGGTCGACCAAACGAGGAACTCGCTGAATGTGCGTTTGTTCTCGGGTCGAGGGTCGCCTTCGGCGATCGTCAGCAGGTCGTCGTAGTAGCGATCGAAGTGAGCGGCGCAGCCGCTCGACAGATTGCTTTGCACGGCTGTAATCGCGCTGTCGAGATTGCGTGTCTGTGGCGACATGCAGCTCGGTTCGGTCGAGACGCAGGCCGAAAGGAAAAGCGAAGCACCGAGGATGGCGATCAGTGCGGATGTCTTGACTGAGATTCTCATGGTCGATACCTCGTGGCTTACTGTTCGAGCGGGCTGCGATAGGCTTGTTCGACGCTGCCCGGCGGCGGTCCTGCGACAAGCGCGCGCGATTCCTCATCGCCGAACAGAATTGTCTTCACGCCCCCGACGACTTCCATCATCTCGGGAGTAATGATTCCGAAGGATTGGTTGAGCTGTTCCATCAGCGTCGCCCGCGCGATCTCCTGACGCGTGCGTTCGATCAGAACGCTCGTCTCATCCATATCGAGATAAATGTCCGACGCCAATACCGCAAGCGACTGGTCGCTCTGGCTGCCGGACGTTGCGACCAGCTGATAATACTGACGGAAGCGTTCGGACAAGCGCATGCCGGAACGTCCGCGAAGGGCAGGCGAGGAATCAGCGGTCGGCCCCTGTTCGCTGGCACCGATCAGAGTTTCCTGCAATGTCCATGAGGACATCTTCCTGCCGAGTTCGTTGCGCAGACTGCGTTCGAGACTTTGCCGCGTATTGTTGACGGTGTGTTCCATGTCGGGCAGCCGGTCTTCCATGATGGTCAGCATCTCGAGGTAGGTCGCGCCGATCTGGCGCGAGAGTCGCTGACAACCGGGGTCGTTCTCGGCGCCGTCGCACTTCGATTGTTCGTAGAGCTCGCGCTGTTGATCGAGTCGTCCGATAACCTCCTGCAGACCGTTCTCCATGTCACGGGCGACGTCGCCCGTTTGCCGGAGGTCTTCTACGACGGTCGTGGGGAACAGACGAATCGTCGGGCTGTTGGCCGCGGCCGAGACCGCGAAACTCAGGCCCAGCAGAAGCGCCGAGAGTTGGATGCTTAGTCGAGTCATGTCGCCGTCCTTACAAATCCGGGTGACCTGCCGTGAACGCTAAGGCTTCGGCAATGAACAGACCCTGAACGGCGAATGCGGCCGGATGGCGGTCATTGGTGAAATCCACTATTGCACGTCTTAATGCGAATCATTATCATTTCTATCACCTAAACAAAGATGCTGAAAAATCCGGCAGTTACATAATCCATGCCGGGTTCCCACGCAGCCGGATTCGCCCGCTAATGAACGCCAACGGCAACACACTCGCTAGCCTCGCCAAGGGGCAAAAAGGCACCATCGAGGCTGTGGATGCCTCCTGTCCGCAGGTACAGAGGCTCATGACCCTGGGTCTGGTCGAAGGCGCCGAGGTCGAACTGGCGGGTTGCGCCATCGGCGGCGACCCGCTCGAGTTCAAGTTATTCGGCTGCGGCATTTCGCTAAGGCGAGAGCAGGCGCGGCACTTCAGGGTCTCCACACCGGGCGCTGTTGAATAAGCCGACAGAAATCCGGATAAAGCCAACCGAGATTTCCGCACGCAGGCGCGCAGACGCCAGCATCGCGGTGGTTGGCAACCCGAATTCGGGTAAGAGCACGCTATTCAATCGCCTGACCGGTCTGCGTCAGAGGATCGGCAACTACCCTGGTGTTACCGTCGAGCGGCATACCGGCACGCTGCACGTCGGCGATCGCTCCGTCGAGCTTGTGGATTTGCCCGGCACTCACGGTTTGAGCCCGCATTCCTACGAGGAGCGCATCGCGATCGACGTCATCCTCGGCCGGCTCGCAGACGCCGACCGCCCTGACGCGATCCTGGCGGTCGTTGACACGACCAACCTGTACCAAGGGCTGTATCTCGTTCAGCAGCTCCTCGAATTGGAGGTTCCCATCGCGGTCGCTCTGACAATGTCGGATGCCGCGGAGGCGGATGGTCTCAACGTTGATGTCGAGCGGCTGTCGGAGCACCTCGGTGGCATTCCCGTGCATCCCGTCGTTGCGACCACCGGTCGCGGCATCGAAGCGCTCAAGGCGACTCTGGCCCAACTGCATGCGGCCGCTGCGCCGGCGCACAAGGCTGCCTGGCCCGAGCTTGCCGAAGCCGCCAGGGAACTCATCGCAGGCGCCGCGGAAGATATCCGCCGTGTGGATGCCGAGCGGCTGCTAATTGACGGGCCAACCGAGTCGAATGCCGCGACTGTCGCGGCGCTCGGCGACCGGGCCAACGAGCTTGTCGCCAATATGCAGGAAAGGCTTTTCGCCGGCGAACCGCCGCTGGCCTACGAGGCGCGGATCCGCTATCGCTGGGTACGCGAGGTCCTGAAGGACGTGCAACAGACCGGCAAGACCCTGGTCTCCTGGCGGACGCGATTGACAGACTTCGCCAACAAACCGGTCGCGGGAACGATTGGTCTGTTCCTGGTCATGGCGATTGTCTTTCAGGCCGTATTCGCCTGGGCGACGCCGCTAATGGATCTCATCGACGCCGGCGCTGCGGCTCTGGGTGTCCAGATCCACGCGACCCTCGGCGAAGGGGCGCTTGCCAGTCTGCTGGCTGACGGCATCATCGCCGGCGTCGGCAGTGTCGTGATTTTCCTGCCGCAGATCGTCATCCTGTTCCTGTTCATCATCCTCCTCGAAGACTCCGGGTATCTGGCCAGGGCCGCCTACCTGATGGATCGGGTGATGCGTTCGGCCGGGCTCTCCGGGCAGTCGATCATCCCGATGATTTCGAGTTTTGCCTGTGCCGTGCCGGGAATCATGGCGACGCGAGTCATTCCCAATCGTCGCGATCGGATCGCGACCATTATCGCCGCGCCGTTTATGACCTGTTCCGCCCGTCTGCCCGTTTACGCGCTCCTGATTGCCGCGTTCGTGCCCGCGCAGCGAGTGGGATTCATGAACCTTCAGGGACTCGTGCTTTTCGGGCTCTACATCTTCGGCATCGTGATGGGCATTCTCACGGCCTTGCTGCTTCGAAAGACGGCGCTGCACGGGCCAAAACCACCGTTCGCGCTGATGCTGCCGGCGTTTCGACGCCCGAACCTGCGTACCGTGATGCTGCAGCTACTTGGCCGCGTGCGCGTATTCCTGTATCGCGCCGGCACCGTCATCTTCTTCGTCGCCGTCGTCGTCTGGGCGCTGGCGTACTTCCCGCGTTCCGATGATGTTGACCCGTTCATCGACGCGCAGAGGATCGAAGCGGAAACATCGCTATCTGGTCCGGAGCTCGATGCCGCTATCGCGGACATTGAGAATCGCGCCGCGGCGATGCAGTTGGAGCAAAGCTGGCTCGGACGTGCGGGCAAATTCGTCGAGCCGGCGTTCGAGCCTCTGGGCTGGGATTGGCGTGTCTCGGCGGCAGTCATCGCCGGGTTCCCGGCCCGCGAAGTCGTGGTCGCAGTCCTCGGTACCGTCTACGCGGTCGGCGACGAGGCCGACGACGCTACCTTGTCGCAGCGGCTCAAGGGTGCCCAATGGCCCGACGGCCGGCCCGTATTCACGCTGCCGATGGTCATCGGTCTGCTTATCTTCTATGCCTGCTGTTTGCAGTGTGCCGCGACCCTTGCCGTCATTCGCCGCGAAACCAACTCGTGGCGCTGGCCGGCCTTCGCGTGGGTTTATATGACGACGATCGGCTATCTGGGCGCCCTCGCGGCCTTCCAGCTTCTCTAAGGCAGCGCGCCTGTCGGCGCGTAAAATGCTAGAGCGAACAGAGGCGCCTGGCCGCGTCGGTAAGTGTCTCGTCGTCCTTGGCGAAACAGAATCTCAACTTATTTGCTTCGAGCGGTGCTTCGCAGAACGGGGAGAGCGGGATTGACGCAACGCCGATCTGTCTCGTCCAATCGCAGGCAAGAGTCGCGTCGTTATCGCCGCTTATGTCGCTGTAGTCGAGGATCTGAAAAAAAGTGCTGCGCGCCGGCTTCATGCGGAACCTCGACCCTTCGAGAAGACGGCAGAACAGATCGCGCTTGCGCTGATAGAAGGCCGATAGGTCCAGATGAAAGTCCGGTGATTCCTCGAGGAAGTCCGCGAGCGCGTGCTGAATGGGGGTGACCACCGTGAAGGTCGTGAACTGATGGACTCGCCGGAACTCCGCCGTCAGCACCGGCGGTGCGATGCAGTAGCCGATCTTCCAGCCAGTAGCATGAAAGGTCTTGCCGAACGATGAGACAACGAACGAGCGCTCCCAGAGTTCGTCGTTGCTCAACAGGCTCGTGTGCGTGGTGCCGTCGAAGACGATGTGCTCGTAGACTTCATCCGAAAGCAGGAATGTCGGATATGGCCTCAGCATTTCTGCGAGCCGGTTCAGGTCGGCGGCCGTCAGGATCGCGCCGGTCGGATTGTGCGGGAAATTGAGTATCAGCAGTCGTGTCTTGTCGCTCAGAGCGGAATGCAGGGCCTCCCAGTCGACTTCGAAATCGAAACCGTCGTTGCGACGGGCGAGCGGAATGTGGCGCGTGGCGCCGCCGGCCAGCGTGATCGCCGGTTCGTAAGAGTCGTAGGCCGGATCGAAAACGATCACCTCGTCTCCGGGGCGAACTACGGCCTGAATCGTGCTGAACAATCCCTCGGTCGCGCCCGTTGAGATTGTGATCTCGGTGTCGGCATCGACGGCACGGCCATACAAGCGCGCCGTCTTCATCGCGAGCTGCTCGCGGAGGCCCGGAACACCGGGCATCGGTGCGTATTGGTTGGCGCCGTTGCGGAGGTGGAACTCGATCCGCTCGATGAGGCGCTCGGGTGGTTCGAAACTCGGAAAGCCCTGCGATAGATTGATGGCGCCGCAGTCTGCGGCGAGCTGGCTCATGACCGTAAAAATGGTCGTTCCGACGTTCGGAAGTTTGCTGTCGATGGCGGGGATCATGCGCCGCGACGATGACATCGCCGCGATCGGTTTGTCAAACCTCGGTCTTCACTCAACGACGACCCGGAAGCGTATGTTGAAGCTCGGGTTGTTGCCGCCGGACGCGCCGTTCATGACCCCCTGGAGCTGAATGCGGAAACCGGTCACGTTCGGATCGAATCCGGTACCGGTCGGAACGTACGAATAGGGCGGGCCGCCGCCGGGCTGATCGCTGAAGGTCACATCCGCAGCGTAGTTCAATGGCGTGAGTCCGCTTGGCGTCGGCCCGTCGATGAACTGCATCGGGTCGCCGGACGTCGTATCGACGTACAGGTCGGTATTCGCCGGCACCACTTCGGTGATCGCCAGCGAGTTGCTGTCCACGGTTCCGAGACCCTGGTTCGTCACGCTGATCGTGTACTGCACTTCGGCGCCAGGAATGGCCTTGGGGTTCGACGTTCCGTTGACGGGATCGGAGAGGGTCTGAGCGATCTTTGTCACCTGCAGGAACGGGTCCGTGCTCAGATCGAAGCAAACGTCATCGACATGCCAGTAGTCCCAGGGCGCGCCTGAGCCGCCCGTCATGCGGAACCGCAGTCGGAAGCCCGCGTGCCGGCCGGCCGACGGGAGATCGTACGCTCGGTTGAATATCTGCCCCTGGCCACCGATTCCGGTGAAGGTCTCCAACAGAACCCAGCTACCGACATCGTCCAGATACTCGACGACCAGATCCTCGAGGAGGTCCGGGTCCTCCGAGAACGCGTCCGAGCCACGCCGGATCCAGACAGTCAGGTCGCCGTAGGTGGGTGCACTCGTGTCAATCACGTTGCTTGCGACGTCGACGATGCCGCCGTTGATGAACATCGAGTTCGATGGCGATTGAGACGTGGCGCCGCTGATGCCGGCGAAGCCCGATGTCGACGATATCGTCCAGTTGGTGCTCAGGCCGTTTTCGAAGTCGTCACAGCTGCCGACGCCGAGTACGCCAGCGGCGGGTACCTGCGTCACGACAACGTCGTCGAAATGCCACCAGTCATAGCCGACCCCGCTGCCGTTGGTTTGGCGCAGGCGGATGCGCAGAGCACTATGGCGGGCATCGGGCGGCAGGATGAACGTGTCGTTATAAACCTGTCCATTGGTGCCGGAGCCGAAGTAAGTCCTGAGCGGGCCCCAACTCGAGTCGGCGCGCTGATACTCGAGTACCAGGTCTTCGTTCGTGTCCGTATCTTCGCTGAACGAGTCGGCTCCGCGTCGAATCCAGATATCGAGCCGTGCCTCGGGGGCGGCCGACGCATCGATAGCCGGGCTTGTCACCGTGACCGTGTCATATCGCGTAAAGGCACCGAACGCGCCGCCACCCTGCCAGCCCGGCGCGTTGTTGACGCCAGAGCGGTTCGCGTTGGTCGTGGTCCACGGCGCCAACGTGCCATCCTCGAAGGTGTCGCTGAAAAGGGTTTGCGCGGACGCGCCTGCCGGCAACAGCCATACGGCCGCCAGCAACAGCGAAAGAGCACGAATTGTGCGTTTCTGTTTCATATAGCCCAAAAGCGGCGTCGTTCGGTGCAGAGCCGACGACATTTGACTAAATTCTAAATTCGGGATGGTTTCGAGCACACAGAACACGTCACAAAACACGAAATAGACGCTCAGAAGTCTATGATTTGGCGATAAAAAAGGGGGAAAGTGCGGGTCGGCGCGGATTCTTCGCGGGTTCGTGGGCTACCTGGGTAGCGCGTCGCACTTCGTCTTCCGCGCGACCGGCGCGCCCCGGCCACGCAGGGTGCGCTCGAGCTCGATGCTCAACCTGCTCCTCAAGGGCCCGATGGCGCTGTTCGTGCTCGCGGTGACCGTCACCCTGATCGCTTTCGGTCTGTCGAACGCTAA
>CALZMR010000087.1 GCA_945788575.1 uncultured Woeseiaceae bacterium
GGTCAGGTTGACGAAGATCGTCGACAGCCAGAAGTGCAGCTTGCCGGCCTTCTCGTTGTACATGTGGCCGGTCCACTTCGGCAGCCAGTAGTAGGCGGCGGCCATCAGCGCGAAGATCGAGCCCGGTACCAGCACGTAGTGGAAGTGCGCGACGACGAAGTAACTGTCGTGATACTGGATATCCGCCGGCACGATCGCGAGCATCAGCCCGGAAAACCCGCCGATCGTGAACAGGAACACGAACGCCAGCGCGAACAGCATCGGCGTCTCGAAGGTCATCGCCCCCTTCCACATCGTGCCGACCCAGTTGAATACCTTCACGCCCGTCGGTACCGCGATGAGCATGGTCGCGAACATGAAGAACATCTGTCCGGACAGCGGCATGCCTACAGTGAACATGTGGTGTGCCCAGACGATAAACGACAGGAAAGCGATCGATGCGGCCGCGTACACCATCGAATCGTGACCGAACAGCGGCTTGCGCGAGAACGTCGGGATGATCTCCGAGACCACGCCGAACGCCGGCAGGATCATGATGTAGACCTCGGGATGGCCGAAGAACCAGAAGATGTGCTGGAACATCACCGGGTCGCCACCACCGGCTGCGAGGAAGAAGCTCGTGCCGAAGAACTGGTCCGTGAGCAGCATCGTCACGGCGCCGGCGAGAACCGGCATGACCGCGATCAGCAGATAGGCCGTGATCAACCAGGTCCAGGTGAACATCGGCATTCTGATCAGCGTCATATCCGGCGCACGCATATTGATGATCGTCACGATGATGTTGATCGCACCCATGATGGAGCTGATGCCCATCAGGTGGACCGAGAAGATCAGGAACGGGAACGCATCACCGGTCTGCAGCACGAGCGGCGGATACATCGTCCAGCCACTGGCAGGCGCACCGCCCGGCATGACCAGCGTCGACAGCAGGATGCCGAACGCCACCGGCAGGATCCAGAACGACCAGTTGTTCATGCGCGGCAGCGCCATGTCGGGCGCACCGATCTGCATCGGGATCATCCAGTTGGCAAGGCCGACGAATGCCGGCATGACCGCGCCGAAGACCATGATCAGCGCGTGCATTGTCGTCATCGAATTGAAGAACTCGGGATGCACGAACTGCAGGCCGGGCTGGGCCAGCTCTGAGCGGATGACCAGCGCCATCGCGCCGCCAATGAAGAACATTGTGAGGCTGAAGATAAGGTACATCGTCCCGATGTCCTTATGGTTGGTCGTGAACAACCAGCGCTTGATGCCCTTCTCCGGGCCGTGGTGGTCGTCGTGTGCCTCGTGAGTGTCTGCTACTGCAGTGCTCATAGTCTCTAGCTCCGTGTGCCGGCGATCCGCGCCGACGCAATAAAACTCAAATTAGGGGTTGGCGGCGAAACGCTGCGCGCTGTCGGTCTGGGTTTCGACCCAGGCCAGATATTCGTCTTGCTCGACGACTTCCACGACGATCGGCATATAGCCGTGATCCTTGCCGCAGAGCTCGGCGCACTGGCCGCGGTAGGTGCCGACCTCATTCGCGCGGAACCACGTGGTGTTGACGAGCCCCGGTATGGCGTCCTTCTTGATCGCGAGCTCAGGCACGTACCAGGCGTGAAGCACGTCGTTCGACGTAATCATCAGCCGGACCTTGGTGTCGACCGGTACGACGAGCGGGTTGTCCACATCCAGCAGGTAGCTGTCGACGCCGAAAGGATCGACCTCGGCGCCGAGCGGGCGAGCCTCGAGGCTCGGGCGCGCCAGACTCGAGTAGAACTCCACGTCCTGGTCCTGATAGTCGTAGTGCCACTTCCACTGATACGCGGTGACGACGATCGAGAGCTCCGAGCCGCGGTCGTCCTCGAGTTCCATCATCAGTTTGGCGGCCGGGACGGCGAGCGCAAGCAGAATGACGACCGGTATGACCGTCCAGATCACCTCGGCGGATGTGCTGTGCGAGAAGTCCGCTGGCTGATGTCCCTTCGACTTACGGTGCGCGAACAGCGAGTAGATCATTGCGCCGAAGACGACTACGCCAATGGCAACGCATACCCAGAACATGAGCATGTGGATGTCGTAGGTTGCCTGGCTGAGGTCCGTAACGCCCTCGGGCATGTTCAGCGCCCAATCAGCCGATGCCGTTCCGGCGAGGACAAGTCCCAGCAGGACGGTCAAGATTTTCTTGCTCATCGATTAGTTTCCTGTGAGCCGTGAGGCCCTGCTCATTCGAATCCGAACCCGGCGTCGATCACACCCCACCCATCGGCCTCAGGCCGAGATTATTAAGTGGTGTCGACTGGTGTCAGATCAAGAAGCTGCCGGACCAATGGCGTCCAGCTAAAAAGCGGGCGCAGTTTACTGAAAGGCAGCTTTTCATGCAATCCCACGGCCCGAAGATGCGATTGAATATCATTTGGTTTTTCAGCTACTTACGAATTTCCGTCAATGTCGATCCGGAGCGACAGGCCGGTTCGTTCGATCAGCCCTTGCGAATCGGAATACTGCCGGGATCGATGTGCACGGCTCTGCCCGCCGGAACGGCCCTGCTGCCCCAACAGTGGCCGTATACGAGTTCCAGCTCCAGACGGATTTGTTCGCCCGCCGCACCCTCCAGCCGGGTCCGCATGGTGTCGAAGGCATGGCGCGAAACCAGGGCCCTGCGCCGCTCCGACAGGCAATTTCGGGAGCCCGTCGCCGTCAGGTCGCGAAACAGGTCTGCGGCGGATTCGTAGGTGACGGTGAGACGATCCACGTCGAGTACCGGATCCTTGAATCCTGCGCCGACCAGGGCGTCGCCCACATCGTGCATGTCGGCGAAACCGTGGACATGGGCCTGTGCGTCAGCCCAGGCCGCCGACAGCGCGGTGAAACTGTCGGGACCCAGGGTCGAGAACACGAACAGTCCATCTTCGCGAAGCACTCTGGAGGTTTCGCGGCAGACCGTGGCCGGGTCGTCGATCCATGGCAACAGGAGGTTCGCAAACACGACATCGACGCTGTCGTCGGCGAACGGCAGCGACGCGGCGTCCGCCTGGACGGCGCGCGCGCGCGACATCAGCGAGCCGCGCTTGCGATACCGCTGCAGCATCGCAGCCGACGCATCGACACCGACAATCGTGGCGCCACGAAATCGCTTGCGCAGGCTCGCCGTCGCTCCGCCGGTCGCGCAACCGAGATCGATCACGGTTGTGGCGTCGATGACAAGCGGTTCGAGGCGAGCAAGCAGGCCGTCGGCAGTGTGCCGATGGACGAAGTCGTGGTCGTCGAATTCCGCGGCGGCTCGGTCGAACCGGCGCCGGATG
The DNA here is from genome assembly GCA_945788575.1 of uncultured Woeseiaceae bacterium. Classification (GTDB taxonomy): domain Bacteria; phylum Pseudomonadota; class Gammaproteobacteria; order Steroidobacterales; family Woeseiaceae; genus UBA1847. Next base: position 3,288 of record CALZMR010000087.1, read on the forward strand.
TCGGCGGTGTTGAGCATTGGAATGGTTCGTCACAAGTCGAGCGTCGTTACGGTAGCACGCTTTCTGCACAACCTGCCGAGATTCGGCGCCGCAGCGGGCTGCAGTGCGGTCGTATCGTTACCGGCATGCGCAAGGCTTATTCGCTGGCAGTTGCGGCGTGCACCTGGTTCGTCGATACGCTCGAGCGCGAACTCGCACCCAAACGCTGCGTCTACTGTAACGTGCCGACCAGGCCGCCCGAGCGCTTCGTCTGCGAGGGCTGCGACGCGGATCTGCCGCGGATCGATGCTGCGTGCCCGGGCTGCGCCTCTCCGGTAGTGGCGACGCTGCCGGCCGGTGTCCGCTGCGCGAAGTGCCAGGCGGCTCCGCCGCCCTGGACGATGGCGTCTGCTCCATTCGAGTATGAATTTCCGGTGGACGCCGCGATCAAGGCGATGAAGTTTCGTCGCAGGCTGGATTACCTCCCCGCATTCGACGATGAGCTTGCCCGGGTCGAACTGACCGGCGACGTCGACGCTGTCGTCCCTGTACCGCTGCATCGCTGGCGCCAGATTCGCAGGGGCTTCAATCAGGCGGAGGAACTGGCTCGGCCCGTTGCGCAACGTTTACGAGTACCAATGACCGGGCTCGTAAGACGGAACGTGGCGACGCCCTACCAATCCGGGCTCGATGCTGTGTCGAGGCGCCGCAATCTGAAGGGCGCGTTTCAGGTCAGCAAAGATGCATCCGGGGGCCACGTGCTGCTCGTCGATGACGTCATAACGACCGGCGAGACGCTGCGTGGAGTGACGAAGGCACTGCTCGATGCGGGCGTCGAAAGAGTCAGCGTGCTGGCGCTGGCACGCTCGGTCTCAAACGACTGAGCCCAGAGCTGCGATAAGGGCATCGGTGTCAGGCCGCAACAGGTCAGGGGCTGAAGCTGTAGTGCAGCAGTATGCCGATGAAGATGACCAGCCCGATGTAGTGATTCTGCAGGAATGCCTGAAAGCATCCACCGGGTTCGCGATTGCGCGCCAGCCATTGGTGCCGGCCCATGAGCCCCGCCGACACGGCGAGCGACAGGTAATACCAGAAGCCGAGCTCGGCGCGCAGGCCGACGAAGACCAGTGCCGCCAGCATGACGGCCTGCATTCCCGCGATGACGAACAGATCGGCATCGCCGAACAGGATCGCCGTGGATTTTACGCCGATCTTCAGATCATCTTCCCGATCGACCATGGCATAGAACGTGTCGTAGATAACCGCCCAGATCAGCGCGGCGCCGAACAGGATCCAGGCGATCTGCGGCAACTCGCCCGTCTGGGCGGCGAAGGCCATGGGTACTGCCCAGCCAAAAGCCGCGCCGAGTATGAATTGCGGAATCGAGAAAAAGCGCTTGATGAACGGGTAGACGATCGTCAGGACTGCGCCGACGATGGCCAGCATGCGGGCCGGCTGGTTGAGCATCGTCGCCAGGCCGATCGCGATCAGGCCGAGTGCGATGAACAGAGTCAGCGCTTCGAATGGAGCAACGGCGCCGGAAGCGATCGGGCGGGTCCGGGTGCGTTCGACGTAAGGGTCGATATTGCGGTCGACGTAATCGTTGAGCACGCAGCCCGCGGACCGCATGACGAACACGCCGAGCACGAAGACGACGAACAGGCCCTGATCCGGATGGCCGTCCCCGGCGATCCAAAGCGCCCATAGCGTCGGCCACAGCAGTAGCCAGAGCCCGACCGGCTTGTCGATGCGTATGAGCCGGCCATAGTTGCGCAACTGCACGGCGACGTCGGGGCCCAGCAATCCGGAGAGCGGATTCTTCATGACGCGAAGTTTACGTGACGACGCATTCAGGTGGCAGTCCGGCTCGCCACCATCAGACTTTGCCGTAGCGCTCGATGCCGGCGCACCAGCGGCGCACCAGCGCTTCGGTCTGTGAAGGATCGCGGCGCTCCAGTTCGCTGGCGACGCGCAGCACCTTGGGCATGAGTTCCGAGTCTCGGACAAGGTCGGCGACCCGGTACTCCGGCAACCCGGTTTGGCGGGTACCGAGCAGCTCGCCCGGCCCGCGGAGCTCGAGGTCCCGCTGCGCGACGACGAAGCCGTCGTTGGTCTCGCGCAGCACGGCAAGCCGGCTTTTCGCTAGCTGTCCGAGCGGCGGTTTGTAGACGAGCACGCAATGACTCTGGCCGGCGCCGCGCCCGACCCTGCCACGCAGCTGATGCAATTGCGCCAGTCCCATGCGCTCCGCGTTCTCGACAATCATGAGCGTCGCGTTGGGCACGTCGACGCCGACTTCGATCACTGTTGTCGCGACAAGCAGCTGAATGAGTCCTTCTTTGAACGCCTGCATGCCCCGCTCTTTCTCGGCCGGCCGCATGCGGCCGTGTACGAGACCGACGCGAATGTCCGGCAATGCCTCGGTCAGCATCGCGTAGCTGGCCTCGGCGGCCTGGTAATCGAGTACCTCGGATTCCTCGATCAACGGGCAGACCCAATAGGCCTGCTGTCCGGCTTCGCAGGCCGCGCGCACGCGAGCGACGATCTCGTCGCGGCGCGTTTCCGGGAGGGCGACGGTCGTGACCGGCTGACGTCCGGGCGGCAGCTCGTCGATGATCGAGGTATCGAGATCCGCGTACGCGGCCATCGCGAGCGTGCGAGGTATGGGCGTTGCCGTCATTACGAGTTGATGCGGCTGACCCAAAGAGCCGACCCCTTTGTCACGCAGCGCCATACGCTGGTGCACGCCGAATCGATGCTGCTCGTCGATGACCACGAGGCCGAGCTTCGCGAACGAGACGCCCTCCTGAAACAGCGCGTGAGTCCCAACGACGAGTTGCGCTGTACCGGACGCTATCGCTTCCAGCGACTCACGTCTGGCGGCCGCCCGTTGACTGCCGGAGAGCCAGGCCGGCTCCAGGCCCAACGGCCGGAACCAGTCGCTGAAGGTGCGCCAATGCTGCTCGGCGAGCAGCTCGGTCGGCGCCATGATCGCCGCCTGGACGCCGTTCGAGATCGCCTGCAGGCACGCGATGGCGGCAACCACGGTCTTGCCGGAGCCGACGTCGCCCTGGATGAGCCGCATCATCGGGTGGCCCGCGCCGAAGTCCGCGAGAATCTCGTCGGCGACCCGCTGCTGGGCGTTCGTCAGCTTGAACGGCAGCCCGGCGACGAATGTTTCGACCTCGTCACGCGTCCCATCCAATCGGGGCGCCGACTCCGAGCGAGTGAGTGCCCGAACCTTGCGGAGACTGAGGTAGTGAGCAAGCAGCTCCTCGAACGCGAGCCGCTGCTGACAGGGATGCCGTCCGGCAATGAGCAGGGCCGTATCGGCGTCCGGCGGCGGCCGATGCAGATACTGAATCGCCTCCGCGAGCGGCGGCATGCCGAGTTCCGATCGAACGTCTTCCGGCAGCAGCTCCTCGGGCGGCGCCTGTCGCATGCGATTCAGCGCCTGGTCGGTCAGGTTCCGCAGACGGCCCTGCTGCACGCCTTCGGTGGCGGGATAGATAGCCGTCAGAGAGTCGTTGATCGCCGCGTCCTGATCGCCGCGCAGCAGGCGATACTCCGGGTGAATCATCTCGAGCCCGCCGCTTCCCTTGCGGGCTTCGCCGAAACAGGTGACCCGGACGCCGGGCTTGAACTGCGCCTGCTGACTGCGCGAGAAGTAGAAGAAACGGAGCGTCAGTTGGCCAGTACCGTCAGCGATGCGAACCAGAAGGTTTCGCCGGCCGCGATACGCGGTCTCGGCAAGCAGTACCTCGCCCGTGACGAGACAGCGCTCGCCGACCGTCAACGCGCCCAGCGGCACGAGTTGCGTGCGGTCCTCGTAGCGAATCGGCAGCAGGAACAGGAGGTCGTCGATCGAATAGACGTCGAGGCGTTCGAGCTTCGCCGCGAGCGCGGGCCCGACCCCGTTCAACTCCGACAAGTTCGACGACTGGGCACTCGATTCATGCATGGCTGGTATCGGCGGTGTCCGCGCCGGTCGTTTTGCTAGAGCGCGAGGATCGCGTCGGCCTCGACGTCGACGCCCTTCGGCAGTGACGCGACTCCAACCGCCGCGCGCGCCGGATACGGTGTGTCGAACAGGCTTTCCATGACGCTGTTGACCGTTGCGAAGTTGCCGAGGTCGGTGAGATAGATCGTGAGCTTAACGATGCTGTTGAGATCGCGGCCTGCCGCATCCGCGACGGCCGCGAGGTTGGCGAACACCTGTCGGGCACGCGCTTCGAAGTCGCCGTCGACGACCTCCATCGTTGCCGGGTCAAGCGGAATCTGGCCCGACAGGAAGACGAGCTCGCCGCTCCTGATGGCTTGCGAGTAGGTGCCGATCGCGGCCGGCGCCCCGTCGCTCGAAATCGCTTCTTTGCTCATGCGTGCTCCAACGTGTCGGTCCGGCCGGCGCCGGGTTGCTATTGAGTGCTCTACGGTCGGGTCAGGCGCAGTCGCGCGTAACGCGGACGACGTTCGGCATTTTCTTCACATCGCGCATGATCTTGGCGAGATGTTTGCGGTCGTGCACCTGCAGCAGAAACGAAAGCATCGATACGTCGTCGTGTCTGCCGAGTACCTCGACCTGCTCGATGTTCGAACCGCAGTCCGCAATGGTAGCGGCAACTTCCGCCAGCACGCCGGGCTTGTTGATGGTCTCGGTCGTAATCTGACTCGAGAACTCGCGCTCGACGTCGTTCTCCCAACCTACGTTGACCCATTTCTCGGGCTGCTTTCGGAAAATGGAGAGGTTGCCGCAGGTGTTGCGATGGACGACAACGCCCCGCCCCGAACTCAAATAGCCCATGATGTCGTCGCCGGGAATAGGGTGACAGCACTTGGCGTAGCTGACCACCATGCCCTCGGTTCCGGCAATGACGAGATCGGCGCTTTCGTTCTCCGGCACGCCATCGTCGCCGATGCCGAGCAGGAAGCGGGCGGTCAACGGCGCGATGCGCTCGCCGAGGCCCAGCTGCTCGAAGAGTTCATTCGAGTTGTTGAGGCCGAGTTCCTCGAGCGCGGCATTCATTCGCGTCTTGCCGACCCTGCGCAGTGACGAACCGAGGTCGCGCAGCGAGCGGTCGAGCAGCCGCTTGCCGAGGTCGATCGATTCGGTCGAACGCAGGTTCTTCATGTGATGGCGGATGGCCGTGCGCGCTTTGGCGGTACGCACGAACTGCAGCCAGTTCGGGTTGGGCCTCGCACCGCGCGAGGTGACAATCTCGACTGTCTGACCGTTCTGCAGCGGCGTTCGCAACGGAACGAGAGTGCGGTCGATCTTCGCGGCGACGGTGCGATTGCCGATATCGGTGTGCACCGCGTATGCGAAGTCCACGGTCGTTGCGCCCTTTGGCAGCGGCATAATGTCGCCCTTGGGCGTGAATACGTAGATCTTGTCCGGGAACAGGTCGACCTTGACGCTCTCCAGGAACTCCTCGGACGAGCCCGACTTCTGTAGTTCAGCGAGCTTCGACAGCCATTCGCGCGCACGGCGCTGCGGCGTCGCGTCGGCCGGATCGTCGGCCTTGTACTGCCAGTGTGAGGCAACGCCCGATTCGGCAACCCGGTCCATGCTGCGGGTACGGATCTGTACTTCCAGCGGTAGCCCCTTGGGACCGAACAGTGTCGTGTGCAGGGACTGGTAACCATTGAGGCGCGGGATCGCGATGTAGTCCTTGAAGCGGCCGGGCATCGGTTTGTACAGGCCATGAATGAGGCCGAGTGCCTGATAGCATGTGCTGACGTCGTCCACGATGATCCGGAAGCCATACACGTCGACGACGTCGCTCAGCGTCCGCTTCTTCTCGGTCATCTTCTTGTAGATGCTGTACAGATGTTTCTCGCGGCCGATCACGTCGGCTTCGATGCCCTCTTTGGACATCGCCGTGCTGAATTCCTCGGAAATGCGTTTAACGATCTGCCGCTGACTGCCCTTGCTCTTCTTGAGTTCCTTGTCGAGCACCCTGTAGCGCATCGGGTACAGGTGTTTGAATCCCAGGTCCTCGAGTTCGACCTTGAAACGGTTGATGCCGAGCCGATTGGCGATCGGCGCGTAGATGTCGAGCGTTTCGCGGGCAATGCGGCGTTTCTTTTTGGCCGGCATCGCGCCCAGGGTCTTCATGTTATGCAGCCGGTCGGCGAGCTTGACGAGGATGACGCGAATGTCCTCGATCATCGCCAGCATCATCTTGCGGAAACTCTCGGCCTGGGCCTCGGCCTGGCTGCGGAACTGAATCTGATCGAGCTTGCTGACGCCGTCGACGAGCGCGGCGACCTCTTCGCCGAATCGCTCGACGATATCCTCGAGCGAGGCCTCCGTATCCTCGACCACGTCGTGCAGGATCGCCGCGACGATCGCCTCTCCGTCGAGATGCATCTCGGAGAGCTCCAGGGCCACCGCAACCGGATGCGTGATGTATGCCTCACCGGTTTTTCGTGTCTGACCCTCGTGCATTTTCGCGCTGTACTCGTACGCATCGGTGACGACCTGGATCTGTTCCGCCGGCAAATAGCTGCCGAGCGACTCGACGAGTCGCCTCATGCCGTGGTCGCGCTTCGACGCACCCGGCAATTTCGACAGCAATGTCGCAGCGTAATCCATGCTCAGATCATACTCGCGTGCACAAAAAAAGGTCGACCCGCGCCCGTAAAACGCGCGATCCGACCTTTGTTTATACGTCGGGCTTCATGAGTTCCTCGGCCGCGGGCTGTTCGATCTCGTCGAGGATCGCCGGCGTGACCAGGCCCTCGGCGATCTCGCGAAGTGCGACGACCGTTGGCTTGTCGTTCTCGAGCTCGACCATCGGGTCGGCCCCGTGTGCAATACGACGAGCGCGCTTGGCGGCTACCAGCACCATTTCGAAGATGTTGTCGATATTGTCGAGACAGTCCTCGACCGTAATTCTCGCCATGTGCGTTGCCTCGGCTTGAGCTTGGGTACCAAAGAGGGCGAAGACTGCCGTCAGCAGGCCTGCGCAGCTACCCCATATAACCAAAAGTTATTAAGAGCGGGCCAGAATACGGCCTACAGCTTCGCGAAGCGCCGGGTCGGAGGTCGAACTCGAGCGGCCGCGGCCGGCCAGAGCGTCCAACAGGTCGTTGACGGCCCGGTCGAGATTGTCGTTGATAATGACGCGGTCGAATTCGTCCCAATGACTCATGTCGCCGAGCGCATCTCTCAAGCGCCGCTCGATCACTTCCGCCGAATCCGTGCGCCGGTCGCGCAAGCGTCTCTCGAGTTCCTCGAGCGACGGCGGCAGGATGAAGATCGTTACGCATTCCGGCATCGACTCGCGAACCTGGCGAGCACCCTGCCAGTCGATCTCGAGGATGACGCTGTGACCCTCGGCGAGATGGCGCTCTACCTGCGCCCGGCTCGTTCCGTAGTGATTGTCGAACACGAGCGCGGACTCGAGTAACGCACCTTCGGATCTGAGCCGCTCGAATTCTTCTTTCTCGACGAACAGGTAGTCGACGCCGTCAGTTTCATTCTTGCGCCGCGTGCGGGTCGTATACGAGATCGAGAAACGCAGCGACTGATCGCGCTCGACGAGCGCTTTGACGAGAGTCGTCTTGCCGGCGCCCGATGGCGCCGCGATAACGAATAGCCGTGCTGCGCCCATGCTATTCGATGTTCTGAACCTGCTCGCGCATCTGCTCGATCAGGACCTTGAGTTCGACCGCGGCCTTCGTCGTATCGCTGTCGGCCGCTTTGGATGCCAGCGTGTTCGCCTCGCGGTTCAATTCCTGCATAAGGAAATCGAGGCGCCGTCCCACGGCCTCGTCGCGCCCCATGGCGTTGCGGATTTCCTCAATGTGGCTGTCCAGGCGATCGACCTCCTCATCGACGTCGATCTTCTGCATGACCAGCGCAATCTCGACTTCGAGGCGTTCCGGGTCGGCGCTGACGTCAAGCTTGTCGAGCCGCTCTCGCTGACGTTGCCGCATCGCATCGCGCACCGCCGGCATACGCTCGCGGACGCCTCTGGCGAGTCCTTCAATATCGCTGCACCGCGATTCGAGCATTGCGGCGATGCGCTCTCCTTCGCTCGCGCGCATGGAGACCATCGCCTCCACGGCGCCTTCCAGCAGCGGGAGCGCTTCGTCGAGCAGGGGTTCGACGTCAACCTCGGGCTGCTGAACCACGCCCGGCCAGCGCAAAATGTCGACCGGATCGACCGGCCCCGGATTCGGCAGCGCCGTCAACAGCTCGGCGATGCGCCCGCTAAGCGTTGCGACGAGTTGCTCGTTGAGCTGTATGTCGCCAGTCGCATCGAGCGCGCGCCGGTAGTGGAACGCGCACTCGACTTTGCCGCGCCTCAGCTTCTCGCCAACGATCTGGCGCAAGGCCGGTTCGTGCGGTCGCAGTTCCTCCGGCATCTTGAACGAGACGTCGAGATAGCGGTGATTCACGGCGCGAAGTTCCCACGTCAGCGTGCCGAGAGAGGACTCGGCCGACTGCCGCGCAAAGCCTGTCATACTGTGTAACATCAACGTCAAGTCTCCGGATGTGCCGCAACGATCACACTTTTTGAGTTCGAGGCCGGGCATATTAAAGAGACAGCAGCAAGAACGAAACAGGGCCGCACGTCCGCGAAGCATACGGACGGCCCCAACAGGGCCGTCTCCGGTACCTGAGGACCACCGGACAGCATGAAGGTCGAATACGCCAAAGTCTCCGCGCTCGGAGACCGACAGGACAATCAGGATCGCGCCGCGGTAGTCGTAGCCGAGGACGCCGCGATGCTGCTCGTCTTCGACGGTATGGGCGGCCATTCGGATGGCGCGCGCGCCGCCGAGACGGGGCTCAAGGTCGTGCAGGATCTGTTCATGGCGGAGAAGCTGCCGATCCTCGACCCGCAGGGCTTCCTCTACATGGTGCTGGCGCGCGCGCACGACGAGGTCGTAGAACTCGGCACGGATCTCGCCGTGGACTTCCGGCCGCGGGCGACCTGCGCGATCTGCCTGATCCAGGAGTCCGGGTCGTTCCACGTCGAGGTCCTCATTCAGGAGGGCGCCATCACCGAAGAGGAGGCATTGGACCACCCGATGCGCAATTTCGTCGAGTGCTGCCTGGGTGGGGACGCGCCGGTGCCCGATATGAGCATCACGCCGAAGCTCGAACTCGAGCCGGGCGATGTGCTGCTCGCATGCTCCGACGGCCTTTGGTCGGGGCTCGGCGACAGCGATATGGCGGAGATCGGTGAGCCGGGAAACAACAATCTCGCCGATAACCTCAAAGCTCTCAGCATCAAGGCATTGAACGCGAACTCTCCCTACAGCGACAATACGACCGGTACCGCGCTGCGCTGGCTCGGTTCTTAGACCTCACTCCCGGAGAACGCTGATGCGACCAAGCGGCCGTGGCCCGCGCGACATACGCGCGGTCCAGTTCATTCCCGACTTCACCCGTCACGCCGAAGGCAGTGTCCTTGCGGAGTTCGGCGACACACGCGTCCTTTGCACGGCAACGGTAGAGGACCGGGTTCCGATCTGGATGCGCGGCAAAGGCAGCGGCTGGGTGACCGGCGAATACGGCATGCTGCCGCGGGCGACGCACACGCGCTCGGCGCGGGAAGCGGCGCGCGGCAAACAAAGCGGACGCACGATGGAGATTTCGCGCCTCATCGGCCGGTCATTGCGCGCGGTCATCGACCTCGGTGCGATCGGTGAGCGGACGATTACCCTGGACTGCGACGTTCTTCAGGCCGATGGCGGTACGCGCACGGCCGCGATCAGTGGCGCGTGGGTAGCCCTTACGCTGGCAGTCGAACGGCTCACGCAGAAGCGCAAGTTCCGCAAGAATCCGCTGCATGGTCAGCTGGCCGCCATTTCCGTCGGCATCTATCGCGGTGAGCCGGTGCTCGACCTGGACTACGCCGAAGACTCCGAGGCAGAGACCGACATGAATGTCGTCATGAACGAGGCTGGCCGCTTCATCGAGGTGCAGGGAACGGCAGAAGGCCACGCCTTCACTGAAGACGAATTCACGGCGATGCTCGGGCTCGCACGCGAGGGCGTTGAACACATCGTCGAGCGTCAGAAAGAGGCGCTGGCGTCGGTCGGCTGAAGGGTCCGATGCGGTTGCCCGAGAAGATCGTCATGGCCAGCGGCAACGCCGGCAAGCTTCGCGAGATCGAAAGACTGCTCGAGCACCTCGACGTGGCAGTCGTGCCCCAGTCCGATTTCGGTGTGTCCGATGCCGATGAAACCGGCGTCACCTTCGAGGAGAACGCGCTCATCAAAGCGCGGCATGCAGCCGCCGCGACCGGCCTGCCCGCGATCGCCGATGATTCCGGTCTCGTGGTCGACGCTCTCGACGGACGCCCCGGGGTCTACTCGGCTCGTTACTCGGGCCCAGCGGCGACCGACGACAGCAATATCGACAAGCTGCTGGATGAACTCGACGGTGCAGAAGACCGAAGCGCCGCGTTTCGCTGCGTGGCGTGCTACGTCGCGTCCGCCGGCTCCGAACCGGTCTTCGGCAAAGGCGAGTGGTGCGGCGAAATCCTGACCGAACGTCGCGGCGACGGCGGTTTTGGCTACGACCCCGTCTTTCTGGACCCGGCGACCGGGCTGGCGTCGGCTGAACTGAGCGCCGAGGATAAGAACGCCCGCAGCCACCGGGGCCAGGCGCTCAGGGCGCTGGTCGAGGCGCTCGGCCGGGACTGACGTGCCGCCACTTTCACTTTATGTCCACCTGCCGTGGTGCGTTCGCAAATGCCCTTACTGCGACTTCAACTCGTGGGCAGGCGGTGACGCCGGTCAGAGAACAGAGTACCTGGGCGCGTTGCTTGTCGATCTCGCGAAGGAAGCTGAGCGAGCAGGCGACCGGGAACTCTTCAGCGTATTTCTGGGCGGCGGCACGCCCAGCCTGTTTACGCCGGCCGAGATCGCGAAACTCATCGATTCGATTCGATCGCGATTCACGGTCGTCGCCGAGGCCGAGATCACCATGGAGGCTAATCCGGGCACCATAGAGTGTGGCGACCCCGCGGGTTATCGGCAGGCTGGAGTAAACCGGCTGTCGATTGGCGCGCAGTCATTTTCGCAAGCGGCCCTCGAGCGGCTAGGCCGGATTCACTCGACCGACGACATTCTTCGCGCGAGCGCCGAGGCGCGAGACGCCGGCTTCGACAACATCAATATCGATCTGATGCACGCGCTGCCGGAGCAGACAGCAGAGGAGGCCGTCGAAGATATTCGCCGCGCCGTGGAGTTGGCGCCGGATCACATCTCCTGGTACCAGCTGACCCTGGAGCCCAACACCGTCTTCCATGCACGACCGCCGTCCGGACTGCCCGGCCAGGAGGCCGCGTGGGGCATTCAGGAAGCGGGCTGGGAGGCTCTCACCGACGCCGGTTACGCGCAATATGAAGTATCGGCGTGGGCACGAAACGGTCGCCGATGCGAACACAATCTCAACTATTGGCGATTCGGCGACTACCTGGCGGTCGGAGCGGGCGCTCACGGCAAGCTCACAATTGGCGATCTGGTTTATCGCTACCGCAAGCCTTCAAACCCGCGGGGCTACGTCGAATTCGTCCGCTCTGGCGATGACGAGCCCGTGGAGCCGATTACGGCAGAGAATCTCGTCTTCGAATACATGCTCAATGTACTCAGACTGCAGGAAGGATTCAGCGAGAGTGACTTCGAAGCGCGGACCGGACTGCCGCGCGACGTACTGCAGGCCAGCTGCGAAGACGCCCTCCAAAAGGACCTGATTGAGCGGAAAAAAGACGGCGTCTGGCGCCCAACTGAACTCGGTCGCCGCTTTCTAAACGACCTGCAGGCGGAGTTTCTGCCGTGATTATTTATCAACAAGCATCCGCCGCCCCTGTATTCTTAGTGCGAGAGTGCAATGAATTCACTCTCAGCGTCGAGAAAGCCGCGTAAACCTCTGTTTTAAAAGAGCTTCAAAAAATGGACACAAAATAGTCATATTGACAGGCTGCTATGAAAATCCGCACGTTAGGGCACTCACTCAATTTTCTTCCACAACCTTATCCACAGCTTCTGTGGATAAAATGGACCGCCTACGGAAGGGCTTGATGCAGGCCCGGCTTCGCTATATATTACGCGACCTTTTTGGCACGCCGTGTGCCGCGGAGATCCTCAGATGAAAGCCGATATTCACCCGAACTACGACGACATCAAGGTCACTTGTAGTTGCGGTAACGAATTCACGACGCGCTCCACGCTCGGCGACGATCTCCTGGTCGAGGTGTGCTCTGCCTGTCATCCGTTCTATACCGGCAAGCAGAAGATCGTCGATACTGGTGGTCGCGTCGACAAGTTCCGCAAGAAGTACGGGATGTAAGGCCGCCCGGGCGGCGCCCGGGTTCTGGTATGCTCTTATAAGAGTCCGCTGGGCCGATCCCGGCTCAATCTCGCGGCAAAATCTATAACGGACCCGTCGGCATCGCGCCGGCGGTTCTGGACATGTGCCGCCATGCGGCCTAGAGCAGAGGACGAAGATGAGCCAGGATGCGTTTCGCCTGACGAGCCCCGACGGCCGGGAATCCGAACTGCCTGTATACAAGGGTTCGACCGGTCCCGATGTAGTCGATATTTCGAAGCTGTATCGCGAGCAGCGCGTATTCACCTATGACCCGGGTTTCGTCGCGACGGGCAGTTGTTCGTCAGATATCACCTACATCGATGGCGAAGATGGCGTGCTCATGTACCGGGGCTATCCGGTTGAGCTACTCGCCAAGCATTCGAGCTTTATCGAAGTGTCCTACCTGCTCCTGCACGGCGAGCTGCCGACGCCGCAGCAGCTCGCGGAGTTCGACCAGACCATTCGTAGGCATACGATGCTCAACGAGGGCATGCTGAACTTCTTCAAGGGCTTTCGGTACGACGCTCATCCGATGGCCATGCTGTCCGCCGTGGTTGGCTCCATGTCGGCGTACTACCACGGTGAAATGGATGCCTCGAATCCCGATCACCGCGATATTTTTGCACACCGGATTTTGGCGAAGCTGCCGACCATCGCGGCTGCGGCTTACAAGCTGAACATCGGCCAGCCATTCATGTACCCGCGTAATGACCTGGGCTATACCGAGAATCTGCTGCAAATGCTGTTTTCGGTGCCGGCGGAAACTTATGAAATCGATGAGGTTGCGGCGGAAGCGCTTGATCTGCTGTTCATCCTGCATGCGGATCATGAGCAGAACTGTTCGACATCGACGGTGAGGATGGCCGGTAGTTCCGGCGCGAATCCGTACTCGGCGATCGCCGCCGGTATCTCGGCGCTATGGGGCCCCGCGCACGGTGGTGCAAACGAGGCTGTACTAACGATGCTCGAGGAAATCGGCGACGCCAGTCAGATCGGCAAATACGTCGACAAAGCGAAAGATAAATCGGATCCGTTCCGCCTGATGGGCTTTGGTCATCGCGTCTACAAGAACTTCGATCCGCGCGCGACGATTATCCGGGAGATGTGCCACAGGGTCCTCGAGAAGCTCCACCGCGAAGATACGCCGCTGTTTGATCTGGCGCGCGAGCTGGAGCAAGTTGCGCTCAAGGACGACTATTTCATCGAGAAGATTCTTTACCCGCACGTGGACTTCTACTCCGGAATCATCTATCGGGCGCTGGGTATTCCAACGTCGATGTTCACGGTGATGTTCGCACTCGGACGCTCGGTCGGATGGGCCGCTCATTGGCGCGAGATGATCTCCGATCCGACCGGCAAGATTGCGCGACCGCGGCAGCTCTACAA
>CALZMR010000088.1 GCA_945788575.1 uncultured Woeseiaceae bacterium
CTACTTCGACAACCCCGCAGGCACTCAGGTGCCTGAGAGCGTCGCTGACCGTATGGTCGAATGCCTGCTCGAAGCCAATGCGAACCTCGGCGGGAAGTTCGTGACTTCCAGGCTCGCGGACGACGTCGTGCAGAGTGCCCGCGATGCCATGGCCGACTTCCTGAACGCGCCATCGTCCGACGAAATAATTTTCGGCCAGAACATGACGACGATCACGCTGCACCTGTCGCGATCGATCGCTAAAGTCCTGAAGCCCGGCGACGAGATCATCTTGTCGCGAATGGATCACGACGCGAATGTGCACCCCTGGGTCCTGATGGCGCGTGATCATGACCTGGTCGTCCGCTGGCTGCCGTTCGACACGGAGACGTTCGAGTTCGACCTGACTAAACTCGACGAACTGCTCAACGACAGAACGAAGCTGGTCTGCGTTGGCGGCGCGAGTAACCTCACCGGAACGATCAATGATGTCGCGACGGTGAGTCGGAAAGCGCGCGAGGCGGGCGCCTGGACTTTCATCGATGCCGTACAGTCCGCGCCGCATGTCGCCACCGATGTGCAGGCGCTTGGCTGCGATTTCCTGGTCTGCTCGGCATACAAGTTCTTCGGCCCGCATCAGGGGATTCTCTGGGGCCGCCGTGAGCTGCTCGAGTCCCTGGAACCGTACAAGGTACGGCCGGCACCCGAAGAAATACCGTGGTGTTTCGAGACCGGCACACAGAGCCACGAAGGAATGGCAGGCACGGCGGCAGCCGTAGACTATTTCGCGTGGATCGGTGAGACGATGGCAGACGGCTACCAGGCCAACTGGTCGCATTTCAACGGGCGCCGCCGGCACGTGCACGCCGCGCTCGATTGCCTGTTCGATTACGAGCGCAGCCTGTCAGAGCAGTTGGTCGACGGCCTGAAATCGATACCCGGCGTTACCGTTCAGGGGATCACGGCGCCGGAGGCGATGGATCGGCGCGTGCCCACAGTCGCTTTCACGCATGCCGAGATCCCGCCGGCGGTCATCGCCGAGTCGCTGGCGCAGCACAATATCTTCGTCTGGAGCGGCCACAACTACGCGGTGGAAGCCGCCATGGCATTGGGCATTTATGACCACGGCGGTGCCGTTCGAGTGGGCCCGGTTCACTACAATTCACCCCACGAAATCAATGACTTACTGAGTGCGCTGCAGGTCGTCCTGCGGCAGGCGAAGAGCGCCTGACTACTCTTGATCGGGGCTCTGCCGGGCAACGACAAATAAGCGGGGGAACGCATGCACACGCATGGAACTGGTCACGGCCGGGCGCCCCGCATGAAGCTTGTCGGCCGCAGGATCGACTCTGACGACGCACGTTTGCACAACAGCACGGTCGTTCGCGGGTTCGCTGCAAGCGGCTGATTCAATTCACTCTCGATACAACAACAAAGGCCGCCCGGAGGCGGCCTTTGGTGAGATATGTATCGGCAATCGGCGATCAGCGGATGTCTGAAGGTTCCTCCATCATCCGTATAAGACCGTCCGGCTCGCGCGATACCTTTACAATCTCACTAGACATGGATCACCTCCTTTCAAGTAGTTTGCCCGCGGCTCAGTATGCTTCGGAATCCGCAAAATGCAAGTCGAAAATTTCCTATAAAACAGTGGTATGCAAGTCACATTTAGTGCGCTATTCTAACTGGCCCACTGTGTTCTCATATGACCTTGGCGACTGACGACACCCACGACGTCGGCGCTGCCGCCGGCAAGCTGTGTCCTGTCTCTGGCAGCGAACGCTTCGCCAGCCTCGACGTACTGCGCGGTATTGCCGTACTCGGCATTCTGGTCATGAATATTTACGCATTCGCGATGCCGTTCATGGCGTATTCGAATCCTTTGGCCATGGGCGGTACGGAGCCCTGGAACCTCGGCACATGGTTCTTTACCCACGTGTTCTTCGATATGAAGTTCATGAGCATCTTCTCCATGCTGTTCGGCGCGGGCATCGTCCTGATGTCGGATCGCGCGGAGCAACGACAGCGACGTTTCGCTCCGGTCTTCTTCCGCCGATCGGCGTGGCTGCTGCTACTCGGTGCGGCGCACGGCTATCTGATTTGGATGGGAGACATCCTGTTCTCGTATGCAGTCGTCGGCATGCTTGCCTATTTCTTCCGCCATCGGATGCCGAAGATGCTGATCGTCACCGGCTCCCTGATTTTGCCGGTGGCGCTGTTGCTGTCGTTCTCGGGCGGCGTGTATATGGAGGATCTGAAAGAGCGCGCCGAAGCCTTCGCCCTGATCGAGGCAAGCGGTGAGACGCTGGCCGAAGAGCAACAGGCCGCCGTTGACGAATGGGCGGAAGCGCGGAGCTTCATCGCGCCCGGGCAAGAGGAGATGGAGGCCGACCTGGAGGCGTATCGTGGCGGCTACATCGGTATCGTCGTGCATCGCGCAGGCCAGGTCCTGGATTTTCAAACCACCGGCACGCTCTTCTTCGTTATCTGGCGCGTCGGTGGTCTGATGCTGATCGGTATGGCGCTCATGAAGCTGGGGGTGCTGACGGCCGAACGAGACACGCGCTTCTACAAGCGAATGCTGCTTGCCGGCTACGCGCTCGGTTTGCCGCTCGCCATCGGCAGCGCCGCAAATCTCTACGCGCACGAATTCGATGCGCTCTATAACTTCAAGCTCGGGATGGTGCCGAACTATGTCGGCAGTGTGCTCGTGGCGCTCGGCCACATCGCACTGGTCATGCTGATCGTCAAGTCGGGCGCACTGGCATCGCTTGCGAGGCGCTTCGCCGCGGTCGGGCGCATGGCCCTGTCGAACTATCTGGCCCACTCCCTGATCCTGACGACCGTCTTCTACGGCTACGGATTGGGGCTATACGGTGAAATACCGCGGCTGCTGCAGATGGGCTTCGTACTGGCCGTAATTGGCCTGCAACTCCTCTGGAGCCCTTGGTGGCTGGCACGCTTCAGGTTCGGCCCGTTCGAGTGGCTGTGGCGCAGCCTGACCTACTGGCAGCGCCAGCCAATGCGGATATGACCCGGATTTGACAGGATGCATGCCGTAAAATGGCGTGTATACTCAACAACCTGCCTGCGGTGCGGAGGCACCGAATAAAAACCTGACAACGAGAGAGAGAAGAAATGGCACTCGCAGATCTCAAGAACGTACTCAAAATTTTCGGCGGCTCAGAAATCTCGGAAGATCAGCAGGACGCGCTCTTCGAGGAAGTTCTGCTCATGACGCTTGCTCGCGCGGCAGATGCCGACATCAACATTCAGTCTGTCGAGGTCGACCGGATCCAGGAGATCATCCAGAAGCATACCGGCCACGAAATCAGCAAAGCCGATATTCGCGTCGCGGCACGCGCCGAGCTCTACGCCGAAGCGAATCTCATCAAGTATCTTCAGAGCGTGCGGAGCAAGATGGATGACGCGCACCGCGGCGAGACCATTCGAGCGCTGGCCGAAGTGATGCGCAGCGACGACGATATCAGCGTGCTGGAGGTCGATTTCTTCAATCATATCGCTCATGCGCTGGGCGTAACGCCGGCTCACGTCGCCGGCCTGATCTGAATTCTCTCGATCTACTCAGTCATCCACCGCGGCGCGCGAAGCGCCGCGGCGGAGTGCATTGATCGCGCCGGTCGCGAACACGCGAAGCTGGCGTGCGCCCAGCGCAACGCCTACCTCGCGGTACGCAACGAACAGGCCCGATGCGATGATCACGGCCGCGCCGTAGATCACCCAGCGATCCGGCACTTCTCCCCAGATGAAATAACCGGCAGCGGCGCCGGCCACCAGCGCGGTGTATTCGAAAGGTGCGAGCACGGCCGGTGACGCGCGTCGATAGCCGCCCACGATGCCGAGCCATGCAAGTACGGAGCAGGCGCCGGCGCTAACGAACAGCAGCCAGCCCTGAGCATCCGGCATCGACCAGTTGCCGCCGAGGGACAGTAATCCAGAGGCAATCAGCGGACCAACGATCACCCACGTCGATAGCGAAAGACTGGTCTCCGTTCGCCCGAGATGCCGGGATGTGATCGCCAGGCCCGCATAGCAGAATGCAGCAACGAGAACCGCCGCCGCCGCCGGAGTGACCAGCCCGGCACCCGGCCGCAGGATCATCAGGACGCCTCCAAATCCCACGATAACCGCAGTCCAGCGACGCCAGCCTACGCGATCACCGAGGAAGGGCCCCGACAGCGCAGTCGCGATGAGCGGCGCCGTAAAGCCGAGCGTCAGCGCGTTCACCAGCGGCATTTTCGACAGCCCATAGAAGAATCCAAACATTGCCCCGGTTGCGAGCACCGTCCGCAGCGTATGCCAGCGCCAGCGAGCGGTGCGCAGACTCGTCAGGCCGCCGAATTGCCGCGAAAGAAGCAGAAAGATCGTAAGCCCGACGAAGCTGCGGAAAAACACGAACTGTTCGAGGGTGTACGTCTGCAGCAATTGCTTCGCGCACAGGTCCAGGCCCAGTCCGGCGAAGATGCCGAGCATCAGCCACAGAATGGCTTTTCCGACGGAATCGTTAGGAGTTTCCTGAATCATTGCTGAACATCATCGCACGCGCTCGTCCCAGTCCACACGGTTCAGCTTCAATTCATGCGCAATGGTTTGAAATGGCATCACGGATTCACAAACCAGGAAGAAGTGATGAACAGCAAAACGATCCGAAACGCCGGCCTGACACTGGGCTTGGTCCTGAGTCTGGCGGCGGCTCCGACCGTCGCGGCAACGGACGTCAGCGACGAAACTCCCGTCGCCGATCAGACTCGAGTCTCCGAGAGTTCCTACTTCGGCGAAGGCCGTGGTCAGACAACGCCTGATCGCGTGTCGACCGACGAATTCGATGGCGTGCCGCGAGGCAGTGCGCGCGACGGCGGCACGCGAGGCTCTGAACAGCAGAAGTTGTCCGAGAACGAGTCACAGACTCCGAATGTGGACTTCTGGTTCTACGATGTCGATGTCGAGTTATTCGCCGACGACGATCGCGACGGCTACTACCACGGTATCGACTTGTGGTTCGACGCAGATACCGTCTACTTCAGCGCAGACGTATACGCTGTCGTTTATCTGAGTCTGGAAGGCGGACCGTGGATCGAGTACGCCGAAAGTGTGACGTTCTCGATTTTTGGTGCGTCGGGTACGGACGACTACGTCATCGTAACCGAGCTGTTATCAGGCTATCCGGCCGGCAGCTACGACATCCTGATCGAACTCTTCGACGCCTGGGACAACTCGTTCGTCGCCGATCTCGGCCCGGAGAGCACTTCGGAGTTCTCGTTCCTGCCTCTCGAAGACGCTGGGCGTGACGCTCCGTACTCGAGCTCACCGCCGATCGCTGTCAGCCGAGGAGGCGGTGGTTCCGCTGACTGGGCCACGATCGCAGTCTTCGCGCTGCTCGCAGGCGCCGCCGCTATGAGGCGTCGGCGGCTGCAGCCGGCGGCGTCAGGTGCTCGCGACGAGCGGTCCGCATGATCTTGCGTCCCCAGGCCGCGAGGTTGTCGAAGTAGATATACAGCGCCGGCACGACCAGCAACGAGACGACGGTCGAGAACGCCAGCCCGCCAATGATGGCGCGAGCCATCGGGAAGTAGGGCGGACCGTCTCCACCGATCTGGGTCGTGCCGAGCGCCAGCGGCGAAAGGCCAACGATCGTCGTCGCAACCGTCATCAGAATGGGCCGCAACCGGTCTCGACCCGCTATCACGATAGCCTCGCCTCTCGGAACGCCCTCGATCCTTAAATTGTTGATGTGATCGACGAGCACGATTCCATTGTTCACGACGACGCCTATCAAGATCATTATTCCGATCATCGCCATGAAGGAGAACGTCGTTCCGGTTGCCGCGAAGAACAGGAACACGCCGAAGATCGAGAACACGATCGAGCCGAGGATGATGGAGAACGGCAATAACAGCGACTCGAACAGGGCTGCCATCACCAGGAAAATACAAGCCACGCCGAGCAGCATGTTCGTGATCATTACCGACTGCGTCTCATCATTGCGCTCGAATCCGCGCCCGAATTTCCACGAGTAGCCGGGCGGCAGCTCGAACTGGTCCATCAGGCTTTGGACGGGGTCGCGAACCTCGTCCATCGTGAAATCGCCCGCCATCGACGCCTCGATCATCACTGAGGTTTGCCGGTCGGTTCGCTGGATCGTCTGCGGTGAACGCCCCATCGACAGTGTCGCGACGCTGGCCAGCGGAATGCGACGGCCGTCAGGTGTAAAGATCGGCAGATCGCTGAGCTGCTCGACACTCTGCCGGTCGTTTTCGCGGAAGGCGAGGCGGACGGCGACCTCGCCGAGTTCGCCACGGAACTCGCGCAAGTTCTCGCCGCGCATCGCGATGCTGATCATCTGCGCGATATCCTGGGCAGTGAGGCCTTGCGAAGCGGCACGATCGCGATCGATTACGACGCGAATCTCGCGCTCGCCCGTTTCGGCATCCGTACGTAGATCCTTCAAGCCTTCGACGGAACTTAGTGCGCGCACGACTTCCTCACCCAGTTCGTTGAGCACCTCGGTAGAGTCGCCGGAAATCTGCAGGCTGAAGCCTTCGCCGCCGCCTTCTTGATCCCATTCAAAGCTCGGACTGCCGATGGCGATGCGGGGAAGATCCGCTTCGATAAGTTCGATGATAGCTTTGGAAGACAGCGTCGCTTCGGACTCGTCGGTCAGCAGCAGCGTCGACATCGCGAAATCCTGCTGATAGTAGGAGTACACCGAGTCGATATTGAACTCCTCCTTGCGGGAGAACAGGTACTCCTCGATGGTGTCGACCGTGGCTTCGATGGTCTCGATAGAATGCTGTCCCTCGATGTGGTACGGCATCTCCAGGCGTCGTCCGCCCTCCTGCGGCCACATGTCGAACTTTACGAGATCGAGTATCAGCGGCAGGATTCCGATGATGCAGACCATGAGGATGCCGACGCCGGACCAGCGCGGATGCTTCACGACCCACGCGAGGCTCCGCTCGTAGCGCCGCGTAAGGCGGGAGATCATGGCGCCCTTCTTGGGTTCTTGCGGCACGGGCAGACGCGCCGCGAGCATCGGCACCAGCGTCTGAGCGATGAGCAGCGACGCGATGAGCGCAACGATAATTGTGATCGCGACGTGGCTCAGGAAAATCATGATGTCTGACTTCTCGCCGACGATCATTGGCGCGAAGACTATGATCGTCGTGGCGGTGCCGGCGAGAACCGCGATACCGACTTCCTTGACGCCCGTCAATGTCGCGCGATGGGGGTCTTCCTTATCTTCCAGGCGGGCTCGGAATATGCTCTCGGTTATGACCACGGCATTGTCGACGAGCATGCCGATGGCAAGCATCAGGCCCATCATCGACAGAATGTTGAGCGTCAGGCCGGCGAAGTACATCGCTCCAAGCGTGATCAACAGCGAGAACGGAACCGCTGCGGTCACGATGAGAGTCGTCGATATTTGCCGCAGGAACAGATACAGGACCACGATGGCAAGGAGGCCGCCGACCAATCCGGCGTTCAACAGATCGGACAGCGATCCACGGACGCTTTCGCCCTGATTGTCCAGCGGAAAAATGTTGATGCCGCTCATCTGCGGCAATTCACCGATTTCCTCGACTTCTGCGATCACCGCATCGGTGACCTCGACGAGATTAGCGCCCGTGCTCTTGCTGATCTGCACGCCAATCGCATAGCTACGGTCGAGGTGCCGGCCATAGTTGCGTTCCGGCGTTATCAGGTCGACGTCCGCGATGTCCGACAGTCGCAGGCCCTGTGCGTTGATGACGAGGCTTCGTATCTGCTCGACTGACGTAAATTCGCCGCTCGGGCGCACGCTGAGTCGCTGATCGCCGGCGGTCAACTGGCCCGCACTGACCGCGAAGTTGCTTCGAATGAGAAGATCGCGAAGCTCAGCGACGTCCACACCGTAGGCGGCGAGTGCGCTGGCGCGCAGCAAAATACGTATCTCTCGCGGATCGACGCCGTGCAGTTCCACGCGGGACACTCCGTCGATGCGCTCGAGACGGCGTTTCAGCAGCCTGTCGAGCAAGTCGTAGCTGTCCGACAGATCGCGGTCGCTGGAGATCCGCAGCTGCAATACGGGCTGATCCGCCAGTGAACCGGTAAACACGAACACTCGACGCACGTCCTCCGGCAGCGTATTTCGAATAGCATCGATCTTGGCGCGTGCCTCGATGCCCTTGGCGGGCATGCTCTCGTCCCAGTCGAACTCGAGCTGAATCTGGGTCTGGTTCTCGTCCGAAAAGGAGCGCATGCGCTGCAGCCCGGAGAGCGTTGCGAGCGCCTCTTCGACCGGCCTCGTGATCAGCCGCTCGACTTCCTCAGGCGTGGATCCCTCGTAAGGAATCTGCACGTAAATCCCGGGGAATTCGATGTCGGGAAATTTCTCGAGCGGAAGTAGTCTGGACGCGATTAAGCCGACCATCGCAAGCGCTACGAACACGACGATCGTCGTGACCGGTCTTTTTAGAGCAGCTTCGGTGTGTTTCATGCGTGTGATCCCGCGACCGCTGCGTCGGCAACCTCCCAGCGCTTACGGTCGAGTAGCGAGTAAACAACAGGAATGACCAAGAGCGTCAGCATAGTGGATACCAGCAGGCCGCCGATGACCGTTATCGCCATGGGCGAACGCACTTCGGATCCCTCACCGAATCCGATTGCCATCGGCAGCAGACCCAGCGCGGTCGTCAGCGACGTCATGAGAATCGGGCGCAGCCTCGCCGACCCGGCTTCCATGATCGCCTCGACGCGGTCCTGACCCTGCTGTCGAAGCTGATTAATCAGATCCACGAGCACAATCGCATTGTTGACGACTATTCCCGCCAACATGATGACGCCGATCAGAGCAACGATATTGATCGTCGTTCCGGTCACGAACAAAGCGAGCACCGCGCCGACCAGCGCAAGCGGGATCGTGAACAGGATTACGAACGGATGGACCAGCGACTCGAACTGAGACGCCATCACGAGATAGACGAGGAACACGGCCAAAGCGAGAGCGAATTGCATCGAGCGGAACGAATCGGTCATCTCCTCGCTTTGACCCGAGACGAGGGCAGTTACACCGGCAGGAATCGGGATCTGCCTAATGATGTCCCCGGCCTCGAGTGCGGCGGCGCCGAGGTCGCCGTAGGCGACATTCGCCTCGATGATGGCGACGCGCTGCTGCGCGACGCGGCGAATCTCCGCTGGACCCTCGGAGATGACCACGTCCGCGACCGCGTCGAGCGTCACAGGGCGGTCGGACGCAGGGTTGACGATAAGAGAACGAATCTCCGCCACACTCGATTCGCGCGTGTCGACACTGCGCACGAGTACATCGATCTTGCGATCACGCAACGTGTAGCGGGTCGCGAGTTCACCACGGACGTTGGCTACCACTCGGTCCGCAATATCGCGTACCGCGAGCCCGAGCTGAGCGGCACGCTCCTGATCGAAGATGATCTGAATCTCGGGTATTCCGCGCTCGACGGTCGAGCGAATGTCGGCGAAGCGATCGGACGCGGCGAGCGCCTCTTCGATATTTCGCGCGGTCTGAGCAATCTGCTCGAGATCGTAGCCGGACACCTCGATCGACAGCGGACTCGAAAAGGACATCAGCGACGGCCGGGAGAACTCGTACTGAACGCCGGGAAGACGCGACAGCTGGCCCCGCATTGCCTCCATTGCCGCTTCCTCTTCCGCGCGCCCGGAGCCAGCAGCAAGCGAAACGCTCAGCGTGCCGGTGTTGTCGCCCGCGTCGACGGGATTGGCGTCGAGGCGATTGCCGGTGCCGGCGACCGAGTAGTCGAGAACGATCGAGTCGATGTCATCCGTAGCGCTCTGCGCGGCACGGATGGCCCGATCGGTTTCCTCGAGCGGTGCACCGGGCGGCAGCCTGATGTCGACGTTGAACTCGCCCTGAGACAGCTGCGGAATCAACTCCGTGCCGAGCCTCGG
>CALZMR010000089.1:0-2938 GCA_945788575.1 uncultured Woeseiaceae bacterium
AGGCTGCCAAGGACAAGAAGGCTGAGGCTGCCAAGGACAAGAAGGCTGAGGCTGCCAAGGACAAGAAGGCTGAGGCTGCCAAGGACAAGAAGGCTGAGGAAGCAGCAGCAGAAGCGGCTCCGGAAAAAAAGGCTGTGGCCGAGAATGACGCGACGCCCGACGCTGAGGCGGATGAGGCGTCCGACAAAGGCAAGAAGTAGAGGAATACCAGCATGACTATCAGCGCATCGATGGTGAAAGAACTGCGCGAGCGCACCGGCGCGGGCATGATGGAGTGCAAAAAGGCACTGGTGGAAGCGGACGGCGATATGGATGCCGCCGCGGAAGCGCTGCGCAAGTCCGGGCAGGCGAAAGCCGACAAGAAGGCCAGCCGGGTCGCTGCGGACGGCCGCATTGTCATTAAGGCGAACGGCGCCAAAGCCGTGGTTGTCGAGGTCAATTCGGAAACGGACTTCGTCGCCAAGGACGAGAACTTCGTCGCCTTCGCCGATGCCGTTGCCGATGCTGCACTCGAGTTGGGAGAATCCGACGTTGCGGTTCTTGCCGAGGCGACATTGGCCGACGGCCGGACGATCGAGACAGCACGGACCGAGCTGATCGCCAAGGTCGGCGAAAATATCTCGGTTCGCCGCGTGGAGCAGATCGCTGCAGGCGGTCCCATTGGCTATTACACGCACGGCGCCAAAATCGGCGCTGTCGTGGCGCTCGACGGCGGCGACGAGTCTCTGGCCCGCGATATCGCCATGCACGTCGCGGCGATCAATCCGACCTGTATCGACGAGTCGGGCGTGCCCGCGGAGACGCTGGAGAACGAGCGCCGGATTCTCACCGAGCAGGCCGAGGAGTCCGGCAAGCCGGCGGAGATCGTGGCCAAAATGGTCGACGGCCGCGTCGCGAAGTACCTCAAGGAAATAACCCTGGTCGGTCAGCCCTTTGTGAAGGATCCGGACGTGACGGTCGGCAAGTTGCTGGGGGGCGCTGATGCCTCAGTGACGTCGTTCGTGCGATTGGAAGTTGGCGAGGGCATCGAGAAGAAAGTCGAGAACTTTGCGGAAGAGGTCATGAAACAGATCGACGACGCAAAGAAGAAGGATGACGAATAGCCTGATTTATTCCTCTTAACCCTATGATTCAAAAAGATTCAGGGAAGTTAATAGGCTAGAATCGGGAGCCCCCGGACAGGTCCGGGACGGCGGCAGATCGGAGCGACCGCGTATGAATGACAGTTCGGCTTCCTACCGGCGGGTCCTCCTGAAGCTCTCGGGTGAGGCGCTAATGGGGGAACTCGATTACGGAATCGAGCCAAAGGTCATCCAGAGGCTCGCTGCCGAGATCGCCGCGGCGAAGAAGACCGGCGTGGAGATCGCCATCGTCATAGGTGGCGGCAACATCTTCCGCGGCGCCGGCCTGGCCCGCGCCGGCATGGACCGCGTGACCGGCGACTACATGGGCATGTTGGCGACAGTGATGAATGCGCTCGCTATACAGGACGCGCTCGAGGCGCTGGATGTGTACGCGCGGGTCATGTCCGCACTGCAGATCAACGAGGTTTGCGAAGATTACATCCGCCGACGTGCTGTCCGGCACCTGGAGAAGGGACGTATCGTCATCCTGGCGGCGGGAACCGGTAACCCATTCTTCACGACCGACACGGCGGCCAGCCTTCGCGCCATCGAAATCGGCGCCGACGTGCTGCTCAAAGCGACCAAGGTCGACGGGGTCTACGACTCCGATCCTGCCTGCAATCCGGACGCCAGCCGCTTCGAGACCGTGTCCTATGACAAGGTCATCGCGGATAAGCTGGGCGTCATGGACGCCACGGCCATCGTGATGTGTCGTGACAATGATCTGCCTCTCAGGGTTTTCGACCTGACGCGCGCCAATGCGCTCGTTCAGGCGATGACCGGCGACGATGTCGGCACGCTCGTGACGGCTTAGTACCAGTTATACAGAGGAGCTCCTTGTGCTCGATGAAATCAAGAAAGACGCTGCGGACCGGATGGCCAAGAGCGTCGCGTCGCTCAAAACGGAGTTGACCAAAATTCGCACCGGGCGGGCGCATACGAGTCTGCTCGATCATATAACGGTGGAGTACTACGGCAGTCAGGTGCCCCTGAGTCAGGTATCCAACGTCGCGGTAGAAGATTCCCGCACGTTGACAGTGACGCCATGGGAAAAAGACATGGTGCAGGTCATCGAGAAGGCAATCATGGGCTCGGATCTCGGCCTGAATCCCGCGTCGGCGGGTACCGTTATCAGAGTGCCATTGCCGGCGCTCACCGAGGAACGCCGCAAGGACATGATTCGCGTTGTTCGCCATGAGGCGGAGGGCGGTCGAATAGCCGTTCGCAATATCCGGCGCGACGCGATTTCGGACGTCAAGGATTTGCTCAAGGAAAAGATGATCGGTCAGGACGACGAACGCCGGGCAGAGGACGAAATCCAGGCGATAACCGACAAGTATGTTGCTGAAATCGATACGATTCTCGCCGAAAAGGAAGCCGAGCTTCTGGAAATCTGAGTGCGCTCTGCGATGACGACAATGCCCCCAAAACACGTTGCCGTCATAATGGATGGCAACGGCCGCTGGGCACGCCGGCGGGCTTTGCCGCGGCATGCCGGCCATCGGGCGGGCGTGAAGTCCGTGCGAGCGATTGTCGAGCATGCGGCGCGGCTCGGAATCGGGCACCTGACGCTGTTTGCTTTCTCGAGTGAGAACTGGCGCCGGCCTGACGACGAAGTTTCGAAGCTCATGAAACTGTTTGTCGATGCGCTGCAACGAGAAGTCGAGGAGCTGCATCGTAATAAGGTGAGGCTCGAATTCGTCGGAGATCGCACTCGTTTGAGCGGCTCGCTGGCACAGATGATGAGTGACGCCGAAGCTGCAACAGCCGATAACGACGGTCTGCACCTGATCGTCGCTGTTGCCTACGGCGGG
>CALZMR010000089.1:2971-13790 GCA_945788575.1 uncultured Woeseiaceae bacterium
ACATGCAGCTGAGCGGTATCCCAGATCCCGACTTGCTGATCCGAACCGGCGGGGAGCAGCGTGTCAGTAATTTTCTGTTATGGAATCTCGCCTACTCGGAACTGTGGTTCTGCGACACGCTGTGGCCGGATTTCCGTGACAAGGATCTCGATCTCGCCGTGGAGTATTTCGCGCAGCGCCAGCGTCGCTACGGACACACAGGCGAGCAACTCGAGGTGGCCAAATGCTGAGACAGAGGTTTATTACCGCTGTAATCGCGGCGTCGGTTCTTGGGCTGGTTCTGTTCGTGCTGCCCGAACTCGCGGCGGAAGTGTTCATCGCTGCAATCATCGTGGCCGGTGCCTGGGAGTGGTCGCGGTTCCTCGCGAAGGGCTGGAGTCGCGGTCTGTACGTGATTGTTATCGCCGCTCTGATGGCGGTCGTGAACCTCGTGTTTTCGGCCGACATCACTCGTATCTTGCTGCAGGTCGCACTCGTCTGGTGGCTGCTGGCTCTGCTGTGGGCGTTCGCTTTCCCGACGCCGATTCCCATGATGCTGCGCTGGTTGTGCGGGGCGCTCGTCCTCGTGCCGCTGTACGCAGCGCTGGTGTTGCTTTATCAGACCGATCCCTGGCTGCTGCTGTTCGCCATGTTGCTGGTCTGGGCGGCCGATGTCGGTGCCTTTTTCGCAGGCAAGCTGTTTGGCCGGGTCAAACTGGCACCGAAGATCAGTCCCGGGAAGACCTGGGAAGGCGGCCGTCGCCGGTTTGTCGATCGTCGGCGATCTGACGGTGAGCATGTTCAAGCGAACCGCGGGCGTAAAAGACAGCGGCAAGCTGTTTCCCGGGCACGGCGGCATGTTGGATCGTATCGACAGTCTGGCCGCCGCTGCACCGCTGTTCGCCCTCGGTCTCGGCTGGACGGGGCTGAGCTAGTGTCGTGCAAGGCTGGCAGATCAGCGGTGTACACGAGCCGTTCAGGCGGTGTTCAGGCTTCGCCAATCAGGCTCGAGACTCGGGAACTGCGGCTGGTCGATCCAGTCCACAGTACGATGAGTTGCGAGAGGTCTGAGGATGGGTGATTTCATGAGCGGTTTGCTGGCGTTCATTGTGGCGATCAGCGTCCTCGTGGCTATCCACGAATACGGGCACTACATCGTAGGCCGGTGGACCGGCATGAAAGTGCTGCGATTCTCCATCGGCTTCGGCCGGCCGATCTGGAAGCGCGTCGGCAAGGGACCGGACCGCACTGAGTACTGCATATCGGCGATCCCGCTCGGTGGCTATGTACGATTCCTGGACAGCCGGGAAGGCCCTGTCGACCCCGAGGACGAGGGCAGAGCGTTCAACCAACGGCCGATCCCGGCCCGCGTAGCGGTGCTGCTGGCGGGTCCGTTCTTCAATTTTCTGTTCGCAATCGTCGCGTACTGGGCACTCTTTATATATGGCGTACCCTCGGCCATGCCGGCAGTCGGGAATGTCGAGGAGGGATCTTATGCCGCCGTTGCGGGACTGGAGACCGGCGACAGAATCCTGGCTGTAGGCGATGCGCCAACCCCGGACTGGGAGGCGGCGCTCGTCGCGATGCTGGACCAGATGACGTCGACGGGTCAGATTCCGCTTCAGCTCAGGGATGCCGACGACAACGTTCGCACCGCCATAATCGACGTGGGCGAGGACCGGACTCGATTGACCGAACCCGGGCTGCTGTTCGACGGTCTCGGATTCCAGCCGTGGCGCCCGCCCGTGACCATCACGCAGATCATGGAAGGCGGGGCAGCTGAGGCCGCGGGCTTCGAAGCCGGGGACGTCATCGTCGCGATCGAAGGCACCGACATCGTCGTTCCAAGCGACGTTACCGCGGAGATCAGCAGCCGTCCCGATCAAGTCGTTCGCATCGACGTGTTACGTGGCGGTGAGACACGGACCATCGATGCCCGCGTCGCGGGCGAAGTGCATGACGGTGAGCTGACCGGCAGATTGGGTGTCGGCGTCGCTGCCGATTGGGGTGATCTCGCCTATCTGCGCCAATTCGGCCCGCTGGAATCGGTTGGCAAGGCAGTGGATCGAATGTGGCGGTCGACGCTGTTCACCGTACGAATGCTCGGCCGCATGGTGACGGGCGACGTCTCTATCAAGAATATCAGCGGACCGATCAATATTGCTCAGTACGCAGGTGCCTCGGCGCAGGCCGGATTGGACAATTTCATCAGCTTCCTCGCGATCATCAGCATCAGTCTGGGCGTTCTGAATCTTTTGCCAGTGCCGGTGCTCGACGGAGGGCAGATCGTCTATCAGCTGGTCGAGGCCGCGAAGGGCAGTCCAATGTCGGAGCGCGCTCAGATCATCGGCCAGCAGGTTGGCATTTTGGCGCTCATTCTCCTGATGAGCCTGGCGTTTTATAACGACATCGTGGGCAACTTGAACTCGCCTGGCGGATAAGGAATGACTCGAACAACTAAAACAAGAACCGTTTGGCGAGCCATGCTCGCTTTGATTACGTTGCTGACGCTCAGCGGCCCGATCCTGGCCCAGGATGCCTTCGTGGTTCGCGACATGCGAGTCGAAGGCTTGCAGCGCATTTCGGAAGGTACGGTCTTCAACTACTTGCCCATCAATATTGGCGACGAGATCAATGCGAATCGCATCCGAGAGGCGATCCGGTCGCTTTACCGGCAGGGTCTGTTCGACGACATCGAGATGCGTGGCGACGGCGATACGCTGGTTATCGTGGTCAGCGAGCGTCCGTCGATCGAGAGCTTCGAGATCGACGGCAACAAGGACATCAAGACAGAAGATCTGATGGAATCCCTGCGCGGCGTCGGGCTGGCGCGAGGTAGAACATTCGACCGCTCAGTGCTCGATAATGTCGAGATGTTTCTTCGTGAGCAGTACTACGATCGCGGCAAGTTCGGCGTGCAGATCGAGACGACCGTAACGGAACGGCCGAACAACACGGTGCGTATCGAAATCAACGTTACCGAGGGCGAGCGCGCCCGTATCCGGCAGGTCAATATCGTTGGCAACGAAAGATTCACCGACGATGAGATCCGCAGCGACTTTACACTCGACACCGCAAACTGGTTGTCGTGGCTTCGTCAGGACGATCGCTACGCGAAGGAGAGTCTGGAGGGCGACCTCGAAACGCTG
Organism: uncultured Woeseiaceae bacterium; assembly: GCA_945788575.1. Classification (GTDB taxonomy): domain Bacteria; phylum Pseudomonadota; class Gammaproteobacteria; order Steroidobacterales; family Woeseiaceae; genus UBA1847. Next base: position 6,100 of record CALZMR010000089.1, read on the forward strand.
ACTTCGTTCTACATGAATCGCGGGTACGCCGACTTCCTCGTTGAGTCCACGCAGGTTGCGATCTCACCCAATAAGAAAGACATCTTCGTTACGATCACCATCGACGAGGGCGAGCAATATACGATTTCCGACGTGAAGCTGGTCGGCGAGATGGTCATTGCCGAGCAGTTCCTGCAAGCACTCGTACTCGCTCAGCCGGGCTCGATATTCAATCAGGCGATGCTCACGCAGACCACGGAACTCATGGCGCTCAGGCTCGGCGAGGAAGGCTACTCGAACGCGGAAATCGATCCGATCTGGGAACTCAATGAGGAGACCCTGGAGGCGGACGTCACTTTCTTTATCGACCCGAAGAGCCGTGTCTACGTTCGGCGCATCAGTTTCAACGGCGTCAGTCAGGTCGAGGACGAGGTCCTGCGTCGTGAGATTCGGCAGATGGAAGGCGCCTACATGTCGAACATTCTCCTCGACCGGTCGAGGGTGCGGCTTCAGAGATTGCCGTTTATCGAGAATGTCGAGTTCGAGAATACGCCCGTCGCAGGCAGTCCGGATCTCGTGGATGTCGACTTCGACCTCGAGTACCGCATGCCCGGACAATTCTCGGGCGGCGTCGGCTACTCCGAGTCTCAGAAGCTGTTGCTGAACGGCAGCATCGTGCACACCAACTTCATGGGGTCCGGCGATCGCGTTGCGCTGGAACTGAACTCGGGACGTTTTTCGAAGCTCTACAGCCTTTCGCATTCGGATCCCTACCGGACGATGGACGGGATACGACGCACGATCTCATTCAACTATCGGGACATCACTCAGTTCGTGTCCGGCGCCTCGGACTTCTCCACGACGACGAGCGGTTTCGGTATCGACTACGGCTACCCGATCAGCGAGTTTCAGACCCTGAGCGTCGGCCTGTCGCTGCAAAGCGCGGAGCTGTTGTCATCGGCTAACAGCACGCAGCAGGCGCAGGACTGGGTACTCAATAACGGCGACTCCTTCGTCGAGCCGCTGGACAATGGCCTCGAAGTGTTCGGCACGAAGTTCGATACGCTCGAAGTCCTTGCGGGCTGGACGTACGACAGCCGCAACCGGGCGTTGTTCGCCAATCGCGGCATGCGCCAGCAGCTGTTCTTCTCGATGGCGGTGCCGGGTAGTGACGTCGAGTACTATACGGCTCGCTACAGCCTGACCAAATATTTCCCGATCACGCAGCGCTGGGTCATACGCTTCAATACCGAACTCGGTATGGGCGAGGGTATCGGCGGAACCACGGCATTGCCTCCATATAAGCACTTCTTCGGCGGCGGACCGGCATCCGTACGCGGCTTCCGCGAGTCCTACCTCGGCCCCAGAGACAGCTTCGGCAACCCCTATGGCGGTAACGTGTTGGTTGCGAGTCAGCTAGAGCTTATACTCCCGCTTCCGGACAGATGGGCCAACCAGGCGCGTGCCAGCCTCTTTTACGATGTCGGCAACGTCTTTAACACCGGCGAGGTCGCATTCACCGACCGGCTGGGTTCCCCGCTTGGCTACGAGCCAGATTTGGATGAACTTCGCTCGTCCGTGGGCATCGGAGTCCAGTGGCTGGCACCGTTGGGACTGTTCCGGTTCAGTTATGCGTTCCCGCTCAACGAGTATGACGGGAACGACAGGTTTTACGGCGATGAAGTGGAGAGATTCCAGTTCTCGATTGGTCAAGCGTTCTAAGGATTGAAAGGTCATGATTTTTTTGAAGCGTAATTTCGCGAAAGCGGCAATCGGTGTCGCAATGCTGTGTGCGTTCGCGATCCCGGCACAGGCACAGGAAGTGAAGATCGGCGTCGTCGATTTGGCGCAGCTGCTCGAGTACGCGCCGCAGACGCGGGCAATGATGGAAGGTCTGCAGGAAGAGTTCGCTCCGAGGCAGCGAGAGTTCACGGCGAAAGCACAGGAACTCGAGGACCTTACCGCCAGAATTCAGCAGGATGCGGCGGTCATGGGTGAGTCTGAGCGCAATGAAGCCGAGCGCCAGTTCCGTGACTTGCAGCGTGAGGTCGCCAGACTGCAGAACGATCTGCAGGAGGACTGGAACCTGCGCCAGAATGAGGAACTCGGAAGCCTGCAGCGCAGCGTCATTACTCAGGTGCGCGCTTACGCCGAGGCGGAGGGATACGATCTGGTCGTCGGTGAAGGAATCGTCTTCGCCAGCACCGCTGTGAATATCACCGAGGAAGTTCTCCGAGCTATCGAAGCAGACTACCAGGCGAACAACGCGCAGTAGGTGCGGATGTCATTCAGCCTGGGAGAACTGGCGACTCGATTCGGCTGTGATCTCGATGGTGACCCCGAGACCGTCGTCGATCGGGTCGCAACACTGAGCAATGCCGGCCCGCAGTCGCTGAGCTTCCTGTCCAACCCGAAATTGAGCGAGCAGCTGTCTTCGACGAAGGCAGCTGCCGTACTCATTCGTCCGGATACGTCGGCCGATTGCGCGGCCGCCAGATTGCTAACCGACGATCCGTATGCGATGTACGCTCGCATTGCGCAGCTTTTGCATCCGCTGCCGGTACCGGTGCCGGGCGCCCATTCATCGGCTGTCATCGACGAAACCGCTACGGTCGCCGCCAGCGCCCAGATAGGCCCCAACGCCGTCATCGGTGAGCGCTCGATTATTGGTGAGAACGTCATCGTCGGGCCCGGCACGGTGGTCGGTTCCGACTGCCGCATTGACGACGACTGTCGGTTGATCGCCAATGTGACGCTGGTCAGAAGCGTGTCTATTGGAAAACGCTGCATACTTCATCCGGGCTCGGTAATCGGAGCCGACGGCTTCGGTAACGCCATGGGGCCTGACGGCTGGATCAAGATTCCACAGGTCGGTGGCGTGACGATGGGCGATGACTGCGAGATCGGTGCCAACACGACGATAGACTGCGGTGCCATAGAGGATACTGTGCTCGAAAACGACGTGCGGCTCGACAACCTGGTAATGATCGCCCACAACACGAGAGTCGGCGCACACACGGCGATGGCTTGTAACACCACGATTGCAGGCAGCGTGACGATCGGCAAGCGTTGTTTATTTGCCGGTAAGGTTGGGACCGTCGGCCATATCCGTATTTGCGATGACGTGTTTTTCGCCGGGCGCGCAACCGTGACCAAGGATATTACCGAACCCGGCGAATATGCCTCGACCTTTCCTGCCGAGAAAGCGGGTGATTGGAATCGCCGGGTGGCACAGTTGCGCCGAATCGGCAAACTCTCAGAGCGTGTCAAACGGCTCGAGAAGCAGGGTAAGTGAGCATTCACAGCACGGCAGTCGTCTCCGAAAAGGCGAACATCGCCGACGACGTCGAGATCGGACCGTATGCCGTTATCGGCGACGACGTAGCGATCGGTAGCGGCAGCCGCATCGGCAGTCACACGGTCGTCAACGGTCCAACGACGATCGGCCGCGACAATCGCATCTATCAATTCGCGTCGATCGGGGACGATCCCCAGGACAAAAAATACGCCGGCGAGCCAACACGTCTGGTCATCGGCGATCGCAATACGATTCGTGAGTACTGCACATTGAGCCGCGGGACGACGCAGGATCTCGGTGAGACGCGGCTCGGCGACGACAACTGGATCATGGCTTACGTGCACATCGCGCACGACTGCGTCGTCGGTGACAACTGCATCATGGCGAACAATGCGACACTCGCCGGCCACGTGCACGTTGGTGACTGGGCGATTCTCGGCGGGTTCACCGGCATTCATCAGTTCTGCCGGGTCGGGGCACACGCATTTCTGGGAATGTTTTCGGTAATCAATCGCGACGTGCCGGCGTATACGACCGTGGCGGGACAGCCCGCGGCGCCGAAAGGCATCAACTCCGAGGGACTCAAGAGGCGTTCGTTCTCGGCGGACGAGATTCGTAACATCAAGAATGCCTATCGGATCGTCTTCAGGCAGGGCAAGAAACTCGCTGAGGCGATCGACGAGATCGCCGGCCTCGCCGCCGAACAGCCGGAGATCACTGTATTCCTCGAATCGCTGCGATCTTCGGAACGCGGCCTCGTGCGGTAGTCGATCATGAGATTCGGACTGGTTGCCGGTGAACCTTCCGGTGACCTGCTTGGTGCAGGCCTCATCCGCGCTCTGGCGGAGCGCGTACCGGACGCCGTCTTCGAAGGCGTTGCGGGGCCGGCAATGGTGGAGGCAGGTTGCGACCCGTGGGAGGACTCCGACGTCCTCGAGGTGTTTGGGCTCGTCGAGCCGATCAAGCACTTGCCGGGCCTGTTGAAATTGAGAAGATCGTTGGCGAAACGCTGGATCGACTCGCCACCCGACGTCTTCATCGGCATCGACGCACCCGACTTCAATCTGGGCCTCGAGCGGCGATTGCGAAAAGCCGGTATTCGAACGGCGCACTACGTGAGTCCGACCGTCTGGGCATGGCGCGAGGGGCGCGTTCGAACGATCCGGGAGGCCGCCGATTGCGTGCTTTGCATCCTGCCGTTCGAGAAGGCCTTCTATGAGAAGCACGGCGTGCAGGCAGAATTCGTCGGCCATCCGAAAGCCAGCGTCGCGCCCGAGTTCATCGATGTAGACGGCTCGAGGCGCGAACTCGGGATCGGCGGCGATGGTCCGGTTGTCGCTGTGCTGCCGGGCAGCCGCCGCAGCGAAGTCGCGAGGTTGGGCCCTCTGTTTGCTCAGGCGGCGGCACTACTGCGCGAGCGCTATCCGAGTATCCAATTCGTCACCCCCGTAGCTTCCGAGCGCCTCAGGCCGGCTATCGAGCAACACCTGGCCGATGCCGGCGTGGCTGCCGCCTTCACATTGACTGACGGACAGTCACAGCTCGCGATGTGCTCGGCCGACGTCGTGCTGCTCGCGTCCGGAACGGCAGCCCTGGAATCGGCGCTGCTGCAGCGGCCGACGGTGGCGGCCTACAAGGTAGCTGCGATGACGGCATTTATCGTGCGCGCGTTCGGGCTGCTCAAGGTCGAGAACGTGACCATGCCGAATCAGCTGACGGATCCGCCACTCGTGCCCGAGTTTATCCAGGGCGACGCGCGGCCCGACGCGCTTGCCGGCGCCGTCGCCGAGCTCATCGACTCACCGGAACGCCGGGCCGTCATTTCCGAGAGATTTGCTAAACTGCGAGCTGAATTGGCGCTGGACGCCGATCTGCGTGCCGCTGAAACCGTTCTCAGCCTCGCAAAGCAATAACGACGGGGATACGGTCACCGATCTCAGCATGCTGCAGCCGAATCTTTTCGAGCCCGAGGAGCCCGTTGCCGGTGTGGACGAGGCCGGCCGCGGACCGCTGGCCGGCCCGGTGGTTGCGGCCGCGGTGATTCTTGCGCCGCGACAGGAATGCTCCGGCTACGCCGATTCGAAACGGCTCTCCCCGAGGGAGCGGGATCGGCTCGCCAACGACATCCGCCGGCACTCGCTCGCATGGTCGGTGGCGTGGGCGGATACGGCGGAGATCGATGCACTGAACATCCTGAATGCAACAATGCTGGCAATGCGGCGCGCCATACTCGGCCTCCGCGTACAGCCAGGATCAGTGCTCGTCGACGGCAATCGGCTTCCTTCGCTCCGCTTCGACAACCGACGCATCTCGGGGGAGGCGATCGTCGGCGGAGATGCACGGATTCCTGCGATCAGCGCCGCTTCGATCCTTGCCAAGACGGTTCGAGACGAGATCATGATCGGTATGGATCGTCTGTATCCGGAATACGCGTTTAGCCGTCACAAAGGATACGGGACCGCCGTGCATCGGGAGCGGCTGTTGACACACGGCCCTTGCGAGCAGCATCGCCGCAGCTTCGCACCGGTGCGCACGGCATTGGCAGGTGCCGAATGAGTGCGCTGCCGTTCGTACACCTGAACGTGCACAGCGAGTTTTCCCTCGTCGACAGCACCGTGCGGGTTGCAGAACTCGTGAATCGCTGTGCCGAGGACGGCATGCCGGCCGTCGCGCTGACCGACCAGATGAACCTGTTCGGCATGGTCAAGTTCTACAAGCGAGCTTTAGCCGCCGGGGTCAAGCCCATCGTCGGGGCGGACATCCGGATCGTCAATGAAGACGATGCGGCGCGGCCGTTTCATCTCGTACTGCTGTGTCAGAACAATGACGGCTATCGGAAGCTCTCGGAGTTGCTGTCCAGGGCCTATATCGAGGGGCAGCATCGCGGCGATCCTCTCGTCAACCGAGAGTGGCTGAACCGCGAATCCTGTCTTGGACTCATCGCCTTGTCTGGTGGGGTGCACGGCGACGTTGGCCATGATCTGGTGCTGGATCACTCCGACGGCGCGTCGCGACGACTCGAAGCGTGGCGTGAAATTTTCGATGATCGCTAAGCCTCTCGGATGCGGACCGGCCTCGCCTATACAGCGATCAGCAATATCTGCGCTCGTCCGCCGAGATGCGTGAGTTGTTTGCCGACGCGCCCGAGGCGCTGACCAACTCCGTCGAGATAGCAAAACGCTGCAATCTCGACCTGACCATGGGGAAGAGCGTATTGCCGGCCTTCCCCGTGCCGGAAGGTCAGACGGAGGCGGAGTTCCTCGAGGCCGAGGCGAAGCGCGGGCTCGAGCGACAGCTCGATGTTCTGCTCGCGTCCGCGTCCGAGAGCGATCGTGCCGCCCGACGCGCGCCCTACTATGAGAGGTTGGAGATTGAACTCTCGGTCGTCCGCGACATGGGCTTCCCGGGCTATTTTCTGATCGTTGCCGACTTCATTCGTTGGGCGCGGGAAAACGCCGTTCCTGTAGGGCCGGGCCGCGGCTCTGGCGCCGGCTCGCTCGTTGCCTGGGTGCTGGGCCGCGTCCTCGGCCAGCCCTACGGTTTCGTCGATCGAATCGCAAAGCAGGTGCCGTTCGAGGTCGGCATGACGCTCGACAAGGCGCTCGAGCAATCGGAAGAGCTGGCGACGATGTACCGCGACGACGAGGAGGTCACGGCAATCATCGACCTTGCGCGATCACTCGAGGGGCTCGCCAGAAACGCCGGCAAGCACGCCGGTGGCGTGGTCATCGCACCAGACGATTTGACCGACTTCACGCCGCTCTACTGCGAAGACGGCGGCGGCAGTCTCGTGACTCAGCTCGACAAGGACGATGTTGAAGCCATTGGCCTTGTGAAATTCGACTTCCTCGGCCTGAAGACGCTGACGATCATCGACTGGGCCGTGCGCATCGTGAACGAAACGAGCGGCAGTGACGACTTCACGATAAATCGAATTCCTCTGCGTGATGCCGAAACTTTCCGGCTTCTGCAGACGACGCGCACAGCGGCGGTCTTCCAGCTCGAGTCGTCGGGAATGCGCGACATGATAAAAAGGATGCGCCCCGATCAGTTCGACGACCTCGTGGCGCTGGTCGCTCTGTTTCGCCCGGGACCGCTGCAGTCCGGCATGGTCGATGACTTCATCACGCGCAAGCACGCGACCAACAAATCGGACATCGATTACCTGCATCCGGATCTGAAGCCGGTCCTCGAGGAGACTTACGGCGTCATCCTGTATCAGGAACAGGTCATGCAAATCGCTCAGGTCCTCGCCGGCTACACGCTTGGCGGCGCGGACCTCTTGCGACGCGCGATGGGCAAGAAGAAGCCGCAGGAGATGGCCAAGCAGCGCGAGATCTTCGTTAGCGGCGCGACCGAGCGCGGAGTCGCCGATGCGACGGCGACCCGCATCTTCGACCTCATGGAGAAGTTC
>CALZMR010000089.1:13818-26584 GCA_945788575.1 uncultured Woeseiaceae bacterium
GGCCGCCTACGCGGTGCTGTCCTACCAGACGGCCTACTTGAAGGCACACTATCCGGCCGCATTCATGTCGGCCGTGATGAGCGCGGACATGGACAATACGGACCGGCTCGTAACGCTCAAAGACGACTGCCGGCAAATCGGCCTGACGCTCAAACGGCCGGAGGTCAATCATTCCGGATATCACTTCAGCGTCTTCGACGACACTTCGATTTCATACGGCCTGGGCGCGATAAAGGGCGTAGGGCGTGCCGCCGTCGAGGCGCTCATCGAGGAACGCGAGCGGAACGGACCGTACCGCGATTTGATCGAGCTCTGCCGGCGCGTCGATCACGACAAGCTGAATCGGCGCGCGCTCGAAGCGATGATCAAGTCTGGCGCGATGGATTCCTTCGGCGCGACCAGGCGTAGTCTCATGCATACGCTCGAGCAGGCATTGAAAGGCGCCGAGCAACATGCTCGCGCCCAGGCCGCAGGTCAGAACGACATGTTCGGTCTCGAGGTTCCGAAAGTGGAGGTCGAGTCCGTCGAGGCCGTTGTACTCAGCGAGTGGCCGGAACGACTGTTGCTGAGCAACGAAAAGGAGGCGCTCGGTCTCTATCTGTCGGGGCATCCCTTCCACGCGGTCAGCAATGATGCTGGTCACTTCGTGGATGGCCGGCTCGGCGAGCTTGCTGCCGAGCCTCCGCCAGCGAGCGCGCCCGGCGAGCGAACGTACGGACACGCGCGGCGCGAGGTGTCCATCGCAGGGCTTATCGTCGACGTTCGCAAGCGAGGCAACCGGGTGAGCGTAGTGCTCGATGACGACAGCGGGCGCATGGAGATCAGCCTTTTCTCGGAAGCGTTTCAGGAGTTCCGGCACTTGCTGGTGAAGGATGAGATTGTCGTTGTCTCAGGCGGTCTGAGATACGACGATTTCATCGGCGCATGGACCGTCAACGCGAAAAACGTTTTGCACATCGATCGCGTCATCGAGAGTCGAGCGAGGAGCATGCTCCTTAAACTCGCCCCCAATGGGCACGGCAATGAGTTGCTTACGAAGCTGCACGACGTATTGTTGCCATACCGCGAGGGTAACTGCGACGTCGCCGTTCAGTATTTCGGCGATAGTGCGGCCGCTCGCCTGACCCTGGGCCCCGAATGGAGCGTGCGGCCGAGCCGGGAGCTCCGCGACAAGCTCTCGGAGCTACTTGGCAGTAACAATGTGCGTCTGCTGTACGCACCGGGCAGAGAAATAATGTAATGTTTGCGCCCCGGCACGAACAAACACGGCTATGGACCTGAAATTTCTCGAATTCGAGCAACCGATCGCTGAACTCGAGGCGAAGATCGAAGAACTTCGCTTCGTCGGTGACGATTCGGAAATCAACATCAACGAGGAAGTTGCGCGTCTCCGCGAAAAGAGCGAGACGCTCACCAGGAGCATCTTCCAGAAGCTCTCCGCCTGGCAGGTCGCGCAGGTCGCGCGCCACCCCAACCGGCCGTATACGCTCGATTATCTTGCAACGATCGCCCCTGATTTTCAGGAGTTGCACGGTGACCGCATGTTTGCGGACGATCCGGCGATCGTAGGCGGCATCGGACGGATCGACGGGCGCGCCGTCATGTTCATCGGTCATCAGAAGGGCCGTGACACGAAGGAACGTGTGCGCCGAAATTACGGCATGCCGAAGCCCGAGGGCTATCGGAAAGCGCAGCGTCTCATGCGGATGGCGGAGAAATTCGGTCTGCCCGTCGTCACGTTGATCGATACGCCAGGCGCGTATCCGGGCGTCGGGGCGGAGGAGCGCGGTCAGAGCGAAGCCATCGCATACAGCCTGTACATGATGTCGAGTCTAAGGACGCCGATCGTGAGCGTGGTTGTCGGCGAAGGTGGATCGGGCGGCGCGCTTGCCATCGGCGTCGGCGATCGCCTGCTCATGCTGCAATATGCAATCTACTCGGTTATCTCGCCCGAGGGCTGCGCATCCATACTCTGGAAGAGTGCGGAGAAAGCCGAGGATGCCGCCGAGGCCATGCGGATTACGGCCGATAGCCTCGTCGGTTTCGGGCTGGTCGACGGCGTACTCGAGGAGCCGCTGGGCGGAGCGCACAGGAATCCCAATTCGATGGCCGAGGTCATCCGCAACGCGCTCGTCAAGACTCTCGATGAATTGTCCGAATTGTCCACCGAACAGCTGCTCGAGAACCGGCGGCGCCGGCTGGCGGCCTTCGGAGAATTCAAAGAAGCGTGAGCTTCTCTCCCGAGGGGCTCGCTGACTCGCTCGACCTTCTCGAGCGCAATCTGCTCGCTTCCGGAGCGCCTCCGAACCGTCACCTCGTTGCACTTAGCGGCGGTCTTGATTCCATCGTCCTCTGCCATGCGCTCGCTGCGGCGCGTCCCGATGGGCGGCTGCTCGCGATTCATGTCGATCATCAGCTGCAAGCCGAATCCGGCGGCTGGGCGGAATTCTGTATCCAATTCTGCCGGGATCTGGGTATGGAATGCGTTGTCCGCCGCGCCAGCGTCGATGCGGGAGGCGGCCCAGAGGCCGCCGCTCGCCAGGCGCGCTATGCCGCGCTCGAATCGCTCATGGAGCCGGGCGATTGGCTGCTCAGCGCGCATCATCGAGAGGATCAGGCCGAGACTCTCTTGCTGAACCTGCTGCGGGGGAGCGGGCCGACGGGCATTGCAGGGATTCCGCGCCTGCGCCGATTCGGGCCGGGTTTTCTGGCGCGGCCGTTACTTGACGTCGCCCGGGTGTCCCTCGAACGTTACGCGACTGACCAGAAGTTGCGCTGGATCGAGGATCCGAGCAATGACCAGTCCGTATTTGATCGAAACTTTCTTCGCCGAGACGTTCTGCCGCTGTTGGAGCAGCGCTGGCCAAACGTCAGCGGGCGTCTGGCAAAGAGTGCGGCGCATGCCCGCGATGCGGCCGGCATTCTGAGCGAGCTGGGCGACTTCGATCTTGCGCAACTTGCCGGCTTAACGCCCCCGAATCGTACGCATGTCGAAGAGATTCGATATCAGCTCTCACACGCTCGAGAGGACGCATTGCCGGTCGTGGCCTGGCCAGGCGGTGAGTTCCGGCGCTACCGAGATAACCTGTACCTGCTGTCTGCCGCGCCGCTGGCGAGCTTTGACGGCTGTACATTCGATTCGGTCTGCGACCTGGGTCCCGGGATGGGGCAACTGGAACTGACGCCTGGCCCGGGCGTTTCGACGACCTGCGTCGACGCCGGTCTCTGCCTGGGGATACGTCAGGGTGGCGAAGAGATTAGACTTCCTAATCAAAGGCATAAGAAGAAACTCAAGAAATTACTTCAAGAGGCCGGCGTCGTGCCGTGGATGCGCGACCGACTCCCGCTGGTCTATTCCGGCGACCACCTGGTGGCCGTCGCCGATCTCTGGACCGACGCGTCGGTCACCGACCCGAACGGACTTGCGATCCGCTGGCGCGACAAGCCGGCGCTGCTCTGACGTCGTCTTCGGCGTAGCGACTCCAGGCCATCGGTCAGGGGCTATCGGACGCCCATCAGAAGCTGGATAGGGTATTCTCGGAGCGCTTCTCGATTGTGCGGCAACGGCAACTTCGGTATCGTCTAACACCGTCTTTTATCCAACGACGGCGCGGATACCTAAGGGTTGGAGAAAAGCACTGCAAGTGTGCTTTGCCTCCAGCCCTTTCTTATTTCCCGCCGTCGCAGAACGAGTGCGTACATGACATCGTATGTTTTCATCACGGGCGGCGTGGTTTCGTCACTGGGCAAGGGGATCACTTCAGCCTGTCTCGGCGCTATTCTCGAGGCACGCGGGCTCACGATCAGCATGATCAAGCTGGATCCGTACCTGAACGTGGATCCCGGAACGATGAGCCCATTCCAGCACGGTGAGGTTTTCGTCACCCACGACGGCACCGAAGCGGATCTCGATCTCGGCCATTACGAGCGCTTCGTGCGCACCACCACGGGGCGCAACAGCAACTTCACGACCGGCAGAATCTACGAATCGGTTATTGCGCAGGAGCGCCGCGGGGATTATCTGGGCGCGACCGTACAGGTGATCCCGCACATTACCGACGAGATCAAGGATTCCGTGAAGCGCGGCGCGGGAGACGCGGACATTTGTCTGGTCGAGATCGGCGGCACCGTGGGCGACATCGAATCCCTGCCGTTTCTCGAGGCCATTCGCCAGATGGGCGTCGAACTCGGCAAGGACCGCGTCGCCTACGTGCATCTGACGCTGGTCCCTTACATCGCAACCTCTTCGGAGATCAAGACCAAACCAACGCAGCATTCGGTCAAGGAATTGCGCTCGATCGGCATCCAGCCCGATATCCTCGTCTGCCGCTCGGAGCAGCCGCTCCCCGAGGAACAGCGTAAAAAGATCGCGCTATTCACGAACGTGCAGGAAGCCGCGGTCATTTCCGCCTACGACGCCGACGATCTTTACAAGATCCCGGAAATGATGCACGAGCAGGGGCTCGACGACATCGTCGTTCGGCAGTTCGGACTCGATCTCCCGCCAGCGAATCTGAGTGAATGGCAGGCGATCGTCGAAGCCAAGCAGAATCCGAAGTCCGAGGTCGATATCGCGATGGTCGGCAAGTATGTCGATCTCAAGGACTCGTACATCTCATTGTCCGAAGCTCTTCTGCACGGGGGTATTCACACGCGCACCGGCGTCAATATCCATTACATCGAAGCGCAGGACATCGAGGACAGCGGTACCGACTGCCTGGCGAATATGGACGGCATTGTCGTCCCCGGCGGTTTCGGGGACCGCGGTATCGAGGGCAAGATCGAGGCGGTCCGCTTCGCGCGGGAGAACGGCATTCCCTATCTCGGCATTTGCCTGGGACTGCAGGTTGCGGTCATCGAGGCGGCACGCCATCTCGCCGGGCTCGAAGGAGCCATGAGCACCGAATTCAATCGTCAGACGGCGCACCCCGTAGTCGGCCTCATTACCGAGTGGCAGGATGCCAGCGGTGACGTGGAAGAACGTGACGAGGGTTCGGAACTCGGCGGTACGATGCGTCTCGGTGCGCAGCAGGTCAGCCTTGCGAATGGTTCACTCGCGGCGCGCACGTACGGTGCCGAGTCGATCGAGGAACGTCACCGGCACCGCTACGAAGTCAACAACAACTATCTGCCCCAGCTCGAAAAGGCGGGGCTCGTGTTCTCGGGCAAGTCGGTTGACGATCTGGTCGAAATGGTCGAGCTGCCGGGGCACCCCTGGTTCCTCGCCAGCCAGTTCCATCCGGAATTCACATCGACGCCGCGTGACGGTCATCCGTTGTTTTCCGGTTTCATCCGGGCAGCCTGCAGGCACCATGACGGCGAGCTGCCGCAGGCGGCCGAGGCATGAAGCTAAGCGGATCCGAGGTCGGCAACGATAAGCCGATCTTCCTGATAGCCGGCACCTGCGTCATCGAGAGTGAGGCGATGGCCGTCGACGTCGCGGGGCAGGTGAAGGAAACCTGCGCCTCGCTCGGCATCCCGTATATCTACAAGTCTTCCTACGACAAGGCGAACCGGAGCTCGCGCTCGGGTTTCCGCGGGCCCGGCATGGAAGAGGGGCTCAGGATTTTAGGTGAGGTCAAGCGACAGGTGGACGTGCCGGTGCTTACCGACGTGCACGAAGACACGCCTATCGATGAAGTCGCGGACGTCGTGGACGTCTTGCAGACGCCTGCATTTCTGTGTCGACAGACCAACTTCATCCTGCGTGTTGCCGCTTCCATGAAGCCGGTCAACATCAAGAAGGGTCAGTTCCTGTCGCCCTGGGAAATGCAGAACGTCGTCGACAAGGCGAAGTCGACCGGCAACGAAGACATCATGGTATGCGAACGCGGCTTCTCGTTCGGCTACAACAATCTCGTCTCCGACATGCGTGGGCTCGCCGTTATGCGCGGTACCGGCTGTCCGGTGGTATTCGACGCGACCCACTCGGTGCAGCTGCCGGGTGGCAAAGGCTCGGCTTCCGGTGGCCAGCGAGAGTTCATCCCGGTGCTTGCGCGTGCAGCCACGGCGGCCGGTATTGCGGGCTTGTTCATGGAAACGCATCCCAGGCCGGAGGAAGCACTGAGCGACGGCCCGAACGCGATGCCGCTGGCTCTACTCGGCGCGCTGTTGAAATCGCTTGTCGAAATCGACCGCCCCGTAAAGCAGAACGGATATCTCGAGACCGAACTCGGTCTCGGGGACTAATAAATCAGGAAACAGGAATGATCAGAATCGAAGTGATTCGCGGACGAGAGATTCTCGATTCTCGCGGCAATCCGACCGTCGAGGCCGATGTCACGCTGGACGACGGCAGCTTCGGGCGAGCGGGCGTGCCGTCAGGCGCGTCGACCGGCACGCGCGAAGCCGTAGAGCTTCGTGACGGCGACAAGAGCCGCTACCTGGGTAAGGGCGTAATGAAGGCTGTCGGCAACGTGAACGGCGATCTGCGAGATGCGCTCGTCGGTCAGGAGTTCGCAGACCAGCGCGCGCTCGATGCTCGGATGATCGAGTTGGACGGCAGCGACAACAAGTCCCGGCTAGGCGCAAATGCGTTGCTGGCCATTTCCCTCGCCGCCGCAAAGGCCTATGCTCAGTCACGCGGGCTGCCGCTATACGCGCACCTGGGAGACTCAACCACGATGCCCCTACCGATGATGAACATCATCAACGGCGGCGCTCACGCCGACAACAGCGTCGATATCCAGGAATTCATGATTCTGCCCATCGGCGCGGCGTGCTTTTCGGAAGCGCTACGGCACGGTGCCGAAATCTTTCACGCGCTGAAGTCCGTATTGAAGGCTGACGGCATGAACACCGCAGTCGGCGACGAGGGCGGATTCGCACCGAATCTGCCGTCCAATCAGGCCGCGCTCGATACGATCATGACGGCTATTGAGAAGGCGGGATTCAAGGCGGGCGAGGACATCCTGCTCGGTCTGGACGTAGCGAGCTCAGAATTCTTCTCGGATGGCGTCTACGACCTGGCTTCCGAGGGCCGGCAGTTCGACGCCGCCGGATTCGTCGACTATCTCAGCGGCCTGGCGGATGCTTATCCCATCGTCACGATCGAAGACGGCATGGACGAAAGCGACTGGCACGGCTGGCGGCTTCTGACCGATGCATTGGGCAGCAAGGTGCAACTCGTCGGCGACGACCTGTTCGTCACGAATACGTCCATCCTCGGCCGCGGCATCCGCGAGAAGGTTGCAAATTCTATCTTGATAAAACCCAACCAAATCGGTACCTTATCTGAAACTCTTGATGCGATTACTATGGCAGTCGATGCAGGCTACAGCGCCGTGATCTCACACCGCTCCGGGGAGACCTCGGATGCGACGATCGCCGATATCGCCGTGGGCACGTCCGCCACCCAGATCAAGACCGGTTCTCTCTCCCGATCCGACCGGATCGCGAAGTACAACCAGCTCCTGCGTATCGAGGAGCAACTCGGCGACCGTGCCGTCTATGCGGGCCGGCAGGCCCTGTCCGTGGATATCGGCTGAGCGCCGGGGGACGAGCAATGCGCTGGATGCTCATCGTTCTCGCTTTTGTCGCAGTGCTGCTGCAGGCGGAGCTGTGGATTTCCGACTCCGGCTTCCAGAAGACCCGCGAGCTCCGCGATGCCGTGGTCCATCAAACCGAACTCAATCACGACTTGCGCTCGCGAAACGCCGCGCTCGACGCCGAGGTGGTGAATCTGAAGCAAGGGTTCGAAGCCGCGGAGGAGCGGGCGCGCACTGACCTCGGTCTCATCGGACAAGGTGAGACCTTCTATCAAGTCGTTGCAGCCGATGCGCCCTGACACGCTGCCGATTTCGATTCTGGCTGCCGCCGCGACCGACCCAAACTGATCCGATGCGTGAGCTGCCCGACTGGGCGCGTGCCCATGGCGATACGCTGTTCGCCGCGCGCATTCGCGAACGTCCGGAAGATTTTGTCGTTGACGAGATTCTGGGATTCGAACCCAGCGGCGACGGCGAACACGACCTTCTGAAAATCCGCAAGACCTCGGCGAATACTGCCTGGGTGGCGCGCCGCCTTGCGGTCTTCGCCGGCATCCCGGCGCGCGACGTGGGCTACGCCGGACTGAAGGACCGGCATGCCATAACCACGCAGTGGTTCAGCGTTCGGCGTGCCGGCGCTACCGACTGGCAGTCGTTCGATGCCGAAGGCGTCGAGGTTCTCGAGGTTCACCCGCACCGCAGAAAGCTGCGCCGGGGAGCGCACCAGGCCAACGCGTTCCGTATCGCGCTGCGTCCCGTTGCGGATTCACCGTCACCGGCGGTTGTCGATGAACGACTCCAGACGATTGCTGCCGGCGGCGTGCCCAACTATTTCGGCGAGCAGCGATTCGGCCGCGGTGGGGCGAACATAGATCTTGCCCGGGCGCTGTTCGCGGGCGAGCGGATGAAACGCGATCGACGGAGTATCGCAATCTCTGCCGCACGGGCGCTGCTATTCAACACCATCCTCGACGAGCGCGTGAGCAGCGGCAACTGGGCTCTCGTGGTCGGTGGCGATCTCGTGAATCTGGATGGTTCCGGCAGCGTCTTCGCGGAGTCGGGCGAGAACCTGGGCGAACGGCTCGACGAACTGGACATCCATCCGACCGGGTCTCTTTGGGGCAGCGGCGCACCGCTCGGCAGCGGTGAGGCGTCACGGATCGAATCGTCGGCGGTCCAGGGCCATATGGACCTGTGCGATGGGCTGGTCGCGCTAAGGATCGACGCGGCAAGTCGACCGCTTCGGATGCGCGTCCGGCAGCTCGAATGGCAGATCGATAAGGATGCAGTTCGCCTTCAATTCGAACTCGGCAGGGGTTGCTACGCGACCGCCGTTCTGCGCGAGATCGCCGCCGTCGTCGTCGCTCAGGGCGACTCCAGCAACACATAAACGGCGCCGGTCCCGCCATCCACCTGACGGGTCGACACGTACGCGAGCACCACGTCCATCTTCCTGAGCCACCGAGCGACCGCCGGCTTGAGTACCGGTCCGCGCTGTCCGGAGCCTCGCCCCTTGCCGTGCACGACGCGCACGCAGCGTTTCCCCGTGCTAGCTGCATAGTCGATAAAGTCGACTAGCCTCGGCTTCGCCTCGCTGACCGTCATCCCGTGGAGGTCGATTTCGTCCTGCACGGCGAAGCGGCCGCGCGCGAGTTGTCGCATTGTGCGGCGGCCGACCGACGGTCTGTTGAAACGAAGAGCCTCACCGGAGTTGGCTTCGATATCGTCGATGTCGGCATCGAGGCTCTCGCGCAATGCATCAGCTTCGTCAGCCCGGGAGAATCGCGCCTCCGGCTTAGGCCGGCGCGCAGGTGCCTCAGCGCGCTTCTCGCTGCGAATAGGGCGCGCGTCTGAGACGGCGTCTCGAAAAATTTTTGAGTCGTCTTCGGTCACGGAATCCCCGCTATGGAATCCAGCGGTTGTTGAGTATAGTGAGCGGCTTCGCAGCCGCCAAACGATCCCGCCCGTTCTGACATGAAAATCCTCGTAAGCAACGACGACGGGTATCTCGCGACCGGCATCAACGTGCTTGCCGAAAGTCTCCGAAAGATCGCCGATGTCGTCGTCGTCGCGCCGGATCGTAATCGATCGGCGGCCAGCAACTCTTTGACTCTGTCGTCGCCACTCCGGGTATCGAAGGTCGGCGAAAACAGCTTCGCCGTGAATGGTACCCCGTCCGATTGCGTGCATCTCGCGCTGACGGGCTTGCTGGATTACGAACCCGATCTCGTCGTATCGGGTATCAATCATGGTGCGAATCTCGGTGACGATGTCATCTATTCGGGTACGGTAGCCGCGGCGATGGAGGGCCGTTTTCTCGGTCTGCCCACGATCGCGGTATCCCTGGTAGGCCATCGACTGGAGCACTTCGACACGGCAGCCCGGGTTGCCAGCGAAATGGTACAGAAGCTATCCAGCGCGTCGCTGTCCTCCGATGTCATCCTCAACGTCAACGTGCCGAACAAGCCGTTCGAGGAACTCCGCGGGCTCCGCGCGGCGCGGCTCGGGTTCCGGCATAAGGCGGAGCCGGTGGTGAAGTCCGAGGACCCGCACGGGCGGACGATCTACTGGGTGGGTCCGGCCGGTCCGGGGCAGGACAACGGCGAGGGCACCGACTTCCATGCCATCGAGAATGGCTGGGCTTCGGTCACGCCTCTGAAAGTGGACCTGACACGCCACGATACGCTGTCACAGCTCGAATCGTGGCTGGACTCATGACGACAGGGCCCGCTCAGGAACTCTGATGCGCGAGAACGGCGGAATTCTCGGAATAGGCATGACCAGCGCGCGCACGCGAGAGCGGCTCGTCGATCGCCTGCGTAGCCAGGGGATACGCTCGAGGGCCGTGCTGGACCGGATTCGCAACGTTCCGCGCCACCTGTTCGTCGACGAGGCGCTGGCCAGCCGCGCCTATGAAGACACGGCGTTGCCCATCGGCCACGGCCAGACCATCAGCCAGCCATTTGTCGTCGCAAAGATGACCGAGGCCTTGCTGAAGGATTTCGAGGGCGAGACGGTCCTCGAAATCGGCACCGGCTGTGGCTACCAGACGGCAGTGCTGTCACCGCTGGTCAAGAAAATCTACTCCGTGGAACGAATTCCGGAATTGTTGCGCAAGACCAAGCAGCGACTCCGCGACCTCGATATCTACAACGTCCAGTTCCGGCCAGGCGATGGCTGGGAGGGCTGGCCAAAGTACGGGCCGTATGACGGCATCATCGTTGCGGCGGCGGCACCGGTCCTGCCAGAGAAGCTTCTCGAGCAACTCGCGCCGGGCGGCAGGCTCGTCATACCCATCGGGCCGCCGGGCTACCAGGAATTGACGCTCGTGACTCGTCGTGGCGATCACTTCGAGCAGGTATCCCTGGGCGGCGTGAGTTTCGTGCCGCTCGTGCCCGGGCGCTGATGGCGCTGTTTCGTAGCCTTTACGATCGCGTAATGCGCTGGTCGCGGCACCGGCACGCGGAGTGGTATCTGGGTGCGATGAGCTTCGCGGAGTCGTCGTTCTTCCCGATCCCCGTCGACGTGATGCTGGCACCAATGTGCCTCGCCACTCCGCCACGGTGGTGGCGTTTCGCGCTCAATGCCACGATATTTTCGGTGCTGGGCGGGCTGGCCGGCTATGCCATCGGATTTGTGGCGTTCGAGGCCATCGAGCCGTGGCTGAGAGAATCGGCCTACTGGGGGGCGTACGAGACCGCGCAGCGCTGGTTCGACGAGTACGGTGTGTGGATCGTTTTCGTCGCCGGATTCTCGCCGATTCCCTACAAGGTATTCACGATCGCAGCCGGCGTTGCGGCACTGAACCTGCCCGGTTTCTTCATCGCTTCGCTGATCGGCCGAGGTGCGCGCTTTTTCCTCGTGGCGGCGGTGGTCCGCTATGCCGGCGTGCATATCGAATCGAGGCTTCTGCAGTACATCGAGCGCATCGGCTGGGCGCTGGTCTTGCTCACCGCGCTCGCGATCGGCTACGTCATGGTGCGATGACCGTGCGGCCGGTTCTCGTCCTCGTCCTTATGATGCTGACGGCCTGTGGCACGACCACACGCTGGGACCATCGCAGCGACCAGCACATCGTCCGTCGCGGTGAAACCTTGTACTCGATTGCTTTCCGATACGGTAAAAAAGCCGACGATCTTGCGCGCTGGAACAGGCTCGGCGACGGTACTCTGATTCATCCGGGCCAGGTTCTCCGGCTGACGCCGCCGAGCGGCAGCGTCGCCCGCCCGGCACCGCGCCCACTGCCGGAAATTCCGTCGGTACCGCCGCCCGACTGGCGCTGGCCGACGAACGGCCGGATCAACGTCGAATTCGGCGGCAGCCCGGGTCCGGGGACGGGCGTACTGATCGATGGCCGTGGCGGTCAGGCCGTTTACGCGGCTGCGCCGGGTACTGTCGTCTATGCCGGTAGTGGACTCATCGGATACGGACAGCTTATTATCCTCAAACACAACGACACCTACCTCAGTGCCTACGGGTACAACGCGTCGCTGCTGGTCCGAGAAGGACAAACAATCAGAAGGGGCCAACAGATAGCGACAATGGGAGAGGGGCCGGAGCGCAAGCCGCGACTGCATTTCGAAATTCGGCGAAATGGCAGCCCGGTGAATCCGCGGCAGTACTTACCGCCGAGATAACGGAAATCGCCGGCAAGAAGACGGAAGCCAGAGCCGAACGCAATCGCAGCTTGATTACTTAGCCTGCTAAGAGGGGGCTGGCTGTGGGATCCGCGCGAACCGAACGGGGTAATTCCAACGGTGCGACGAGCGCCCGGCGGCAGAGTGCGGTCGGCTCGAACGACCCGACCCGCATCTATCTCAGCGAAATCGGGATTTCGCCGCTTCTTACAGCCGACGAAGAAAAGGATCTTTCGCGCCGCGCCCTCAAGGGCGATGAGGCCGCACGGCAGCGGATGATCGAGAGCAATCTGCGTCTCGTCGTCAAGATCGCCCGTCGCTATATCAATCGCGGACTGCCGCTCCTCGACCTGATCGAAGAGGGCAATCTCGGCCTGATCCACGCGGTGAAGAAGTTCGATCCGGAGCGTGGCTTTCGCTTCTCGACGTATGCGACCTGGTGGATCAGGCAGACGATCGAACGCGCCATCATGAATCAGTCCGGGTCCGTCCGCCTACCGATTCACATCATCAAGGACATCAACTCCTGCCTGCGTGCCGCGCACAGCCTGCGCCAGCATCAGGACCGCGCACCCACACCGGCTGAGATCGCCGAGCACATGGATCGCGATGTCGCGGAGGTCGAGCGCCTGATGGGTCTGC
>CALZMR010000090.1 GCA_945788575.1 uncultured Woeseiaceae bacterium
GGGCACCGCCGACGGCGACGCCGGCCGACAACAGGTCGTCGTTGCCGACTGACACGGTGACTCGTCGCTCGGGCTCTGCGTTCGGCAACGTACTCTGAACGTAAACCAGACCTCCCAGCGCGTTCGCACCATAACGGCTGCCCTGAGGACCGCGGAGCACTTCGACACGGCCGATGTCGAACAGCGTGGCGATCGTGCCGATGCCGCTGAAGTCGATGTCATCGATCAGAAAACCTACGGACGGGTTCGGTGCGCCCTGATACTGCTCGAGCTCCCCTACTCCACGGATTTGGAAGTAGCGCGCTCGATGGCCGTCGCCAGACCAGTTTAGATTCGGGACCACCCGAACCAGCTCCTCGAAGTGCTGCGTCGCGAGTTCCTCGACGAGTTCGCCGTCGATTAGCGTCAGTGCCGCTGGAATGTCCTCCGCGGCTCTTCCACGCAGGTCTGCGGTAACGACGATTTCCTCGACGCGAGGATTCACGTTGATCGGCCCGTCGTCTTCCTGCTGGGCATGCACCGGAATCGCCGGAGAAAGTAGTAAGTAAGCGGCGAAGAGCCGCAGCGCGGTTGTCAGTGTCATGATTCCCTTCCTACGCCGGCATTACCCGGTTCAGGTTCTGAGGGTTCCCACGTATGCCTGACGGCTGCGGATCTCAGGTCAGTCGACCACCCCTGTGATGCACGTAACTATATCACTCCTCGAGTCGCGCAATCAGGCTCGACGTGTCCCAGCGGTTGCCACCCATCGACTGAACCTCGGCGTAAAACTCGTCGACGAGACGCGCCAGCTCGAGTTTTGCGTCGTTACGTTCGGCTTCTTCCAGAGCTATCCCGAGGTCCTTACGCATCCAGTCGACGGCGAAGCCGAAGTCAAACTCGTTCCGGACCATCGTCTGCCAGCGATTCTCCATCTGCCACGACTGCGCCGCTCCTTTCGATATCGCCGTCATGACTTTCTCGACGTCGAGCTCCGCTCGCTTCGCGAAGTGCAATGCCTCGGCAAGCCCCTGCACGACGCCGGCGATGCAGATTTGATTGACCATCTTGGCAAGCTGACCACTGCCGACACCGCCGATCAACGTCGCCGCCTTCGCATAACAAGCCATCACGGGATTCGCGCGCTCGAACACAGCCTGCTCACCGCCGACCATGATCGTAAGCTGACCGGATACCGCGCCTGCTTCACCGCCGGACAGTGGTGCATCCAGAAAGCCAACACTCTTCCGGCTGCAGACACCTGCCACCTCTCGAGCGACGTCCGCGGATGCGGTCGTGTGATCCACGATGATCGATCCTGCGGGTATGGCGGCAAGTGCACCGTTTTTGCCAACCAGCACGTCACGAACGTCGTCGTCGTTGCCGACACAACTGAATACGATCTCCGCTTCGCTCGCGGCGTCCGCGGGCGTCGACGCAATCTTTCCAGCGTGCTTCCGGCACCAGGCTTCAGCTTTCTCGCACGTACGGTTATATACCGTCACGACGTGACCTGATTCAGCGAGATGACCCGCCATGGGAAAACCCATGACGCCGAGCCCGATGAATGCGGCGCGCATGGCGTGTTGGCTCAGGCGCTCTTGAGCGCGGCTTTCTCGGCGCCGCGCTTCTCGCGCTTGCGCGGGTCCAGACCGATCGAACGCGCGATGATCTCACGCATGATTTCGGAACTGCCGGCGTAGATTCGCGACACGCGCGCGTTCGTGTACAGCCGGCTGATTGGATATTCGTCCATGTAGCCCGCGCCGCCATGCAGCTGCACGCACTCATCCGTGACTCGCATCTCGACCTCACTCGTAAAGAGCTTTGCTTTGGCGGCATCGTCCGCGCTCAGCTTGCCCTCATTGTGCTGCATGACGCATTGATCGACGAATGCCTGAGCAACGTCGATCTCGGTGCGCATCTGGGCCATCTTGAAGCGCGTGTTCTGAAAGTCGCCGATGACGCGACCGAAGGCTTTGCGCTCGTTCACCCACTCGAGCGTCAGATCGAATGCAGCAACCGCATTCGCAATGAAACCCACGGCCGCGAGGAGACGTTCCTCGGCGAGGTAGTGCATCAGCGAATAAAATCCTCGATGCACCTCACCAAGCAAGTTCTCTTTCGGGACCTTCACGTTATTGAAGAACAGCTCGGCCGTATCCTGGCTCTTGAGCCCCATCTTCTTCAGATTCTCGCCGCGCTCGAATCCTTCCATGCCGCGTTCGACGACGAACAGGCTGATGCCGTGACTGGCCTCCGGGTTCGTGCGTGCCGCGACGACGACGAGATCGGCGAGGATGCCATTGGAGATATAGGTCTTCGAGCCATTCAGAACGAAGTGATCGCCTTTGTCCTCGGCCTTGGTCCGCATCCCGGCAACGTCGCTGCCGGCACCCGGCTCGGTCATCGCAACAGCGAGTATCTTCTCGCCGCTCACGCATCCGGGCAGCCAGCGTGCCTTTTGCTCGTCATTACCGAGGCCGCCGATATAGGGACCGACGAGACGGCTGTGAAGCCAAAGGAAGAATCCCTGGTCGCCGTACTTCGCGTTCTCCTCCATAACGATCTGCTCGTACCGGAAGTCGCTGACGCCGGAACCGCCGTACTGTTCGTCGGCCCACATGCAGAGCAGACCGAGTTCGCCGGCTTTCAGATAAGCCTCGCGGTCGACCACGCCCTCCTCGTGCCAGCGCTCGCTGTTCGGGCCAATTTCGTTCTTCATGAAGTTCCGGACAGAGTCGCGGAACATCTCATGCTCTTCGTCGAAGATTAGTCTGTCCATGTCGAATCCCTGAATGAGGCGGTAGCTGCTACTCGCCTTTGAAATCGGGTTCGCGTTTCTCGAGAAACGCGTTGACGCCTTCAGCGGCGTCTTTGGAGTCGCGAAGTTTGCCCTGCAACTCCGCCTCGGCCGTGAAACACGTGTGCCAATCGTGATCCATCGCCATACGCATTACCTTCTTGGTCGCTGCTATCGACAACGGCGCGCGCTTGCAGAGGGTCTTCGCCCAGTCGAGCGCGGCCTCGCGCAGCTCCGCTGTTGGCACGACCTTGTTTGCAAGCCCCAGCTCCAGGCAGCGATCCGCTGCAATCCGCTCGGATTCGATACTGAGCTGGAATGCCCGCTGGTAACCGATCTGCCGGACCAGCAGGCGATTGAGACCGCCATCCGGGACCAGCGAGATCGTTGTAAACGGCGACAGCAGGAACGCATCGTCCGCCATGATCATCAGGTCGGAATGCAATGCGTAGGACATGCCTACGCCCGCCGCAAAGCCCGGTACGGCCGCGATCACGGGCTTCGGTATTTCCGCGATTGCCGTAAGTACCGGACCGTATTCGTACAACAGCTTGCCCTGGACCGAGCGATCGCCGGAAAAACCGGTCTTGAGATCAGCGCCAGCGCTGAATGCGCGACCTTCTCCGGTGATTACGACTGCGCGTACCTCGTCGTCGAGTGCCGCCTCCTCGAAAGCATGCAGCAGATCGACACACAGCTCGCTCGTGAAGCCGTTCAGGGAGTCCGGCCGGTTCATGGAAATCAGCGCGACCGCATCGTGCCTCTCGTACAAGACGGTGTCAGTCATGCCAGAACCCTGTGTGCCGGATCCGCGCTCAAAGACGCGAGGAGCTGCCGTTTCATCTCGGCGTTCGTCGCGGCGAAATCGAAGGTCCGAGGGTTGAGCAGCCAGAGATACGTGATACCGGATACGTAGGCAACGTAGTGCGACGCCGCCGCCTCGACGTCGACGTGATCGCGAATCTCACCGTTCGCCTGTCCGGCTCGGATCCACTCCACCACATCGGAGTGGTGACGCTCGTGCGCCTTGCTCACCATGCCGGGGAGGCTTGAGCCCGGACTGGCCGAGTCGTTGAACAGAATCTGCATCACGCGAGCGTCGGCGGGCGACTCGATCACCCAGCGGTGCAGCGCGTCGACGGCGGCACTCATGGCGCTCAGACCCGTCTTTCTGCCGACCTCCGCCTTCAGGTACTCGAGCCACTTGCGCGAGACCGACTTGCTAAGCGCTTCGAAGAGGCCGGCCTTGGAGCCGAATCGATGAGTAACCAGACCTCGGCTATAGCCGGACCGCTTGCCGATCATCGCCAACGTCGTCTTTTCGAGCCCGTTCTCGATTACCAACTCGAACGCTGCATCCAGCATCGACTGGTCCGAGTGCGCGCTGCGTTCGGCCTGCGTTTGCGGAAATACCTGCGGTTCAGGGGACATTTGTGGATTCGATTCCTTGCTTTGCGTTGTTGGTTATGTAATGCCTAATGACCTGCGATTCGTCTGCCTCTAAAGATACCGAAGCCGATCACATGTTGCGCCTATATTCACCGCCGACGTCATAGAGCGCGGCTGAAATCTGCCCGAGCGAACTCGACTTGACGGCATCCATGAGTTCGGCGAACACATTGTCGCGTGCTCTTGCGACAGCCTTGAGTCGTGACAATGCATCTTCCGTATCGTCCGCATGAGTCGCCTGAAAGTCTCTGACATGCCGAATCTGAGCGAGCTTCTCGTCGTCACTGGACCGGATCAGCTCGAGTTCGTGGACCTCGTCCTCGTGCCCCTTTCTGGGGAGGAACGTATTCACGCCGATGAGCGGTAGAGTGCCGTCGTGTTTCTGGCTCTCGTAGTACAGGCTCTCGTCCTGAATCTTGCCGCGCTGATACATGGTATCCATCGCGCCAAGGACGCCGCCGCGCTCCGAGATGCGCTCGAATTCCTCATACACGGCTTCTTCGACGAGATCAGTCAGCGATTCGATAATGAACGAACCCTGCCAAGGATTCTCGCAGTAGTTGAGACCCAGTTCCTTCGAGATGATCAGCTGAATCGCGACGGCACGCCTGACCGACTGCTCCGTCGGCGTCGTGATCGCTTCGTCGAACGCATTCGTGTGCAGTGAGTTGCAGTTGTCGAACAACGCATACAGCGCCTGCAACGTCGTGCGGATATCGTTAAAGCTGATCTCCTGAGCATGCAGGCTGCGTCCCGACGTCTGGATGTGATACTTGAGCATCTGCGAGCGAGCGCCTGCTCCGTAGCGCTCGCGCATCGCGCGTGCCCAGATTCGACGTGCGACACGACCGATAACCGAGTATTCGGGATCCATGCCGTTCGAGAAGAAGAAGCTCAGGTTGGGCGCGAACTCGTTGATGTCCATTCCGCGCGCGAGGTAGTACTCGACGATCGTGAATCCGTTCGCGAGTGTGAACGCGAGTTGCGATATCGGGTTCGCCCCGGCTTCGGCTATGTGATATCCGCTGATCGAAACGCTGTAGTAGTTGCGTACGTTGTTGTCGATGAAAAATTGCTGCACATCGCCCATCATCTTCATCGCGAATTCGGTCGAGAAGATGCAGGTATTCTGCGCCTGATCCTCTTTCAGGATATCGGCCTGTACCGTTCCTCTGACGGTCGCCAGAGTATCCTTGCGAATCCGTTCGTAGGTTTCGGCGTCAACGACTCTGTCTCCGGATATTCCAAGCAGCCCCAACCCCAGGCCGTCGTTCCCCGGAGGCAGGTCGCCCTGGTATGAGGGTCGCACACGTCCCTCGAACCAGGCATCGATCGTCTTCTGAGCTGCCTCCCACTGACCGGTCTCACGCAGATAATTCTCGACCTGCTGATCGATCGCCGTGTTCATGAAGAATGCGAGAATCATCGGCGCCGGGCCGTTGATCGTCATCGACACGGAGGTTGTCGGTGCGCAGAGATCGAAGCCCGAATACAGCTTCTTCATGTCGTCCACGGTGGCGATCGAAACGCCTGAATTGCCGACCTTGCCGAATATGTCCGGCCGCTCGTGCGGGTCCTCGCCATACAGCGTTACTGAATCGAACGCCGTGGATAATCTGGCGGCGTCCTGTCCCTGCGACAGGTAGTGGAAACGACGGTTGGTACGTTCCGGTGTGCCCTCGCCCGCGAACATGCGGGTCGGATCCTCGCCCAGGCGGCGATACGGATACACGCCGCCCGTGTAGGGATACGCGCCCGGCAGGTTCTCCTTGGTCAGGAACTTCAGGAGTTCGCCCCAATCGCTGTATTCCGGAGGCGCGATCTTCGGAATCTGCTGATGGCTGAGGGACTCACGGTAGTTGCTTCCCGTGAGCTCGCGGCCGCGGACGGTGTAGCTGTATTGCTCCGACTCCACACCGGCTTTGCGCTCGGGCCATTCCTTCAGTAAACGAACCGACTCCGCGGTGAGATCATTGAGCGTCTCCTGGTACCGCTGCCGCAGAACGAGCAGGCTGCGATCGGCCGCCTCCGTCAACGCATCGGCTGCGTACGCCGACAGTGGCTCGGGCAACTGCGGGTCGTCGACGGCTCTGAGCGCTTCGTACAGATGCTGCAATCGGCTGGCGGACTCCGCTTCTGTGTCACAGCGTCGATTGATATCGCGTCCCTGCTCCGCGATCTCCGCCAGGTAGCGGATACGGCTTCCTGGAATCGATTGAGCGGCGCGGGGCTCCCGCTCGGTCACCTCGAAGTCGGGCTGGAATCCGTCAAGATCGAGCTTTTCGCGAATGCAGCGGCACATCTCGACGAACATCCAGCTCACGCCGGGATCGTTGAACTGGCTCGCGATTGTCGGATAGACCGGTATCTCTTCGTCGCTTGCGCCGAACGCGGTGTGGTTACGCTTCCACTGCTTGCGGATATCGCGCAGAGCATCTTCGGCGCCACGCTTGTCGTACTTATTCAGCACGATGAGGTCCGCGAAGTCGAGCATGTCGATTTTCTCGAGCTGGCTCGCCGCACCGTAGTCGCTGGTCATCACGTAGACGGAGAAGTCCACAAGATCGACGATCTCACTGTCGCTCTGGCCGATACCGGCCGTCTCGACGATGATGAGGTCGTAGCCCAGCGACTTTAGGAACAGTATCTGGTCGCCGAGCATTTCGCTGGTTGCAAGATGCTGTCGCCGGGTTGCGATCGAACGCATGTAGAACTGTTCCGAGCGCAGCGAGTTCATCCGAATTCGATCGCCCAGCAACGCCCCGCCCGTGCGACGACGTGTCGGATCGACGGCGAGCACGGCGATGTTCATAGTCGGGAACGCCGCGTTGAATCGATTCAGAATCTCGTCCGTTACGCTGCTCTTGCCGGCGCCGCCGGTGCCCGTGATGCCGACGACAGGTGCATTCGACGCTTTGACCTGCCATTCCTTTCTGAGCCTCGCGAGCGTCGATTCGTCGAACAGGCCCTCTTCGATCGCGGACATCGTTGCCGCGACCGCGGCGATCGACGTTCGGTCCTCCGCGACGCTGACGTCGGTCGCGCGCCGCGCGGCGACGGTACGCGCGACCAGGTCTTTGATCATTGCCTCGAGACCCAGCTCCATCCCGTCATGCGGGTGGTAGATGCGCTCGACTCCGTATTCCATGAGGCCGGCAATTTCCTCCGGCGTAATCGTACCACCGCCCCCGCCGAATACGCGGATATGGCCGGCACCGAGCTCCTCCAGCCGGTCGACCATGTAACGGAAGAACTCGTTGTGGCCGCCCTGGTAGGAACTGACCGCTATGCCGTCAGCATCCTCCTGGATCGCCGCCCGCACGATGTCGTCAACGCTGCGGTTGTGGCCCAGATGGATGACCTCGATGCCCTGCGCCTGAATGAGCCGCCGCATGATGTTGATGGCCGCATCGTGTCCGTCGAATAAGGACGCGGCGGTAACGAATCGAAGCGGCACCTGCTCGCTGTCGCGCGAGGCGCCGGGCAGGTCGCTGGCGACCGTGTTCATAGGCATTCTCCGGGATGCTGCGCCGCAAAATCCGCACAGCGCGAGTCGAAAAGCGTGTTAAATCAACAAGTTTTGCCTCGCAGAAAATTTTAATGTAGATTAAAACACTGTCTCGGGAAACTCAAGACCCCGCACGACCGAGCGAACAGGGTTATGGCCACGAACGCACTGGAAAGCCGTTTCGAATCGCAGAAGGACCGCATGCTCAAGGCTGCGGCGCAATGCTTCAACCAGAAGGGTTACAGCGGAACGTCGCTCAGAGACGTCGCGAATCTGCTCGGCCTGACCGATGCCGCCCTCTATTACTACGTTCGCAACAAAGAGGAGTTGGTCTACCTGTGCTACCTGCGCGCCGCCGATCTCGGTCGAGACGCGCTAAAGGGCGCCGCGGCTGCCGGGGGCTCTGGCCTCGACAAGGTCGCCCGATATCTGCGCCGGCATGTCGAGATAATGGTCGGGGAAGACGGGCCAATCGCGATCATGAGCGAGATCCCATCGCTAAAGCCGGTCCATCGTGACGAAGTTCTCGAGCTGTCGCGTATGCATAGCTCGGCTTTCGAGGCCCTGATCGAGGAAGGCATCGCAGACGGCAGCATTGCGCCCTGCGACGTTCGTATGACCGGCAACGCCATCATGGGATCCATCAACTGGATTCCAAAGTGGTTTCACGGCGACGGGCGACAGGCCGATCAGATAGTTTCGGAATTCCCGAGAATACTCTCTGCGGGGCTCACCGCCGGCTAGGGCTCGCCGGCCAGGGTTCGCGGCCTAGGGTTCGCGGCCTAGGGTTCGCAGCTTAGGGTTCGCAGCTCAGGGTTCGACGTCGACGACCACGATCCGATCGTCGATTGTCTCCACGAAGCGAGTGATACGTGCGTTCAGCTCCTCCAGGTCGACGTCGTCGGCCTGTGTGGCGATGCTCATGTCACCGACCTGCTGAGCCATAAATTGCAGCCGCGCCTCGATTCTCGACCGTAGCCGACGAAAGTACTCGTCCCCGGAGACGCTGCTGCCGACACGCGGATCGACGATCGTCACCGGTCCGGTACCACCGGAGATCCGAGACCCCGTCCGCGCGGTCATCGCATCGAAATCCTGTTCGATCAGGCGCATTAGTATGACGACGTCGGAGTATTCGCTCCGGAGCTGCAAATAGAGCTGGTCCGATCGCGCCTGGTCGACGGCCGTAAAGCTGTTCAGGAGCAGGTCGCGAACTTGTTCAAATTCGGGATACCCGCGCTCCGCCGCGAGCCGGTACCACGCGGAAGCCAGCACCGGATCTTCGTCGACCCAGGTACCGGTCTCGTACATAAACCCGACCATGTACTGCGCGTACTTGTCGCCGACCGGCGCGAGCTCATTACGGTAAATGAAGAATGCGCGCTCGTATTCGCCACTCGCGAAGAGCTCCTCGACGCGCTCACCTATCCTGATCGTCGCCCGATCGAGGGGGCTGCCCGGGAACGGTCCCGACCGCTGGCCGGCGGCGGGCGCGGCCACGAGGATCATCAGAGCGGCGATTGGCAGGGTCAGCCTGTTGATGTTAGGACTCCAGATTCTGGGCACGGGCCGTAAGTATTCTCTTGGAGTCGGCGCTCGCATGCAAAGTTCCGGAGCTAGTCGCGGAATTTCGGGGATCTTTTTTCGACGTTCGCGGCGACCGCTTCCCGCTGATTTCGGCCGCTCATGACGCCCATCTGCAGGGTCGCTTCGAGGCGCAGCGAATCAGCGGCGGACAGCTCCCAGGACTCATTGAACAGTCGCTTCATGGCCCGAATCGCGTCCGGCGACCGTTCGGCGATGGCGGCGGCCGTTTCCCGGGCCTTCGCCAGCGGAGTCTCGTCCACGGCAGTCACCAGGCCTGCGTCGAGCGCTTCATCCGCCTGCAGTATGCGGCCGGTGTAAGCGAGTTCG
>CALZMR010000091.1 GCA_945788575.1 uncultured Woeseiaceae bacterium
CAAGGCAATGACTTCACGGTAGTCGTCGGTCTCGTAGCCGTGCGCGCGCGCGACGACAGGCGCAAGCGCCTCCATCTCGTTGCGGATGTCCATATACCCCTTTGTCGCCTGCTCGATCAGCTCATCGGGTGAGGCATCCACGCCCCAGTTACGCAACGCATTCGCGTACATCGCCGGCGGCAGGCGATAGTCGTCGCGAGCTCTCGGCAGAATCTCGGCCCGGACCCAATCGTTGTACTCGCGCATCTGCGACGCCAACGTCGAGTATGTTTCTTCCCAGCCCTGCAGGTCCGTGCCGGCCAGCCTCTCCTCGATGCCCGCGATCATCGTTTCGGCGCGCTCCAGATCCTGCTCAACCTCGCCTCGATAGGGCCCGACAAGGCCGTCAACGTCGAATCGCTCGCTGGTTCGGTCGATCGCCAGTTGCACCAAAGGCGTGTAGCCGTCGGCCAGACCAGCATATTTCTCAATCCGGACGATCGCGGCGGGATAGCGCTCGCGCGGCACCTGCGGATCGATCAACGCCCTGACACCCTGAAAAATGGTCTGATTGAGGTTGAAGTACGGCAGCATGTTTTCGCGCTCGAGTTCCGACGTCGTGATGTTGTCGTCAATCGACTGGATGAGGATCTCGAGGTCCTGCCGGACTTTCGGGTGTTCCGCCGCTTCCAGACGTTCCACGAGTTCCGCTCGCACCTCGCTAAGCGCGTCCATGCCGCGCTCGTAGACGCCCGGGTTGAGATCGAGA
Organism: uncultured Woeseiaceae bacterium; assembly: GCA_945788575.1. Classification (GTDB taxonomy): domain Bacteria; phylum Pseudomonadota; class Gammaproteobacteria; order Steroidobacterales; family Woeseiaceae; genus UBA1847. The sequence continues at coordinate 749 of CALZMR010000091.1, forward strand.
ATTTCTTCGTCGAGACCGTCGACGCCGATTCTGCCTGCACCCTCAGGGCCGAAGCTCGCCAACAACTCGAGGACGAACTGTGCATGCTGGTTGCTCTCCGCAACCCAGTCCTGTTCCTGCGCGAACGCTGGGAACGAGACGACAGAAAAGAACAGCGCAGCCGCGCTGAGACGCAATAGGTAATTCATGGATGTCTCCGATTCGGCGCCCCGGCGCCGTGTTGTTTGGTCGACCCTGTAAAGATGCACGTGGCCGGCGTTTCGATTCAAGTAACACAGAATAGTTTCGGCGGCCGATAAATGCGTGAGCCTATGTCATTGATTTATTGAAAGAACTTTAGCGCCCCTGACGTCGCCTGCCTTGAGCTCGCGGAGGGCCTGGTTGGCCGACTCCAGTGGGTACAAAGTCGTCTCCACGTCGATCTGAATACTGACCGCCAGTGGCAGGAACTCTGCTATGTCGCGAGCGGTGATATTCGCCACCGTCTTCACTTCCTTCTCACGCCAAAGGTGGTCCTCGTAGCGAATACCGGCCAAGAGCTCCTTGTCACCGTCCTCTTTGCGTATTGCATTGATCACGAGCCGCCCGCCCGGGGCCAGAACCTCGAGCGCCGCTATTACCGGTCCCCAAGCGGGAGTCGTATCGATGATCGCCGACGGCGGCTGCGGCGGGCTGTCCGCCGTGTCTCCGCACCAGTCGGCGCCCAGCTCCATCGCGAACGCACGTTCCGCGGCACTGCGGGCAAAAACGAATACCGGACTCGAAGGATACTCGTGCTTTGCCAACTGCAGGACAAGATGCCCCGAACCGCCGAATCCCGTCAGTCCCAGCGGCTGTCCATCAGACAGATTGCACAGCCGCAAAGCGCGGTAGCCTATGCCGCCGGCGCAAAGCAGCGGCGCGGCCTTCTCGTCACTCAAGGTCTCCGGAATCGGGTACGCGTATCTCTCCGGAACCGTCATGAACTCGGCATAACCACCATCTCGGTCACGACCCGTTGCTCGAAAATCGCTGCTGAGATTCTCGAACTCGCTGCCGTCCGACTCGTGGATCCAGCCCACACCGACGCGGTCACCGACCGAATATCTGCCTGCGTCGCTGCCTAGGCCGACGACGATGCCGACCACCTCGTGGCCGAGGACTATCGGAAACCTCGCCGGAGGCGTACGGCCTTCGATCTCGTCCAGTTCCGTATGGCACACGCCGCAAGCACGAACTTCAAGCAGCACTTCATGGCCGTTCGGCGTCGGTCGATCGACGTCCGCAAGCGTCAGCGGCCCTTTGGGATCGTCAAAGCATCCGCCGCGTTCGAGAATCATGGCGCGCATCAATCAGTCCTTTACGCTCTCCAAACAGCAGTATAAGGTGCGCCAGTCCTCGACTGGCACTCGTCTTTATGCCCAGCAATCCGGTTCCACTTCCCGTCCTCGCCGCCGCCAGAAGCGCGTGCGTCGTCGAATCCGAACTTCTCAACAGCGAGCGCATCGCCGCCGAGTTCGGCAGCTACGGCAACGAGGTGTTGTCCAGTGCAAACGGGATTCGCCGTTCCAGCCTATACTCGGGCGATGGCGATGGGCGAACCTGCCGCACCTATGCGGTCGTGCGATTCGACGACGTCCCGGAGAGTATCGCCAATGACGAGCACGCAAGAATTCTTGCGGGGAGTTCGATTGGCGCGATCTTCAAGGCCAACGGCTGGGAGGTGTATAAGGAGACGCTGTATGTCGGCGAACTGGCGCTACCCGCCGGGGAGCACCGCCTGCGCCGTCTGATGCGCCTCGATCAGACTCGATCCGTCGCGCTTCATGTTTACAGACTGTACTTGAGAAAAGAGCTTCAAATTATTGAATATGCGACTATTATTGAGTCTCACCATCCCGAGTACCTGAGCCGCAAGCAGCTCGACAAGCTGTACGTTGTCGATGCTCCTACCCGACTTGGTGAAGCCGAACTCATCGAGGTTTCCGAGCTCGTGCTGGGAGCCGACTAGCACCGTTGCCACGAGGTTTGTGAGCGCCTGCCATTCTTAATACACTCGTGCGACTTTCGGCACGGAGCTAACGAGATGAGCAGGATGACACACAGCTTACGGGGTGGCGGTCTGGGAGGACTTCGAGTTGCCAGCAGCATTCTCCTCTTGGTTACCGGCATTGCGCTTTATTCAGGCGCTGCCGCCCAGGACGCAACCGACGATCGGGCCGATGTCTGGGCGGTGATCGAGGCGCAATGGGACTCCGAGGCGAACCAGGATCGCCGCTGGATGGATCGATTGCTGACCGAGGATTTCTCGGGGTGGAGCAATGACACTCCAGCGCCGCGCAGTCGGGCGTCGATAAAGATGTGGGATCGCTTCACCGACGAGCAGTCTCAAATGGCGGCGCACGAACTCTACCCCTATCTGATCGTCGTGCACGGAGACACCGCCGTTGCGCATTACTTCTATACCGCGGCGTACGAAGACAATGACGGCGAGGTCGAGATCAACAATGGCCGTTACACGGACGTGCTGGTGCGCACCGAAGACGGCTGGAAATTCATCGCCTGGCACGGCGGGGACGACGCCACCGACGATTAAAAATCAACGGCTTACCGCAAGCGCGGCCATTCGGATTAAGCGCCCGTTCAGTTATGGGGGCGTAGTCTGAGAACCAGTATCCACTGGTCCGTCGGGTGACGGAGGAGCCGGAACGATGAAGACAAGCTATTCCCGCGCGGCACTGCTGCTGGCGATGCTGCCGTTGGCCACTTTGGCGCAGGTGCCCGTCGACGACGACGGCAATGTCGTTGGCGAGTATGAGAACGATGCCTGGGAGAGCGACGAGCGACCGATCGGCAACGAAGGCATTCCGCTCCTTTCCCCGGCTGAACTCGACGAGTTGATCGGGCCGATTGCTCTATATCCCGACGATCTGCTGGCCGTGGTGCTTCCGGCATCGACGTATCCACTGCAGGTCGTTCAGGCACAGCGATTCCTCGAGGACTTCGAGACGAATCCCGAACTGGAGCCGGACCCCGATTGGGACGACTCCGTAATTGCTTTGCTCAACTACCCCGACGTACTCGAACTGCTCAACGAGGATCTGGACTGGACGTGGCGGCTTGGCGAGGCGGTCGTGGCGCAGCAGGAGGACATTGTTGCCGCGGTCGAGGACTTCCGTAACCGCGCTTACGCGGCGGGCAATCTGCAAACTGACGAGTACCAGAACGTCAGTGAAGAAGACGGCATCATCGAGATCACTCCGGTCAGCGAAGAAGTGATCTACGTGCCCTATTACGAACCGGCGGAGGTCGTCGTCTACCAGCCGCGCCGAGTCTACTATTACTATCCGGACCCCTGCCCGGTCTATTACTACCCTTATCCGTCCTATTACAGCTTCCGCAGCGGTTTCAACAGCGGCTTCTTCTGGGGCGTGACAACGGCCTACACGATCGGCTGGCACACGGATCACTTGCGCGTCTTTCACCACAGCTACCGAGGCCACCCCTACTACGGCCACAGATATCGGGACCGTTGGTGGTACCGGCGGCCGTCGATCTCGATCCACAACAACTACTACGTAAACAGCAACCGCGGCTACGATCGCTACACGGTCGGTGACAACTGGCGTTCGAATCGCAACCACCGTCTACGCTACACGGATCAACGCATCACCCGCAGCGTTGACTACCCTGGACGTCAGCGAAACGCGGACGGGCGCCGAGACGACGTACGGCGCGACGGCAGCGTGAATCGAGGTCAGAGCACGCGGGACCGGAACACGAGCGTCGATCGTCAGCGCGACACGAACAACCGCGGGCGAGCAAATGCTCAGGGCAACGGTTCTGTCGGCGTCAACGGCACGTCCGGCAATCGTGGAAACGCAACAACGCGAAGAGACGGAACCGCAACTGGCGGCGGAACGACCGCACGGCGTGACGGCAATGCGAATCGAGATAGACCGCCTACCGCGGGCAATGACCGAAATGGCGACTCGAATCGTTGGTCGACGAGAGACCGCCGCGAGGATGTCGTCCGAGGTGACGATGGACAGCGCGGCCGGAGCAACTCTCAAGGAGATTCCGGCCAGTCTGGCGCCAACAACCATCGCGGCCAGGCGAACGGTACGGTGACCTACGGGCGACAGGAGCCCGGAACCCAGTACCGGCAGCGCCCGCCTCAGACCGCTGGCTCTTCCAACGACCGGCCACGAGCTTCTGGCGGTAACCAGGGCCGCGGTCAGGCGAACGGCACAGTCACCTACGGACGTCAGGAACCGGCCGCCCAGTATCGGCAGCGTCCGCCGCAAGGCGCCAGTTCACAGGGAAATCGTTCGCGATCAACTGCAGGCAATAGCGGACGGCAGCAGACTCCCGCGAACAATCGCCCGCCGCCAGCGTCGAACTCGAATCGTCAGCGCAGCGACAATGCCGGCACGTCGAGCAGGGCGCCGGCCGCTAACAACAATCAGCGGTCGCAGAGTCAGGCGCCATCGCGCGACGACAATCGCGGCAGGCGGAGGCGTTAGGAGAAGTCGTAGCCGCCCCAGTTGGGAAGCACCGGCCGAATGGAGTTAGTCCGAGGACTCGCTGTCCTCGAGCTTGCCCTCTAATTCGGCGTGAAATTTCTCGGACGACAGTACCCAGGCAATGTAGGCTATCGAGCCTGCGGCAATCAAGGCAAGTAGCACGGCCAGGATGGGAAAAAGCGTCGCCATTGCGCCATCCTATCACTCCTCTGCACTGTCCGCGTCGGGCTTCGGCAGTCGGCCAGCCTGGCGCAGAGCGTCCCGCAGAACGAACTCGATCTGCGCATTGAGACTGCGCAGATCGTCGTTCGCCCACCGCTGCATGGCCGCGAGCGTCTTTTCGTCGATGCGAAGCGCGAACGCTTTGCGTGTCGCCATAAGCCCGTCTCGCTAGGTGTAGAGCGAGCCGGTATTGAGGACCGGCTGGGCGCCCTCCTCGCCGCAAAGAACGACGAGCAGGTTGCTGACCATCGCGGCCTTACGCTCATCGTCGAGTTTGACGACGTTGTCGGCCTCGATCAGATCGAGAGCCATATCCACCATGCCGACCGCGCCTTCGACGATTTGGCGGCGCGCGGCAATGATGGCCGATGCCTGCTGCCTCCTAAGCATCGCATTCGCGATCTCCGGCGCGTAGGCGAGATGACTGATGCGAGCTTCGATCACCGTAACGCCCGCCTGATCGAGACGGTCCTGCACCTCACGCTTCAATGAGTCTGCGATCTCGCCGGGATGGCTGCGCAGCGCTACGCCCTCGCCTTCGTGCGGCTCGTAGGGATAAGTCGTCGACAGATTCCTCAACGCGGCTTCGCTCTGGATCTGCACGAACTCCTCGTAATCGTCGACTTCGAACAGCGCCTCTGCCGTGTCGTGAACTTTCCATACAACCACCGCAGCGATCTCGATCGGACTGCCCCGTGAGTCATTTACTTTGAGCTTGCCGCTCTCGAAATTCCGTACACGAGTCGACACCGCGGTTTTCGCGTAGAACGGATTCGCCCACTTCAAGCCCGGCTCGTGCACGGTTCCAACGTACTGCCCGAAGAGCTGCAACACCTTTGCCTCGTTCGGATGAACCATGAACAAGCCCACCCACAGGATCACGACCAGAACGGAAGCCAGTGCTGCCCCCAGGATGCCGGGAATCGAAACCGCCTTCAAAGCGCTGAAGAACAAGTAGCCGAAGACGATCTGCGCCACCGCCAGCACGACGATCATCAGATAGCCCGACGAGGCGCTCCTCTGTTTTTCCTGAATCATAGTCTTCTCCACTCATTCATTTCGATATCATTCTGATATCACATTCTCGTTGAGTCAAGTCGGCAATAACGTTATGTCAAATTCTGTCTGTTATGCGCCTAAGACGGCGGCTTCCTCGTGGAAACAGAAAGAAACAATCTGAAACTGGGCGGAGATCAATTTCAACGGCGGATTGCGCAGTGTTCGTTTCGTAAATTCACTTACTCGCTGAGGCAATTCGATGACAAACCTTCGAACGATTTTTCTGGCGCTCTGCGCCGTCGGGCTCGCAGCCTGCGATTCGGACAGCACGACGCTTTCTGTACCCGTTCCCCCACCGGCTGTTGAGACCGGTTCGCTACAGGTAATCCACGCATCCGCGGATGCCCCGACCGTAAACATCGTGGTCGATGGCTCTACGCTGCTAGCCGATGTCGACTACCAGCAGGGCTCCGGCCGTCTGGAGTTGGATGTTGGTATCTACTCCGTGCAGGTCGACGCGATCCTGCCCTCCGGCACCGCAACCGTGATCGGTCCTGTCGACGTAACCATCGACGCGGACACGACCTACACGATCGCCGCCGTCGGCAAGGTTTCCGACGGGTCCCTGGCGCCTTTGGTGCTCACGCAGCCGCGCGTACCTGTCTCGGCCGGCACGAGCGTCGACGTTTTTGTAACCGTGCCTGGCGCTGACATCACGACAGCGGCACCGCTCGGCACTTTCGCTTTCGAGGGCAGCCTCGGACCGGTCGAAGTCGCCGCAGGTGACTATCAGATCCGCGTCACGCCGGAAGGCGATGCGAGCACGGTTCTTTACGATACCGGCACGCTCACGTTGAACGACGGTGACGACTTGCTCCTCGCCGCCGTGCCCGACACCGTGCCTGCAACCGCAACCTTTGATGCGCCGATTAGTCTGGTGGGTCTCACTGGAGCGGGCTCAGCTGTATTCCTCGATGCAGCCACGCCTGCCAGCCTGCGCGTTGTACATGCATCGCCCGATGCGCCGAACGTCGACGTGATCGTCAACGATGCGATCACCCTCGTCGGAGACCTTCCGTTCCCGCAGGCCACCGGTTTCGTTCCTGTCGATCCAGGCACGTACAACGTCAAGGTAACGCCCGCCGGCAATCCTGGCGTCATCGCAATCGAAGCAGACCTGACGCTCGAAGCCGGCACGACCTACGACGTCATCGCCATCGGGCCGCTGGCCTCGATTGCGCCGCTGGTTGCCGCTGACGACAGCCGCCCCGTTACGACCGCAGCCAAGGTCCGCATCGTGCATGCGTCGCCTACCGCCCAGGACGTTGACATCTACATCACGGCTCCGGGCGCGGACATCACGGCCGAGACTCCGGCGCTCACCAATATCCCGTTCGGCGCCAACACTGGCTTCCTGTCGCTGGATTCCGGCACGTACGACGTAACTGTCGTACCGGCGGGCACGACCGATGCCGCTATTGGCCCCGCCACGATCGCCATCGAGGCCGGCTCCGTCTATACCGCGATCGCACGCGACGCGCGCGGCGGCGGTGGACCTCTGAACCTGATTCTTCTGGACGCGTTCGACGACTAGCAAAGCGTTCCCAATGAGCTTTCCCCAAAAAGCTCTGCTCCCTGGCCCCGCCTTTTCGGCGGGGCTTTTTTTTGCGCTGGGTAAGGGGCTGTCCGGCCTCGCTCAGCCGCTCGATGCTTCCAGCTTCTGTCCGAAGCGTTTCCGCAGGCGCTCCGCGATCGGAGATTCGACGGCACGTCTGAGCATTTCCGGATCCGGACTGAGATCGTAGTAGAGCCTGTAGAGCTCGAGCATGCTCACATTGGACTCGCTGTCCGATTGGCGCAATTCGACGGCATCGCCGCAACCGATGTCACCGCCTCGCTTCACGCGAAAGTAGAAACCCGGCTTCTCCGCGCGACGAAACGTCAGGCCGAAGTTCGAGTCCTGCATCTTCGCGGCCAGCGTGCTGCACGGAATTCTCGGGCCTGTCGCTTCCAATTCCACCTCACCGACGAGCAACCGGTCACCGGCGAAGAGATCGTCCGGCAGGTTCGCGACAGTCAGATTGTCACCGAAGGTGCCCGGCGCGATGTCTCGCCCCAACTCGTTGGCCCACCAGGCGTAGTGATCCGCACCGTAGGCATATATCGCCTGATCCGCGCCACCGTGATGCTCGAGGTCGCAAATCGTGTCGCCCTCGATGCCGGCAGGCGACACGGTCACTCGCAGCGTACAGGGGCGCTTATCGATGCCGGTCCTGAACTCGCGGCCGCCGTGAGCGATCGATGTCGCCGAACCGCGGTTGACGCTGACGACCGTCATGAGGGCCGAGCCCTCACGTTTCGGCTGCATGACTGTTAGACGCTGATCTTGCCCAGGGCTATCCAGAGCAGACTGAAGGCGACCATCGCAACGGCGATGACCCCCAGAAACATGCAGACGGCGAAAATGATCTGTTCCATGCGATGCCACCGTTGATGAGTTGGTGAGGCCTTCCATTCTCTAACAGCACGGCCAGCGAGACCAGCCAGCAGAAAATGCGTTACATTTACTATACTTTTGCGTTATCATCGCGGCATGGCACGCACCAAGATCTCAACCCTGAATCTGCGCATCGATCCGGCTATCAAGTCGGCGGTGCGGCAGGCGGCTGCGCGCGAGCATCGCAGCGTCGCCAACATGGTCGAGGTTTTGATCCGCAGACACTGCGATCAGGCGGGCATATCGACGACCGGGATTGAACCGAAATCGGAGACTGCTGATGGATGAGCGAACGCTGAAGGCACTCGTTGCGGCAGGTGCCGTCAGAAAGATCGACATCATTGCGCGGGGAGCGCGTTTTCACATTGAGGCGGTGACTCCGAACGGAGCCATTACAGCTGAAACGCGCAGCGGCAAGGTACGAACGTGGGTCACGCTCGATGCCGCCGCGCGTTGGGTGCGCGGTCTTGGTGTTGGCGGTGCCAGCGTCAATCTCACACACTGGCAACCGGCGCAGCGAGAATTAGCTGTCTGATTCCTCGCCGGGCTCTTCTTTTTCGACCGACGGCCAATCGGCCTCGAACGGGAATGGCTTCGTCTCGGTGTTGTAGGTCAGATACCGGACGATATCGGAAATATACGCCGCCAGGCCCCCACCAAAACGCTTCAGGTGCCCATTAGCCTCGCCGGTAAACAGAACCCAGAAGAAACCGAGAATGACGACGGCGGTGGCCACCATCGAAGCGATTCCGGCGATCAGAAAGAAGATCACCATGAATACGAGCCGCAGCCAGGTCGGCTTCGCCTTCAGATTCTGCTCGATCCTGGTTTCGGTCCGAGGCTCGTCGTCAACGACGATATGATCGACGGGCGGGTTGTCGTTGCTCATCAACAGGCTCCTTCGCATCCCCCAGTGGACGCTGTCCCGGTCGATATGGTAACAATCAGCCCGGTTTCAAGTCACCGGCGCCTTACATCCCATGAAGTTCCTGAAGTTCTCGGCCTGTCTGGCCGTCGTTACACTGTGTGCCTGCGCCGAGCGCGAGGCCGATTCACCCGTCGACCTCGCCGCGGAGGCGGATCGAATCGCCCTCGAAGCAATCATCGTCGATTCGCACGTCGATGTTCCCTACCGGCTGCAGAATCACCCGGCCGACGTTACCCAGGCCCTGGAGGACGGCGACTTCGACTACCCGCGCGCCGTAGCTGGCGGCCTCAACGTGCCTTTCATGTCTATCTACACCCCGGCGGAACTCGAGGCCGAGAACGGCTCTTACGCCCTTGCCGAGGAACTCATCGACGGGGTCGAGGCACTGGTCGCGAGCGCCCCGGACAAGTTCGCGATCGCGCGCTCATCCAGCGAGGTTCGTGAACAGTTCGCCGCGGGCCTCATCTCGCTGCCGCTCGGCATGGAGAACGGCTCACCGATCGCCGGCGATCTGGACAACCTGCAGCACTTCTACGACCGCGGCGTGCGCTACGTGACACTGGCGCACGGCCTGTCCAATCACATTTCCGATTCCTCATACGATGAGAATCGCCAGTGGGGCGGGCTGAGCGAGTTTGGGATCGAGGTGGTTCGAGAGATGAATCGGCTCGGCATCATGGTCGACGTGAGTCACGTCTCGGATGAAGCGTTCTGGAAGGTGATGGAGATCTCGACGGTACCTGCCATTGCCTCGCATTCCTCCGCACGCCACTTTACGCCGGGATTCGAGCGCAACATGGACGACGAGATGATCGTCGAACTGGCCCGAAACGGCGGTGTGATCATGATCAACTACGGTTCGGCGTTCGTGACGGCCGAGGCGAATCAGTACTCAATGGCTCGCTGGGCCGCTCAGGACGCGTTCCGGGCGGAACATCAATCGCTGTCCGAAGAAGAAGCGAGCGAACAATTTGAAGAGATATGGGCCGCGGAACACGGCCCCTACCCTTACGCTGACCTGAGCGACGTGCTGGATCATATCGACCACGTTGTCTCTATTGCCGGAGTCGATCACGTTGGCATCGGCTCCGACTACGACGGCGTCGGTGACTCGCTTCCCACTGGCCTCAAAGACGTTTCCAGCTACCCGAATCTGGTGCGCGGCCTGCTGGAGCGCGGCTATAGCGAAGACGACGTCAAAAAGATCCTCGGTGAGAACCTGTTACGCGTCTGGGACGCGGCCGAAGGACACGCGGCCGCCGCCGGTTAGGCGGCGACCACGTCCAGCAGCACGTAGCGCAGCAGGACTTCGTAGCTGCTCTTGTCGAGTTTCATGCCGTCAGGCAACTCGAGCGTATGGATCGGCGAATCGTCGAAGTCGCGGATTTCCTGGAAGTGTTTCTCGCCGTTGCGATAGACACGGTATTTGACGTCGCGCGCCTGGCCGTAGCTCAGCAATACCTGGCTTTCGGTCCAATCCTGAATGGTCGCTGCGCTCATCGTATTCCTCCTGATTCTCGTCCTCTTCGAGCCCAAGCGTCGGCTCTATTGAAGAAGGAAGTGCAAAGCTTGTGCCAAATCGGAGCGCGCGATCGAAATTTCATGGTTACTTATTAATCAGTAACTTATAAGCCCCTCAGATTGTTGCGGCGCGACAAATGCCTGCCCAGATTGTCAGTTTTAGACCAGACGTTCAGGCGTTTGGCGACAGGTCGTTTACATAATCGTTTGGCGTATATGGTCTCAATTGAACGGCCATACGATCAGGATGACGGGCACCGACACCAGAATGATCAGCACCTCGAGCGCCAGCCCCATCCGCCAGTAGTCGCCGAAACGGTAGCCCCCGGGACCGAGGATCAGCGTGTTGTTCTTGTGCCCGATCGGCGTGAGGAACGCGCAGGACGCCGCCACGGCAACCCCCATCAGGAAGGGGTCTGGATCGACGCCGAGCCGGCTCGCGATATCCACCGCCACCGGCGCGGCAATCACCGCCGTCGCCGTATTGTTCATGACGTCCGAGAGAGTCATCGTGACCACGATCAGGAGCGTCAGGACGACCACCGGTGACAGCCCGCCCGACAGCGTCACGATGCCGTCTGCGATCAAACCCGTGCCACCGGTTGTCTGCAGCGCGCCGCCGATAGGAATCATCGAACCCAGCAGCACGATCACCGGCCACTCAATGGAGCCGTAGACATCACGAAGCGGGACGATATTGAGTCCGACGTACACAGCGACGACGCAGCCGAGGGCAATGGGCAGATAGACGAGACCGAAACTCGCAACCGCTATGGCAGCGATAAACGAACCGACGGCGATCCATATCTTGTTGCGCTGTATAACGCGCTGCCCGCGGTCGGCGAGCGGCAGGAGCCCCAGACGTCCGGTCGTATCGTGCAGCCGCTCCTCGGCGCCAAGCAGGAGCAACACATCGCCGGGCTTCAGGACGAGTTTGCGAAGCCGTTCGCGAAACCGGCGCCCCTGGCGCGAGACGCCAACCAGAGCGACTCTGAAACGGTACAAAAGCCGCATCGACATCGCAGAGCGCCCGGCGAGCGGCGACGACTCGGGCACGACGACCTCCGATAGCGCAAGCTCCTCGCCTGACAGAGCGCTGCCGCCGGAACCGACGTACTCGAGATTCAGCGCGCCGAGCGCATCCTCGAGACTGTCCGGACTCGCCTCGACGACAAGGATATCGCCGGCTTTTATCGTCGCGATGCGCGCCAGTCCGGGCAGTCGTTTGCCGCGGCGACTCAAACCGACGATTTCGATGTCGCTTTTCTCCGCCCTTTCGTCCAGCTCGCGAATGCGTTTACCGATGATCTCCGAGCCCTCCGGCACCCGTACCTCGGTTATGTAGTCCGCGAGCTCGAAGAGTTCCTTGTGCGCGTCGCTAGTGCGCCGTCCCGCCGGCAACAGCCGCCAGCCGATCAGCGCGACATACGCGACACCAACAACCGCGCACGCGATCCCGACTGGAGCGAAGTCGAACATGCGGAAGCTTTCGCCGAGCGCGTCGTTCCGATACTCGGCGATGATGATGTTCGGCGGCGTGCCGATCAAGGTGATCATGCCGCCGAGGATTGACGCAAACGACAGCGGCATTAGCGTCAGCGACGGACTGCGTTCGGCCTTCCGAGCTGCCTGCAGGTCGAGTGGCATCAACAATGCCAGAGCGGCAACGTTGTTCATCACCGCAGACAGTGAGGCCGCGAGGGTAGACATCACGCCGATGTGGGTACCGAGGCGCCGCGACGCGTCAATGAGGTAGCGTCCGAGGAGCTCGATGACACCGGAATTGGCCAAGCCGCGGCTGACGATCAGGACGAACGCAATGATGATGGTAGCGGGGTGACCGAAGCCAGAGAACGCGGCCTCCTTCGGCACGACCCCCGTCAGGAGTGCAACCAGCAAGGCGACAAACGCGACCAGATCGTAACGCCAACGTCCCCAGATCAGGAACGCAAAGACCGTTGCCAACAGCCCGAACAGAATGAGCTGATCGTCTGTCACTCGGCTGCTCCGGCGCGATACGATGTCGACGTGGCCATCATTCTGTTCATTCTGCTGCTGCTCTCGCTGTTGTTCCTGCCCGGACTCTGGGTTCGACGGGTTCTCGAGCGCTACAGCGTACCCGAGGACCGCTACTCGGGCACGGGCGCACAGCTCGCGCGACACCTACTCGACGTCAACGGCCTGAACCAGGTCAAGGTCGAGTCTACTGAGATCGGCGATCATTACGACCCGACTGAGCGCGTGGTGAGGCTTACTCCGGATAAATTCGACGGCCGCTCTTTGACGGCGATTACCGTGGCGGCGCACGAAGTGGGTCACGCGATCCAGGACCACGAGGCCTACGCACCGCTACGATTCAGGACGTGGCTCGTACGCCTTGCCGGCCCGCTTCAGAAGCTCGGCGCCGGAGTCCTCATGGTCTCGCCGTTTGTCGGCGCGATCACCCGATTGCCGCAGCTCGGAATCCTCATGTTCGCAGCCGGCTTCCTGACGCTGGCGACTTCGGCTGTTGTGCATCTGGTCACTCTTCCCACCGAGTTCGATGCCAGCTTCGGCCGTGCTCTGCCCTTGCTCGACCGGCACTCGATCCTCAAGCGGGCCGACCGGCCGCATGCTCGCCGCCTGCTGACGGCAGCGGCGATGACCTACGTCTCGGCCTCGCTGATGAGTCTGCTCAATATCGCCCGCTGGTGGGCCATTCTGAGGCGCTGAGAGCGTTCCCGGGCATTGAATCCGGCCCGATCGGGCCCATCAAGGCTCTCTGCCGGAAAAACCCGCGTAATTCGCTGGTTTAGGGCCAAGGGCGCTGCTATCATCCGCGCCCGAAACCGCCCGTCCGACCCGGGTCATGACTGGCACAGAGAGACCCGGAAGCACCTATCGGACCGGCAACGGCTACGGACCCGCCCCGTGAGAATGGACGATGAGACCGCCCCGACGGATTCAGGGCTGCGGTTTCGGCATGGCAGGCGGTTTGGACAGGGACCAACGACTACAGAGCGGATGAGATGAAAGACTTAAGCACGTACCGGAACATAGGCATCTTCGCCCACGTGGATGCGGGCAAGACGACCACCACGGAACGCATTCTGAAGCTGACCGGCAAGATCCATCGCACCGGCGAGGTGCACGATGGCGAGGCCACGACAGACTTCATGGAGCAGGAACAGGAACGCGGCATCACGATTCAGTCGGCCGCGACCAGTTGTGAGTGGGATGGTCATCGCCTCAATATCATCGACACGCCAGGGCACGTGGACTTCACGATCGAGGTCTACCGTTCGCTGAAAGTGCTCGACGGCGGCGTCGGCGTATTTTGCGGTTCCGGTGGCGTAGAGCCGCAGTCCGAGACCAATTGGCGCTACGCCAACGAGTCCGAGGTTGCGCGCATAATTTTCGTCAACAAACTGGACCGGGTCGGAGCCGACTTCTACAGCGTCGTCCGGCAGGTCAAGGACGTCCTGGCGGCCAACCCGCTCGTCATGGTGTTGCCGATCGGTATCGAAGACAACTTCACGGGCATCGTCGACTTGCTGACGGAGAAGGCCTGGATCTGGTCCTCGTCCGACGATCCGGAGTCTTACGAGATCACGGACGTGCCTGAAGATATGAAGGACCTCGTCGCCGAGTGGCGTGAGAAGCTGATTGAGGCCGCGGTCGAGCAGGACGACGATCTGCTCGAGCAGTATCTCGAGGGCAACGAGCCGTCTATACAGGACCTTAAGCGCTGCATTCGCAAGGGTACGATCGCGCTCGATTTCTTCCCGACCTTTTGTGGTTCAGCATTTAAAAACAAGGGCATACAGAATGTTCTTAATGCAGTAGTTGAATATCTGCCGAACCCCACCGAAGTCAAGCCGCAGCCGGAAATCGATCTCGAGGGCAACGAGACGGGCGGGTTCGCCACGGTCGATCCGGGCAAGCCGCTGCGTGCGCTCGCCTTCAAGATCATGGACGACCGCTACGGTGCGCTGACCTTCACGCGCATCTATTCGGGCACTCTCAAGAAGGGCGACAACGTTCTCAATACCTTCACCGGTAAGACCGAGCGCATCGGCCGCATCGTCGAGATGCACGCGGATTCGCGTGAGGAGCTCGATACGGCTCAGGCGGGTGACATCGTCGCCCTGCTCGGCATGAAGAACACCCGTACGGGTCACACGCTGGCGGATGCGGACAATCCGGCAACCCTGGAACCGATGGTCTTCCCGGATCCGGTCATCTCCGTGGCGATTGCGCCTAAGGACAAGGCAGGCAACGAGAAGATGGGCGTCGCCCTCAACAAGATGATTCAGGAGGACCCGTCCTTCCAGGTCGCAACCGATGAGGATTCGGGTGAGACGCTGATCAAAGGCATGGGCGAGCTTCACCTCGACATCAAGGTGGACATTCTTCGTCGCACGCACGGCGTGGAAGTCGAGATGGGCAAGCCGCAGGTTGCGTATCGCGAGACCATTACGCAACTGATCGAAGACAGCTATACGCACAAGAAGCAGTCCGGCGGTTCCGGCCAGTACGGCAAGATCGAGTACCAAATCGAGCCGGCAGAGGTCAATGCGGGCTACGAGTTCGAGTCGAAGGTCACCGGCGGCAACGTGCCGCGGGAGTACTGGAGCGCGATCGAGAAGGCGTTCGGAGTGAGCATGGCCGAAGGCACGCTTGCCGGCTACCCGCTGCTCGACGTGAAGTTCACGCTACTCGACGGTGCGTTTCACGCCGTCGACTCCTCTGCGCTCGCCTTCGAGATCGCGACCAAGGCTGCTTACCGGCAATCGGTTCCGAAGGCCGGCCCGCAGCTGCTGGAGCCGATCATGAAAGTGGACGTCTTCTCTCCGGAGGACAATGTCGGTGACGTCATTGGCGACCTCAACCGACGCCGCGGCATGATCAAGTCGCAGGACGCCGGTGCGACCGGTGTACGCGTCAAGGCGGACGCACCGCTGGCGGAGATGTTCGGCTACATCGGCCACCTTCGTACGCTGACATCGGGACGCGGCCAGTTCTCCATGGAGTTCTCGCACTACGCACCCTGCCCGCAGAACGTTGCCGACGAAGTCATCAAGGCAGCGCAGGAGCGCCGGGCGAAAAAGTAGACGAATACGCGCGTCTAAGGCTCGACAAGACAAAGCCCCGGCATAGTCCGGGGCTTTTCTTTGTCGCAAAGATAGCTATGAGCTTCTTAGCAACTGGCGTTGCTCGTGGCCGGCCCGCAGTGCATCCGCGCTGAAGAACACCACTGCGGTCCAGATGCAGCCGAAACAGATCAGGTGCGCCGTTGTCAGTTCCTCGCCGTAATAGAGTTACACGCCGCGCCGCAATCGCAAAGAACAGCAGCGGAAATACGGTGACAGGCCCCGCCAACAGCAGCAGCATGTCGCTTGGCCCGCCGGTCCCCGTAAAGGCTGCTTGTTGCGCGAACATGAGCCATGCGAGCCAGCCGAGTGCTAGTGGAAAGAGTACGGTCGTCTCAACGAACAAGCCCGGCATGGCGCCGATTGCGACCTGTTTGCGGATGACGCCATAGGCCGTGAACAGAATCGCCAGAGAGAGCGAGACCCACGGAAATATGCCGCCCTGCACGATCAGTACGAGAACGCCGATGGCCGCGAGCATGACGGCCGCCAGCTGAAGGCGACGCAATCGTTCGCCAAAGAAGACCACGCCGACGAGCACGTAAATCAGCGGATTGATGTAATAGCCAAGGCTCGTCTCGAAGATTCGCTCATTGACGACGCCCCAGATGTAGATCAGCCAGTTCAGCGAAATGCACAGTGCCGCGAGGCTCAGGCGCCACATCATTCCCGGGTGCCGAAACGCGCACGCCACCTCCGACCATTGCCTGCGAATGAACAGGATCAACACGCCGAACGGTACTGCCCAGACGATCCGGTGTGCGAGGATTTCAGTCGGGGCGACTGTCTCGATTAACTTGAAGTAGACCGGAAATACGCCCCAAAGAACGTAGGCGCCAAGTCCGAAGAAAACCCCGCTACGAGCCTCGGTGGCGGATTGCTCGGTGTCGGTCACACGGTGTGCTGTTCAGTGGTTCGTTCTGGCCGGCCAAGCAAGAGATCCCAGTGATATCGGAACCAGGCGAATCCGTCGAGCTGCAGCATATACAGCGAGGGAACGAGGAACAGCGTAATGAACGTCGCGAACAGAATGCCGAAGCTCAGCGAGATCGCCATCGGGATCACGAACTGGGCCTGCACGCTCGACTCCAGCATAATCGGCATCAGGCCCGCTGCGGTCGTAAACGACGTCAGGATGATGGCTCGGAAGCGCTGTGTACCTGACTGGATGACTGCTCGCCTCACCGGGACGCCCTCGATTCTGGCTTTGTTGATGAAGTCGACCATGATCAGGCTGTCGTTCACGACAACGCCGGCCAGCGCCACCAGCCCGAAAAGCGAAAACATGCTTACTGCCTCACCCATCACGATGTGGCCGATGACCGCACCGATCAGTCCGAACGGAATGACGGACATGATGACGAGCGGCTGACTGTATGAGTGCAGCGGTATCGCTATGAGCGCGTAGATTAGGAACAAAGCGGCCACAGATGCCACGAGCAAATTCCGAATGAAGTTCTGCTCTTCCTGACTCGCGCCCTCAAGCCCGTAGCTGACACCCGGATATCGCGCCAGCAGATCCGGCACGTAGTCTTCGGTGATATCCTGGATGATTTCGCGCGGCTCGACCTGCTCCGGATCGATATCGGCAGATACGGTCACCGTTCGCTCACGATTCAGGCGGCTGATAGTCGAGTACCCTTCGCCGAAGGACATCTCGGCAACCGACTCGAACGGCACCTCGTCACCACTCGGCGTGCGGATACGCATGTTGGCGAGGTCGGCGACGGAGCGGCGGTCCTCTCGCGGATAACGCACCATGACTTTGAGCTCGTTCTGGCCGCGTTGGATTCGTTGGGCTTCCTCGCCATAGAACGCCTGGCGTACCTGCCGGCCCAGCGAAGTCATCGTCAGTCCGAGCGCCTCGGCCTCGGGCTTGATTCGCAACCGGATCTCCTGACCACCGTCGGCCGAGGAGTTTCGAATATCGAAGACCCCCGCGAAGTCCGCGAGCCTGCCTTCCAATTCAGCGGCCGCCGCTTCGAGATTTTCGTAGTTGGTACCGCTCAGCCGGAAACTGAGCGGTGCACCGCCACCCACGTTGTCTGCACCTGAAAATGTCAGCTCGCGCACGCCGGCCACCTCGCCGACGCGCTCGCGCCACATGTCACTAATCGCTTCGCCTTCGAAGGGGCGATCCGTCGACAAGGGCATTTCGACGAACAGGATTGCGCCGGTTTCGCCACGCGTAAAGGCACCAACGTGGTTGATCATCGGCAGGGAATCGGGATTCTCGGCGACATACTCCTCGTTGAGCTCGATGATCGAGGTCTCGAGATGCGCGAGGACTTCGTTGCGAATATCGGGCGAGGTCCCGGTCTGCATATCGAGTTCGGCACGGATGAAATCGCCGGGAACGTCGGGGAACAACACGAAGCGGACTACGCCCCCGCCCAGCAGACCGATGGTTATGATCATCGACGCCAGGAACAGCGCCACGGTCACGCCGCGATTATCGACGGCCTTCTCGACCGCAGGTTCGTACCAGCTATGAATGACATGCTGAAGACCATGCTGAACTCGGCGTTGAATCCGGAGGAAGAAGCGAGGGACCCATTCACGCCAGCGAACCTTGCGCTGCGGATTGAACAGATCTTCTTCGTCGATCGGCTTGATCTTCGCATGCACGAGATGCGCCGGCAGGATCAGTTTCGATTCGACCAGAGAGAACATCAGGCACAGGATGACGACCATCGACAATGCTTCGAAGAACGGCCCGACGATGCCGCCGACGAACAGCATAGGCGCGAACGCGGCCATCGTAGTAAGGACGCCAAACGTCGCGGGAACCGCAACCCGCCTGGCGCCCTTGATGACATTATCGAGCGTATGCCCGTCCGCTCTCATCTTCGTATAGGCGCTCTCGCCTATTATGATCGCGTCGTCGACGACAATGCCGAGCACGACGATAAAGCCGAACAGGCTGATCATGTTGATCGTGACCGGCCACGGGCTATGGGGCATCAGCCAAAGTGCGCCAAGGAAGGTTATGGGGATACCGATAACCACCCAGAACGCCACCTTCATGCGCAGGAACAGCGACAGCACGATGAACACGAGCAGCGCGCCCTGCCACATGTTCTTGCTCATCATTTCGAGCCGGCCTTTGAGGTAGTGCGACCGGTCGACCCAAATATCCAGATTGATGCCCTCGGGCAACAATTCCTGCTTCTCATCGATGTATTCGCGGACGGCATCGGCCGTCTGCAGTTCATTCTGCTGCCCGGACGCCAGAATTCTCAGCGTGGCGGTCCGATTGCCATCGAAATGACCGAAGCCTTCGGTCTCGACGAAACCGTCGTTGATCGTCGCGACATCGCTCAGGGTCAAGCGAGTTCCATCGGCGAAAGTCCTTAGGACGAGACGACCGAACTCCCGGCCCGTCGAGTCCGCCACGGGTTCCCGGGCGATGGCTTCCGGCACGAAGACCAGGCGCCGCCCCTGCGCGATGACGGCGGTGGAGGTGACGAAGTCGTCGGTCACTCCCTCGGGCACTGGACGGAAGAGCTCGCTACGTACCGCGTAGATGGCACCCGTGGCGGAGATCGTGTTCCCCGAGCGGCTCT
>CALZMR010000092.1 GCA_945788575.1 uncultured Woeseiaceae bacterium
GATACATGCGGAAGATCGCGGACAGCCGAATCTGTCTGTCGGATGCGTCGATCTCAACGTTGCGGCGGTCGACCAGGAAGTCGTGTGTCGCCTGATCGAGCAGGACTTCCAGAGCCTCACCGGTCGGTAACTCAGGTCGAATAACCGGACAACTCTCGCTGCCGCAGTTGAGCACGAAGTGAATGCGCGGATCGCGGAAACGCTTGCGAATCCGCTCGTTCTCGACCGTGAGCAGACTCAGGTACTCGCCGCCAAACAGGAATCGCTGGCGATAGAAAAAGCCGAGCCCGCGGACGACCTCCAGCGGGGCGCGAACGTCGGTGACGCTGTTGATCGGCCAGTTCTCGAGGACGCTGTAGATGACCCACGCGTTGTATGAATACATCCAGTACGCAAGGGCGTCCTGATCGGTCGGAAATCGTTCCGGCGTCGCGACCGGACTGTAGCGGCCAACCGCCGTGAGGTAGGCGTTGAGTGCGGCGCGATCGTCAGCGTCGGCGTGCCAGCCCTGATAGTCGACTTCGCCGTCAGCGGATACCCGACGAATTAGCAGCGACTCGAACGAAGCGTGCGAGAAGCCTTCGGCCGGAAATCCGGCGGGTGGGCTGGTATCGACCTGGACACGCTGTGGCCGGTTGAGCCACAAGAAGGTCACGACGACGACAGCAACTGCAGCCAGGATGAGGATCAGAGCTCGCATCTGCTTATTGGAGAACCGGTGTTTCGCGTAGTATCGGCGCCATGTCTTCCATCCTATCAGTCCGTCAGCTCGGCAAGACCTACGCCGGCGGCGTCGTGGCGCTCAAGGACGTCGACCTCGAGATCGAGCGCGGTGAAATATTCGGGCTACTAGGCCCGAACGGGGCAGGCAAGACCACGCTGATCAACATCGTCTGCGGCATGGTCAACCCGACCTACGGTACCGCGCTCGTCGACGGCCACGACATCGTGCGCGACTTTCGCAAGACGCGCTCGATAATCGGTCTCGTGCCCCAGGAACTGCCCGTGGAGACGTTCGAGACCGTCTGGAAGACGGCGAGCTTCAGCCGCGGTCTGTTCGGCAAGCCGCCGAATCCGGAGCATGTCGAGAAAGTGCTGCGATCCTTATCGCTATGGGACAAGCGTGACGCCAGGATCATCGAATTGTCGGGTGGCATGAAGCGACGTGTCCTGATCGCCAAGGCGCTTTCGCACGAGCCCGAACTGCTGTTTCTCGACGAGCCGACCGCCGGGGTCGACGTCGAACTTCGGCAGGACATGTGGAACGTCGTGCGCGAGCTTCGCGAGTCGGGTGTGACCGTCATCCTTACGACACACTACATCGAAGAGGCCGAGGAGATGGCCGACCGCGTCGGTGTCATCAATCACGGCGAGATCATCCTGGTACAGGACAAGAACACACTGATGCGGGAACTCGGCAAGAAGGAACTGACGCTGCACTTGTCCGAGCCGTTGCCCGGCGTGCCGCCGGGGCTGGACGGGTATCGCGTCGTGCTGAGCGACGACGGCAGCGAACTCACCTACCACTACGACACCAAGGAAGAACATACTGGTATTACGGCGCTGCTCGCCTCGCTGCAGGCGGAGGGCATTCGTTTCAACGATCTCAATACGTCGCAGAGCTCCCTCGAGGAGATATTCGTGGACCTGGTTAAGAGGCCGGCATGAATTTCCAGGCGATCAAGTCCATCTACAAGTACGAGATGGCGCGCATGTTCCGCACGGCGGTGCAGAGCATCGTCGCGCCCGTACTGTCGACGTCGCTGTACTTCGTCATCTTCGGGGCGGCGATCGGTTCCAGGATCACGGAGATCGACGGCGTGAGCTACGGCGCCTTCATTGTGCCCGGACTCATCATGCTGTCGATCATGACCGAGAGCATTTCGAACTCGTCGTTCGCGATTTATTTCCCGCGCTTCACCGGCACGATCTTCGAAGTCCTGTCAGCGCCGGTCTCATGGGTCGAGGTCATGATCGGTTACGTAGGAGCGGCGGCCACGAAGTCAGTGCTCATCGGCTCGATCATATTCATCACCGCGAATTTCTTCGTGGATATCGATCTCGCGTATCCGCTGGTCGCGTTACTGTTCCTCGTGTTGACGTCGATTGCCTTTTGCCTGTTCGGTTTCATTCTCGGGATATGGGCTGACGGCTGGGAGAAGCTCACGATCGTGCCGATCCTCGTGATCATGCCGCTGACCTTCCTGGGCGGAACGTTCTATTCAATAAGCATGCTGCCGGAGACCTGGCAGACGATCAGCCTGTTCAATCCGGTGGTGTACCTGATCAGCGGAATGCGCTGGAGCTTCTACGAGAACGCCGACGTCAGCGTGGCGCTGAGTCTGGGGATGACGATTTCGTTCCTGCTCGCGTGTCTTTTCGTCGTGCGCTGGATCTTCACCACTGGCTATCGGCTGAGGACCTAGCGCGTTGCGTAAGGATCCAGGATATCTCGTAGATTGCTGCCCCGCTCGCAGGAGCAATTGTAGTTTTCACCTGCGAATCGCTCGCAGGTCAGCGTCTCTGTAGGAGGACATTGTTCGGCCGCATTGGCCCGCCGCTCAGGTGTACTCTGAGCGGCGCATGCCGACAACGCGACAAGCGCCAAAAGTCCGATACCGTTTCGAATCTTAGTTTGCATCACCCAAGACGTCCTTCCTTCAGCATAGACGAGTCAACCATTTCGGCGACGAATTCTTTCCGACCTGTCGCGTATACTCGCCTCACCGCGCCGCACCGGAGTCCGTGTTGCCTCGGATCCTACTGATCGTAACGTTGATCGTCGCTGGCGAGATGGTGTTCGGCCTGCCGTTCCACACGTCTCGCTTCTTTCGGCCGACGTTTCTCGACGTCTTCGGATTCACGAATACTCAGCTCGGTGACCTGTTCGCGGTCTATGGCGTTCTTGCCATGCTCTGTTACTTCCCGGGCGGCGCGCTCGCCGATCGCTTCTCGGCGAAAGCACTCCTGACGGCATCGCTGGTCGCAACGGCGCTTGGCGGCCTCTACATGGCCACGATCCCCGGCGCGTGGGGCATGGCGGCGCTTTACGGCTTCTTCGGTATTTCGACGATCTTCCTGTTCTGGGGCGCGTTGATTCGCGCAGCGCGGGACTGGGGTGGCGCGAACGAGCAGGGCATGGCGTTCGGGTTGCTCGAGGCCGGTCGTGGATTCGTAGCCGCGACCGTCGCAGCCGGCGCTGTCTGGCTGTTCGCGGTATTGATGCCGGACGATGCGACACTTGCCACCGACGGTGAACGCCGTGCAGCGTTTCAGTCCGTCGTTTTCGTGTACGTCGGGGTTTCGTTCATCGCCGCGGCAATGTGCTGGTTCCTCATTCCGGATCAGAAGCAAGTAAAGGCGGTTCGCTCAAATCCTCTCGACGGCATGATGGCCGTTATTGGCCGCCCCGTCGTCTGGGCGCAGGCCGCGATCATCATCTGCGCGTACTGCGGTTACAAAGGTCTGGACAACTACGCGCTGTATGCTGAGCAGGTGCTCGGCATGGATGAGGTCGAATCGGCCAAAATCGCGACCTGGGCGGCGTACATCCGGCCTTTTGCAGCGATTGGTGCCGGTCTGATTGCCGACCGTTTCAATGCCGCGAAGTCGATCTTCGTCGTCTTCGCCATATTGTTGGTCACCTACCTGCCGCTGTCGAAGCTGGGTGCCAGCAGTCTGGCTCTCATCTATCTGAACGCATTCGTGACGCTCGCTGCGGTATTTGCCTTGCGCGGCGTGTACTTCGCGCTGCTCGAGGAGAATCGGACGCCGATCTGGTACACCGGCGCCGCCACCGGCATGGTCTCGTTCATCGGCTATACGCCGGAAATCTTCTTCGCGCCGATCACGGGACGCATTCTCGATGCGAATCCGGGTATCGTCGGATTTCAGAACTACTTCCTTTTCCTCGCGGGTGTCGCAGCGGCGGGCATGCTGTGCGTTGTCTGGCTGCTCTGGCTCAGAAGCCGTGGCGAGGAGACACTCTGGCCCGCGGTACTCGCCGCCGAAACAAAAACCTGACCCGGCGGGTCTTTGTAACCGAACCTGCGAAGATAGAAGACCATTTATGGCCTCGCCAAGCATCCTCGAACAAGTCCGTCGCAATGCCGTCGCGTTGATCAGTCTGGTGGTCGCCATCACCAGCCTCGGCTACAACACCTGGCGCAATGAGGCGAGTGAAGGCAATCGCAATCAACGCTGGGCGTCGTTCGAGCTCCTGCTCGAGCTCGGCGAGCTGCATCAGATCGTCGATTACATCTATTACGACCGGGACTTCGAGGACAAAGGCAACCCGCGCAAAGGCTGGGCCGTCGTCGACATGATCCGCGGCATTTCCGTCGTCATCGACGGCCCGATACCGGCGCGCGCGCAGGCGCTGCACGACGCGTGGGAAGACAACTGGAGCTGCATCGTGCGCCGCGATGACTGCGATCACGCGGAGGCACTGGCGGAGATCGAACGCAGCATGGATGCGCTCCGCAGCGATCTGGTCACGCATCTGCAGTCTCTCGAATGATCGCTTGTCGCCCGGCATCCAGGCGTCGATAATCAGCGCCCACCACGACATAAAGGGGTTCGAAGAATGCGACTATTTCTGATTCTGTTCGCGGCGCTTGCCCTCGCGGGTTGCCAGCAGGCGGCCGAAGAAAGTTCGGAACCGGTAGCCGACGCCACCGAGACCGCCGAAGAAATGCAGCCTGACCGCCTGGTTGCTGTCCTGGCCGCTCAGCCGGAGGACATGCAGGCGCGCTACCAGTACCGTCATCCGCAGGAGACGATTGAATTCGTCGGCATCGAGCCGGGGATGATTGTCGTCGAAGGACTGCCGGGTGGCGGTTGGTACACCAAAGTGCTGTTGCCGTATCTGGGCAGTGAAGGCCGTGTAATCGGCGCGAACTACCAGATGGAGATGTGGCCGCTGTTCAACTTCGGCACGCCCGAATTCATCGAGCGCATGAGCACGTGGACCACCGATTGGCCCGCCGGCGCCGAAGAATGGCGCGGCGAGGACGGCGCTGAGCTCGGCGCATTCGTTTTCGGCTCGATGCCGGAGGAACTCGCCGGTACGGCGGACGTGGTCTTCTTCCCGCGTGTGTTGCACAATCTGGCGCGCTTCGAGAATGCCGGAGTGGATGAGTTCCTGACGACAGCGCTCGCCGATGCCTACAACGTGCTGAAGCCTGGCGGCACCTTTGGCGTCGTTCAGCATGAAGCCCGCCCCGATATGTCGGACGAGTTCGCGGATGGCTCTCACGGCTACCTCAAGAAGGAGTGGCTGATCGCGACAATCGAGGCGGCTGGCTTCGAATTCGTCGCCGAATCGGACATCAACCAGAATCCCGCCGATCAGCCGAGTGAGGAAGATATCGTCTGGCGGCTTCCGCCGTCTCTGGCGACGAGCGGCGAGGATCCCGAACTGCGCGCGCAATACGAGACGGTCGGCGAATCCAATCGCATGACGCTGAAGTTCGTCAAGCCAATGTAGCGAACAGCCCGGCGCCTGCGGCGCCGGGCATTCAGATCAGAAATCCCAGCGCAGACCGGCCTGCACCGAGCGGCCCGGCAGCGGCGCGAACTCCTTGAGCGGTGAGGTGTGCCGCCGGGCATCCTCGTCGCCCAGGTTCGTGCCTCGCAGGAACAGCAGCATCGAGTCGTTGATCAGCTGCGTGCTGATCTCTGCGTTGACGAGCATGTAGCTGTCGGTGGGAAGCTCGTTGACCGCGATCTTGTTCTGCGTGTCGTGAAACATTGCCTCCAGGGAAGCCTCGAATCGGTCCGCAACGAGATGCAGAGCGGCGCCGTAGCGCAGCGGCGTCAGCCGCGGCAGGTAGCTGCCGCTATCGCTCTCCTCACCGAGCACGTAGTCGCTCGTCAGGCGCGCATGGACATGACCGAAGTCGTTGTCCATGAGGTCGATTAGAAACTCCAGCTCGAAACCATAGAAATCCACATCCGTTTGTTCGAACTCGAACACCTGCAGCCCATCGTCGATGTCCGCGGTGGGTCGAAGAAGGATGTAGTCGTTCACTGAATTCGTAAACCCGGTCAGCGAAAAATGCACTGCGTCGAATTCACCTCGAAGCGTGACGTCGAGGTGTGCCGAGGTCTCTGTCTCGAAGAGTCCGTTGCCGAGCGTCACTGAGCCCCGCTCGAATCGCTGCACCGCCAGATGCGGGCCGTCCGCATAGAGTTCCGTCGAATTCGGATGCCGCTCCGAGAGGCCGTAATTCGCGGCGATACTCAGTGAGTCGTCGATGTCGAATATCGCGCCGAGCGACGCGCCAAATGCCCAGTCGCCGTAACTCTCGAGGCCGCTTGAGGTGATTTCCTGGTGTTCCGCGCGCCCGCTCAACTGTATCCGCAGCCGGTCGCTGGCGGCGAACTCCTCGAACGCGAAAGCGCCGAGTTGGGTCGTATCGGACGGCGGCACGAATGCCTCGTCACCAATGGCCACGAAATCGATCGCCTTGTACTGCAGGCCAACCGCACCCTCGAGCGCGCCCCATTTTGCGTGCGTGAACTGCATGCGCAGGTCCGTCGCCCGGGTGTCGAACTGGGTGCCGATTTCACTGCCTTCGAGTTCGACGTGCTGATAGTCGTTGCGCGAGAGTCGGAAATCGACGGATTCAAAAAGGCCGTCGAACGCCAGCCCCGCGCGAACGTCATAGCGCGTCTGGTCGAGATTGATACGAATGATCTCGTCCTCTTCTGCCGCGCCACCGCTTTCCTCTTCATGCGCATGTGCCCCGGGCACGCCATAGTCATTCTGGAAGCGGCTGACCGAGAAACCGACCCAGCTATCCTCGTCGCCGATGGAAATCGATGCAGCGCCGCCTTCGGTGGAGCCGTCGGAGTTTTCGATGAATCCGAAGGCCTCTTCACCTTCTTCACCTTCCGCGGCTTCCAGCGCGCGCAGCGCCGCGGACTCGGCGAACCCGGGTATTTCGACGTTGTCGGTGTCGCGACGGAAGTAGTCCGCGTGCAGCGTGATGACGTCGAGGCCGTAGTCGAACCGGACCGCAGCAGATTCTCTGCCCACGGCGGAGTCGGAGCCAAGGGCGACGGTGCCGCTGAAGCCGGGCTCGGGCGCACCCTCGCGAATGCGCGAGTCAACGACGTTGACCAGGCCGCCGGAGGCTCCGCTGCCGTAGAGCAGCGTCGCCGGTCCACGTACGATCTCGATGCGCTCGGCCAGAATCGAGTCGAGCCCGATTGCATGGTCTTCAGACAGCGCGGAGGCGTCGAGCGCGTCCAGGCCGTTGGTCAGGACGCGGACCCGCTCGCCGAACTGGCCGCGAATCACCGGCCGGGAGGAGACCGGGCCGAAGTAACTCGCGCTGACGCCGAGTTGGTTCGCCAGGGTTTCGCCGATGCTCGATGACTGACTGCGCTCGAGGAGGTCGCCGCTCAGGACCGATGTGGGCTGTACAAGCTGCTCGACGGTGCGTTCAAGTGGCGCCGACCGGACGATGACTTCGTCTACAGCGTAATGCTCGTCGTGTTCGTGTTCGTGCGCGGTGTCTTGCTCATCCGCGTGCGCCGCACCGCAGACAAGACAGGCGGCGGCAAAGATGCCGGCGGCCGGAATTCGGGTCTTCATCAATCGTTCCTTTCATACTGAATCAACAGCGGGTTGCCGGATGCACCGGCGGGGCTTGCGCCAGGGGTCGTGCCGATTCAGGCGAAAGGAGGTGCGCGGATGCGCGTCGAACCTGCGGGGCAGGCCGAGTTCTCGGTGTCGGTCAGAGGGTCGTGCGTTGCAGCCGAATGCTGAAGCGGCGCGTCCGAGCCGCTGTCTGCGAAGGAGGCCTTCGTTTCATCCAGCTTGAGGCAGAACTCGCAGTTCTCGCCGAGATCCTCGAAAACATGCTGCGACGTATGGCCCGCGAATGCGGCCTGAAACAGTGCGAGCGCTGCCAGCGCTGCCCATAGGGCAGCGCGGGAGCCTCGCAGCAAGGTCAGGATCGTCGGTCGCATAGTGCGACAGACTATATCAGAGCCCTATTTGTTCCCGATAGCGGTCTTCGATCGCGATATGAGTGGCCCAAAACGGCGGTGGCTCGCTGCCTTCCAGCACGGCCGCCAGAATGGCGAGGTGGACGTGCCAGCCGCCGCAGGCACCAGCCAGTTCCTCGGCATTGGCCATCTTCCGGTGGGTCAGCGTGAGCCGGACCTGCTCACCGGCGGCTTCGAGTTCGTAGCGAACCTCGGATTCCTGGCCCTCTATACGCCATGTGTGCGCTAGCACGTTTGGCGGTTCCCAAGCGGTGACCGTGCCGGAGTATTCGACCGGGCCGTTCATATCGCGGTACTTGTCGGGCGGCTGATCGTCGGCCGTGGTAATCGTTGCGTTATGAAACTTGAGCTCAATGCGGCCGCCGACGGTTGGTTCGGTGTCCCCTCCGCACAGCCAGCGGGCACGCTTTTCGCCGACCGTCAGGTAGTCCCAGACACGTTCGATCGGTCCGGGAAGCATCCGCACGAACTGCACGCTCGATTCGTCGATCAGTTGGCCATAGTCATTCATCTTCACGATCCTCCCTCTTGAGGACCCGTTCGAGCTCATCGAGCCGCGGGTTCCAGAATTGCCTGACCCGATCCAACCAGCGCTCGATGTCACCGAGCGCATCGTCGTCGAGTCGGTAAATGCGCCTTTGCGCCTCCGCACGAGCGCTGACCAGACCGGCCTCTCTCAGGATCTTGAGGTGCTGTGAGACAGCCGGCCGGCTCATTTCGAAGCGAACGGCCAGTTCGCCGAAGCTTTGTTCTCCGGAGGCCAGGGCCTCGACGATGTTGCGTCGGGTCCGGTCGGCGAGTGCGGCAAAAGCGTCCATGCCAGTATAATAAGGAAATACTTAATTAAGTCAATACTTAATTTAAGATCGATGCCACGCAATGGTCGTATCCGACCGTCGGCTCAGTTCAGATCGATGCCGATGATGACCGGATCGTGGTCCGAGGCGCGATATGGTGTGCTGCCGTCGAAGATGCCCGCGTCACGGCCGAAGTCGAGGTTGTAGTCTCGGGCCGGCGCTTCGTCCGCGTTAATGTGCCATTCGACGGAGTCGGCAACCTGAGGCAGCAGCGACGAACTCGCGAACGCGTGGTCGAGCGTGCCGGTCTGGCCGTCGAAGACGTACGAGTAGGATGTTCGGTTGGACCATTCGGCGAGGTTCGTATAGCCAGCATTCCAGAAGACTTCGTTGGGGTCTTCCTGCAGGTATGCGTTCATGTCGCCGATGATGAGGAAGTCGCCATCGCCGCTCAGCGTCGGATCGGTCGCAAGCCAGTCGACGATCGCGGCAGCCGCGTCGGTTCGCGTCTGGTTGCAGTTGCCCTGACCGTCATTGAGGTTCGGGTCGCCGACGTCGTCGCAGCTCGAGCCCTTGGACTTCAGGTGGTTGACGACAACGGTCAGCGATTCGCCGTCGCTTGCCTGCGTGAATGTCTGTGCCAGCGCCGGGCGGTTCTTGCGCGGTGTCGATGAATGCATACGTGCCCGCGCCGACGCGGCCGTTGAGCGCGGTGACCAGCGTATCGAGCGAGGCTTGCGCGTTGTTCTCGATCTCAATGAGTCCGACGATGTCTGCGTCGATGAGCACAAGCGCGGTCACGGTCTTCTCGAGCTGGCGATTGAATTCCTCCGCGCTGTCCGCGCCTCGGCAGCCGAGATCTCCCGACGGGCCGCAGTCGTCCTGGCCGTTGTCGATCGTCGAAAAGAAGTTCAGGACATTGAAGCTCGCGATTCGAAGCTCGCCGTTGACGACAGGGGCACCCGGTCTTGGATTCACCGATTGAAATGCCGGCTGCACCGTGGGCATCAGTCGCCATGTTTCGGTGCCTTGTGAGCCGCTGCCGCGCGAGTAGCGTAGGTTGCCTGTCAGCCCGGTAATCGTATCGCCCAGCCGAATGACATCATTCGGCGGCGTGCCCGCGTCGAGGAAGCGAATCGGCGAGACGTTCTGTGCGCGCTGGCCGTCGTCGAGCAGAATGCGCGACCGCGCAACGTCGTCCTGCCATTGTGCGAAGCCGGCGACATCCGCAGCGAAAACGTCCGTGAATTGCCAGGGCCTGCCGCCTTCGTACAGCATCATTTCCCCGAATCGTTGCAGGTTGTATAGCTCGATGACCGACATCGACTGGCCGAAACGAACCAGCATGCCTTCGTACGCTTCGAGATTCGCGACCAGCACACCATCCGAATTGCTAACCGCGCTGGCTGCCGGCAGCACCAGATCGACCGGCTGAATCGAACCGCTGCCTGTCACGCTGACATTGCTCGCGCTGATCTGCGTCTCACCGAAGAACTCGTCGACCTCGCCAGAGACTTCGACGCGGTCGCCGACATTCACGTCAATCGCGGGAGCGTTACCGTCAAATACGAACACGGCGTCCGATGTGGCGGGATCTGAATCCGGCGTCTCGCTCTGCAGATAGAAACCGCTCAGGCTGTTCGCGGTGTTGGCGTCACCGTCCTGGAAGTCGCCGGTCACGATGCCCGTCACCGTTACCGTCTGGCCGTCGAGCGGCGAGACGTCGCCGCTGCCCTGGATATCCGCGATCGAGGTCCCCGATGGCGGCGGTGGAGGAGGTGGAGGCGGAGGTGCTCCCGAGGAGCCGCCACCGCCGCCGCAACCGATAAGGCTGGCAGCCAGTATCGCGAGCGTAGTGATTCTCATGACCGCGATTCTAGCCGAGGTCGTCCCGGCGCACCCGCTGTCTCCATTCAGACCGCCGCCGGTCGCGGCTTCGAAGAGGGTGGCTTTGCTATAGTCGGGCTGGTGGGGACGAAGGGGAACACCGTGCGAACCGCGATTCTGTGCGCGGCAATGATCGCGTTTGCCGCCTGTTCGCGAGACTCGGCGGAGCAGACGTCGCTCGAGCCAAGCGAATTCCAGAAGCAGCTGCAGACTCAGCTGATCATGGCGCAGCCCGGCGACGTAATCACGATTCCCGCCGGGGTCCACGAGATCAACCGCGGCCTGTCGCTCAACGTGTCCGGCGTTACGCTGCAAGGCGAGGGCATGGATCGCACGATCCTGTCGTTCAGCAATCAGGTTCAGGGTGCCGAGGGCCTGCTCGTCAATGCCAGCGACTTCACGATCCAGGACCTGGCGATCGAGGACGCCGCCGGCGACGGACTCAAGATCAACGAGGGGCGCAACATCGTAATTCGCCGCGTGCGAACCGAATGGACGAACGGCCCTGACGAGACCAACGGGGCTTACGGCATCTATCCGGTACAGGCGGAGAACGTCCTCATTGAAGAGTGCGTCGCCATCGCGGCGTCGGATGCCGGCATCTACGTCGGCCAGTCGGACAATGTCATCGTCAGGAATAATCGAGCCGAGTACAACGTCGCCGGCATCGAGATCGAAAATACGATTAACGCCGACGTATACGGCAACAGCGCGACCAATAACACAGGCGGCATACTCGTCTTCAACATGCCGGACCTGCAGCGTCCCGGCCATAGTTATCAATTCGAACGATCGTGTCGAGATTTTCGGCAATCGAATTGCAGACAACGATACGGCGAACATCATCATCTCCAGCTACTTCGCGACCGGCTATCAGGGCGACCGCGAAATGGCGGATTCGTACGATCCCTATCCCGAATCGATCTACATCTACGGCAATGAGTTCTCCGGCGGCGGGAGCTCGCCGGACGGACTCGACCTCAAGGCCCTGAAGGTTGCTGTGTTCGGTTTCAATGGCAGCTTCCCCGACATTCTGTGGGACGGCTGGGTGAACCCGGAGAAGACCGACGATGCCGGGAACCTGCTGCCCGAGTATGCGATCTGCGTCGATAACGAGGGCGCGGAAGTGCTGAACGTTGATCTCAGTAACGACAGCGAGAACGTGGTCGTCGGATCCGACGCTCACGACTGCGCTCACCCACAGCTCGCCGCGGTCGAGCTCGATGCGCTTCTCCAGAGCGGTCCTTAAACGCACCCTGCCGCTGTGTGCGGCGGCCATGCTTGCGGCATGCGGACAGGCTGTCGTGCCAGTCACGTTGCACCCTGAGGACGCCCCGCCGGCGACCCTCAGCGAATGGGGCGTCGCCGCCGCCAACGGGAAATTCTTCGAAGTCAACGGCTCGGTCGTTGCCTATGGCATCAACACGCCCCTGTTCAGTGACTATGCGCTAAAGCTGCGCACTGTCTGGTTGCCGGAAGGCCTAAGTGCCACCTACCGAGCAGATGGGCCGATGGACTTTCCCGTCGGCACCATCCTGAGCAAGACGTTTCACTATGCACGCGCGGACACGGGAGCAGAGGTGATGAGGGTCGCCAGCGAATCGACGCTCGATGCAGGCGGTCGCCTAAGCCTGGACGAATACGTGCTGGTTGAGACGCGACTACTGATCCGCTACGAAGAGGGCTGGCGCGCGCTGCCGTACGTGTGGAATGGGGAGCAGACCGAGGCGTACCTGGAGATCGCCGGCGACGTGCGCGAGATCGAGTTCGAGGCCGAGTTCGACGATGGCGGTGATTCCTTCGTCTACGTCGTACCGGACGCGAATCAGTGTTCGGGGTGCCACGTCACCAATCACACCGCCAAACAGATCGAACCGATTGGCCCGAGTGCCTGGCAACTCAATCGGCGGTACGGCGGCGTCGAAAACCAGCTCGCGGACTGGGAGTCGCGCGGGATGCTGCACGGGCTGCCGGACTCGCCGCCGCAGGGGGTAGTCTGGTCCGACCCGCTTGACGCTTCTCTCGATGCAAGGGCGCGCGCCTACCTGGACGCCAACTGCGCGCACTGTCACAACGCGAGAGGCGCGGCGGATACATCCGCGCTCGATCTCGCGCTCGAGGCTGTCGTGGATCGAAACTACGGAATCTGCAAGCCGCCGGTCGCGGTCGGCCGCGGCAGCGGCGATCGACCATGGGACATCTACCCCGGGCGCCCGGACGAGTCGATCATGGTCTATCGCATGCAACACACAGATCCGGCGATTGCGATGCCGGAGCTCGGCAGAAGCACGGTGCACGCCGAAGGCGTCGCCCTCGTCAGCGAGTGGATTGCTTCGCTGCCGGGCGATTGCTGAACCCTGAGCGGGATTCGGTGTCGGAGGTACGGTAAAATCGCCGCTCTGACGAGGAAGACGAATGAAACGGACACTGATAATCGCACTCATGGTGATGCTGTTCGCGCCGCTCGCGAGCGCCAAGAACCTCGTGCGCGAATTCAGCGGCACCGGCAACGCCGTGACCGCGGAATTCTCGGTCGAAGGCCCCTGGCTGCTCGACTGGCGACTCGACGGAGACTACTCGGCGATGCTCGCGCTGGAGATCGACCTCGTCGAAGCGCGAGGCGGGCGCCACGTTGGTCGTGTGCTGCGCACGCAGCGTCGCGGCAACGGTGTGAAGCTTTTTCAGGAGGGCGGTGTCTACCAGCTCCGGATCAGCTCGTCGCTGGCGCGCTGGCGTGTACGAATCGAGCAGATAACCGAGGAAGAGGCCGAGCTCTATACGCCGAGACGCGATAACGAGTAGCGTCTCGGCCCGCTCGTACTTGGCGGCGAGAATCAGGAGCGCGGTGGTATGGGCATTGATCGGTGGCTGGCCGAGATCGAAGAACTGGAGGCCGACGGCGCCATCGTCCTGATCAAATGGGACGGACAGCGGCAACAGAATCGTCGCACCGTTGTGATCACGCGCTCGGACACGGACTACGTGTACCGCAGGGATACCGATGACCTGTCACAGGCGCTGCAGGAGGCGATCGCGGACTATCGGTCCCATCACCCGAAGGCGGCGCCATAAACTGACACCTACGTGATCACGTCAGAAATAGTCCGGCGCGTTGCCCGGTTTCCACTTGATGTTACAGCCGATGCTCGGCTTCTGTTCCCGGGACACCTCGGTGCCTGCCAGAACGCTGTCGAGGGCAGCACGCAGGTCACCGCCGTCCACGGGCATCTTGTTGCCCGGCCTGCTGTCGTCCAGCTGGCCCCGGTACACCAGCTTGAGGTCGGCGTCGAACAGGAAGAAGTCTGGCGTGCAGGCAGCCTTGTAGGCTTTCGCGATCGACTGATCCTCATCGAGCAGGTAAGGGAACGTGTAGCCCCAGGTCTCCGCTTCGGCCTTCATGTACATCGGGCCGTCGCTGGGGTGCGTCTCGATGTCGTTGCTGTTGATCGCATAGATCGCGATGCCCTGCGGACCGTATTCGCGTCCGAGCGCGGCGAGTTGCTCCCGGACGTGTTTGACGAACGGGCAGTGATTGCAAATGAACATGACCAGGGATGCGCGTGCGTCGCGGCCCATTGAGTGCAGCGTGCCGTCCGGGTCCGGCAGCGAAAACTCCGGTGCGGTCGTGCCCAACTCCAGCATCTCTGATTCTACGGCGGCCATATGCCCCTTCCTTCACGTCAACAGGTGATTAATATTCTCGCCGCACGCCGGCGTACGTTGTACGATCATGCCGCGGGTGCAGAACGGCAGTCATTATCGACGTGAAGGACAAGACCAGCAAGAACGGATCGGCGCTGATCAGCGTCGCAGCGATCGTGGTCGTGATCTATGGCATGCAGGCCGCGAAATCCCTGCTCGTGCCGTTCCTCGTCGCCGCGTTTCTCGCACTGATCACGGTGCGGCCGATGCTGTGGCTGCAAAAGAACCGCGTCCCCACGGTGCTGGCAGCGCTGATGATCGTCAGCATGATCATGGGTGTTCTGGCCGTCGTCGGCACGATCGTCGGTACGTCGATTGCGGAGTTCACGGCGTCACTGCCCAAATACCAGCAACAACTGGATGATCTCGTCGGCAATGCGTTGCGATTCGCGATCGACAACCTCGGGGCTGACGAGTCTATCCGGGGAATCCGCGACATGGTCGACCCTGGTTTCGCGATGGGTCTGATAGCCGGCATTCTGAACGGGCTGCGAGACGTGCTGACCAACGTATTCCTGATCGTATTTACGATGATATTCATTCTGCTCGAGGCATCGAGCATTCCGGTGAAGGTCCATGCGGCCTTTGGCAGCCCGGCAGGCACCTTCGAGCGGCAGAGCAAGTTCATCAACAACCTCGGCCGGTACCTCGGCATCAAGACGCTGGTCAGCTTCGCGACCGGTTTCCTGGCTTGGCTGCTGTGCTGGTCGATCGGCCTGGATTTCCCGTTGCTTTGGGGAATGATCGCATTCCTGCTGAATTATGTGCCGACGATCGGTTCCATTATTGCCGCCGTGCCGGCCATCCTGCTCGCGCTCGTGTCACTCGGCGGCCCCCAGGCGATCGCGACGCTCACGGGTTTCATGGCCATAAACATTGCGTTCGGCAACTTCATCGAGCCGCGTCTGATGGGTTACGGCGTGGGTATCTCGCCGCTGGTGGTTTTCGTCGGGCTGATCTTCTGGGGCTGGGTGCTGGGCCCGGTCGGGATGCTCTTGTCAGTGCCGCTCACGATGACCTTGAAACTCGCGCTCGAGAACGACGCGAGTACGGGTTGGATCGCGATCCTTCTGGGGTCCGAGCGCGACGCTCAGCATGCGCTGAACATTAAGTCCTCGGACGAGTAGTTACGCGACGTCGATGTCGACTATGTCGTCGGCAAAGGGTTCCGTCTCCTCCATCTGCTCGAGAAGATTTATGGCAACGCCGACGAAGTCGGTGTCCGTGATGATCCCCGTCAGTTTGTCCCCGCTCATGACGGGCAGACAGCCGATCTTGTGTTTCTCGAGGAACAGCGCCGCCTGGCGCAGACTCGCCTCAACGTCGACGGTTGCGACGTCGGCGGTCATCACTTCACCAATGCAGATGTCCTTCGCGCGCAGGCGGCTGTCTTTTTCGCGCAGCCGTGAGTCGCTCGCGGCGAGAACGTCCGTCAGCGTCAGCAGCCCGACCAGACCTTCTTTCTCGTCAACGACGGGAAGATGATGGACACGGTGGTCGTGCATGAGTCCACGCGCCTCGGCGAGGCTCGCGGACGGCGGCACCGTAATCAGGTCCGTGGTCATGATGGCGTCGATAGTGAACATGGTCTGTCCTCCTTAGACCCCTACGAGTGTATTCCATACGCCGCCGGGCGCTATTGCGGCTGTTACTTAGATGTTGCCGCCCCTCGGTATTTGCGGGTTACGGGGGCTCTATACGTGTGAAATACTGAGTCGAATTCCTGGTCCAACGAGGCATGGGTATGCGCATTCTGACGATCCTGCTTCTTTCGCTGACCGCAATGGGCCCGGCGCAGGAGCGTGATGCGGACGAGATTATTCGCGACGCCGTGGACCACTGGCGTGGCGTTTCTTCCTACTCCGAGATTCAGATGGTGATCCACAGGCCGGACTGGGAGCGCTCGATGACGATGCGCGCCTGGACGCAGGGCGATGAGCAGTCGCTGGTTCGGGTCACGGAGCCGGCAAGGGATCGCGGCAACGGCACCCTCACGGATGACGACAGCATGTGGACCTACTCGCCGAGAGTGAATCGCGTGATCAAAATCCCGTCCTCGATGATGGGTCAGAGCTGGATGGGTTCGGATTTCTCCAACAAGGACATCGCCAAGGCCGACGACATCATCGATCAATACGAGCACACGCTGCTCGGCGTCGAGGTCGTCGACGGCATCACCGTCTACGAGATCGAGTCGATTCCCTACGAGGATGCGGCAGTCGTCTGGGGCCGAGAGGTGCTGAGGATTCGCGAGGACAACGTCGTCCTCGAGCACAGCTTCTACGATCAGGATGGTGAATTGGTGAAGACCCTGCAGTCGCTCGAGATCGGCGAGATGGGCGGCCGCGTCGTCGCGCTCGTTCAACGCATGGCCAAAGTGGAAACGCCCGATGAGTGGACCGAGATCCGCGTCCTCGCGGTCGAATACGATATCGATGTCCCCGACAGCATGTTCACGCTGTCCAACCTGAGGAATCCACGGGAGCTTTGAGCATCACGTTCCGTCTTGCCTGG
Source organism: uncultured Woeseiaceae bacterium (assembly GCA_945788575.1). GTDB lineage: Bacteria > Pseudomonadota > Gammaproteobacteria > Steroidobacterales > Woeseiaceae > UBA1847. Next base: position 16,920 of record CALZMR010000092.1, read on the forward strand.
CGCAATCTGTGGCGTCAGCCCCGCCGCACCTGGCTTACGACCGGGGCGATGGTGTTCTCGAATTCTCTGCTCGTGTTCATGATGTCGCTGCAGTTCGGCATGTACGACCTCATGATCGACAACACGCTCAAAGCGTTGTCGGGTCACATGCAGGTGCAGGCGCCTGATTACGTCGACGATCAGAAGATGCGGCAGACGGTCGCGAACATCGTGCCACTCGCCGACGAGCTTCGCGATGAACTCAATAGCGAAACAATAGCCGCTCGCTCGCAGACGTTCGTGCTGGCGTCGAGCGAGGATCGGAGCTACGGCATCGCGATCTACGGCGTCGAGCCGGCCTTCGAGCCTAAGGTCTCCAGCCTTTCAGGCCTTGTGCAGGAGGGACGATACCTCGACGATCCCTACGCCGCGGAAATCGTCATCGGGAAAGTGCTTGCACGCAATCTCAGAGTAGATATCGGAGACGAGCTGACAATACTCGGCAGCGGCAGGGACGGTTCCTTCGCGGCTGCGGTCGTCGACATCGTAGGGATCTTCGACAGCGGCATCCCCGACCTGGATCGGTCGATCGCACAGATTCCGATCGGCCTGTTCGACGACGTCTTCTACATGAACGGCAGCGGCCACCAGATCGTCGTCAACGCGCCGGTCGTCGACGCCGCGGAAGAGTGGCACGCCCGGGTCAGCGCCTTCGTTGCGGAGACTCTTGACGACGAGCTGGTCGTGCACGACTGGGAGCGCCTGCAACCCGGCCTCAAGCAGGCCATTCAGGCGGATATCTCGAGCGCATTCTTCATGTACGGAGTACTCGCGATTCTGGTCGCGTTCAGCGTGCTGAACACGCAGCTCATGTCGGTGCTCGAGCGGACGCACGAGTTCGGCATCGTCATGTCGCTCGGGCTGAAGCCCGGCAAACTCGGGCGGCTGGTATTGCTCGAGACGGCGCTCATGGGCATTTTGGGT